>JANRKN010000032.1:0-39347 GCA_033763435.1 Planctomycetota bacterium
CCCGTCGCGGATCGTGAGGCCGTCGAGCGTGACGGCGCGCGTGCCCGCGAAGTTGACCTTCACAACCGTGCGTGAGTTGTCGGTCGCTGCGGCGGTGCCGATCGCGCCCGAGAGGATGGTTTCGTCGGCGGGCAGGCCCGAGCGCTGGCCGATCGAGGTCTCCGTGCCCGCGAAACCGCCGTAGATCGAGACGCCGGGCGCCACGTCGAAGGCCAGGGTGCGGTCGGTACCGGCGGTGGGCTTGTAGGTGCCCGAGCCGACCCAGATCTCGCAGCGGTCTTCGAGGACGCGGGCGATGTTGAGGGCGTCCTGCAGGTCGCCCATCGCGCTCAGCCAGCTCGTGCCGGCCTGTGAGCCGCGGGTGGGCGTATTGACGTACACGCGCCAGTCGGTGGTGAGCTTGACGATCTGAATGGCGCTGACGCGCGCCTCACCCGCGGCGGCCTGCACCTTGACATTGATGGCGTTGCTGCCGTTGGTCTGGCAGACCATGTAATTGTGGGTGCGCAGGGGCTTGAAGGTGTTGGCGCCGACCGTGCCGCCGCCGTAGTTCCACGTCGGACTGGTCTGCTCGGGCGACCAGTAGTTGGCGACGTTGGCGGCCGAGGGCGCGCCGTTGTAGACGATCACCATGTAGACGCCGGGCTGCAGGTTGTTGAAGGTCATCGACATCTGCGAGACGCCCGTGACGAACTGGTAGTCGTCGAGGACGGCCTTGAAGTCGGAGATGTTCGCGGTCGCGGCGGTCGCGTAGTTGGCCACGAGCGAACGCGTGAAGGTGACGCCCGACGCGCTGCCGTCGAGGTTGACCAGCGGGATCGTCGCGGGGGACGAGCTGTTGTAGGAGTTCCAGGCCCCGGGGAGCCCCGCGGCGCCGAAGGAGTTGCTCACGGCGGTGATCGCGCCGTTGTTGACCTCGATGTTGAACGACTGGGCCCGGGTCATCCCGGAGACGGCCAAGCCCGCGCAAAGCGACAGCACCGCGATCGAACGCTGCATGGATCAGACTCCTCTGTGTGAGCGCGGGGGATACCCGTGGCGCGCCATAAGGCCCGCCCCAAACGCCCGCAGAACGCCCCGACCGACTTTCCGGACCCCGCCCGGACGCTTGGGCGAGGAATCCGGACCGTGGGGGTTCCGTCTCCGCCACTTCCATGCGATAATGCCGGGTCTTGCGGCTGACGTCATAGCAGTTTTTTTTCAAACGCGCCTTTCTCGGGGTCGGGCCCGGGCGTTGGACCCCCTCTGAAGAGGTGGACGGGCGCGCGGAGATTGCCCGAGCGTTTGGTGTTGTTGCGACATGGACCCCACCGTTCACGTCACGATGCTTCTGGATGCCGCGGCGCGGGGGGACTCGCAGGCCGCGAGCGACCTTCTGCCTCTGGTTTATCAGGAGCTGCGCCGGTTGGCCTCGGCGCGCCTGAATGCCGAGCGCGGCGGCCCGCAGACGCTCGAACCCACCGCCCTCGTCCATGAGGCCTACATGAGGCTGCTCGGCCCGGGCGGGCAGGAGCTTCAGTGGGATAACCGGGGGCACTTCTTCGGCGCCGCGGCAATTGCCATGAGGCGGATCCTTGTCGACCGCGCCCGCGCCAAGGCGACGATCAAGCGCAGCGGCGGCGGGGTGCGGGTGGCTCTCGAGCCCGACCAGATCGCGGCCGAAGAACAGTCCGAGCACTTGCTCGCGCTGGACGAGGCGCTGGGCAAGCTCAAGGCGGTCGACGCCCGCAAGCACGAGGTGGTGATGCTGCGCTACTTCGCAGGGCTGAGCATCGAAGAGACGGCCTCAGCGCTCTCGATCTCGCCGGCGACGGTGAAGAACGACTGGGTGTTCGCGCGGGCGTGGCTCGCGCGGGCGATGGGCGAGGCGCCGAGCGCGGACGCGACGGAGGGCGCATGAGTTCGCCCGCGCGCGTCGAAGAGGTGTTTCTCAAGGCTTCGGAGCTGCCACACGGCGAGCGCACGGCGTACATCGACTTGGCGTGCGAGGGCGACGCCGGGCTGCGTAACGAAGTTCGGAGCCTGCTGAGCTACGCCGACGAGGGCTCGTCGCTGCTGGATTCCAAGGCTGCGCCGGGCCTGCTGCTGCGCACGGGCCTGGGCGAGGCGATGGCGCCCCCCGAAGACGAACCGACGCTGAGCGCCTCGGAACGCATCGGCGCGTACACGATCGTGGGCGTGCTGGGCACGGGGGGCATGGGCGTGGTGTACCACGCGCGCCAGGAACGCCCGCGGCGCGACGTGGCGCTGAAGGTGATGCGCCGCGGGCTGTTCAGCGCGCGGATGGTCAGGCGCTTCGAGGCCGAGGCGGAGATGCTGGGGCGGCTGCATCACCCCGGGATCGCGCAGGTCTACGAGGCCGGCACCTGGGCCCCCCCCACTCACCCCGGCGAAACGGCTCGCACATATCCCTACATCGCGATGGAGCTCGTTCGCGGGCAGACGTTCACCGAGTTCTGCCTGAAAGGCCCGGCCTCATCCACCCGCGACCGGCTGGCGCTCGTCGCCAAGGTCTGCGACGCCGTGCAGCACGCGCACCAGAACGGCATCATCCACCGCGACCTCAAGCCCGCGAACATCATCGTCACGGCCGAGGGCGAGCCCAAGGTGCTCGACTTCGGCATCGCGCGCGCGGCGGACCCCGACATCGAGCGCACGACGATCCGCACGGGCGTGGGCCAGCTCATCGGCACGCTGCCCTACATGAGCCCCGAGCAGGTCTCGGGCGACCCGCTGAAGGTCGACACGCGCTCGGACGTCTACGCGCTGGGCGTGATCATTTTCCAGGTGCTGACGGGCAAGCTGCCCTTTGACCTCACGCGTGCGGCGCTGCCCGAGGCGGTCCGCGCGATCTGCGAGCAGGAAGCGCCGAGACTCTCGACCGTGGACCGCCTGCTCCGGGGCGATGTCGAGACGATCGTGCGCACGGCCATGGAGAAGGACCCGCGGCGGCGGTATCAGTCGGCTGCGGCGCTGGCGGACGACCTCCGCCGGTTCCTCGCGGGCGAGCCCCTGGTCGCGAGGCAGGATTCGACGCTGTACGTGCTGCGCAAGCAGATGAGGCGCTATCGGGGCCTGCTGATCGCGGGTGGGCTGGCGCTGGCGGCAACGGTGGCGCTGGGCGTGGTCGCGAGCGTGCAGGCGGCGCGAGCCGACCGGAACGCGCGGAGCGCACTCGCGGCGCTCAACGCGTCCGAGATCGAGCGTGGGCGTCTGCTGGGCGCGACGGGCTCGATGGGCGCGGCAGAAGAAACGCTCTGGAAGCGCCTGATCGAAGAGCCCGACTCGCGCCGAGCCGCCTGGGCGCTCTGGGAGCTGTACGCGAACCACCCGGCCCGCCGGACGTTCTCGCTGATGGACTTTGACAGCCCGCGCGCCGCGGTGCCCGGGCCAGGCGGGGGCGAGCCCGATGGCGCACTGATCTTCATCGATCTCGCGGGCAAGCTCGTGTCGTACGACTACCGCACGGGCAAGCCCTTCTGGGTTACCGACCAGGGCAAGCGTCCGGTGTCGACGGGCCTGGCGATCAGCGCCGACCGCACGCGGCTGTTCGTGGTGACTGACCCTGAACAGCTCGTGACGGTCGACCCGAATACGGGCGCGGTGCTCACCCGCACCAGACTGCCGGCGCTGCCCAACGTGGCCACGCGATGGGGCCCGCTCCGGATCTCACCCGACGGACGCACGCTGGTGGTGCTGGGCTCGGCCGATGCCGTGCTCATGGTCAACCCCGACAACGGTGCGACGCTGGGCACGCTGCGCACGGGCGATGGTCAGCGGCTGTCGCACGCGACGTTCTCACCCGACGGCTCACGACTGGCCGTGGGCGGATCGGGGAACACCGCGTTCGTCCTGACCCGCAAGGGCGAGCGCTGGACGACGCCCGAAGGCGCGATCGACGCCTCGGTCGCGGCGCTCAAGGGGCATACCGAGCTGGTCTCGGCGATGACCTTCGTCGAGAACGGCAACGCCGTGCTCAGCGCCAGCACCGATCGGTCGCTCCGACTGTGGAACCCGGACACGGGCGCGCAGAAGGACCAGTTCTCGCACAATAACGGGCACATCGGCCACCTGCACACGATCCCCGGCACGGCCCGGGTGCTGATGCAGGGCTGGTGGGCGACGGAAGTCTGGGACCTGAGCCTGCGCCAGCGCGTGGGGTATCACAACGATCGGCCCGCGCACGTCTTCCTGACCGACGGCGGAAAGCAGGTCGTGTCGATCGCGACCACCACGGGCAACGATCGCCTGCTGCGGACCTGGGACCTGGACCCGATGCGGTGCCTGACGCGCCTGGCCAGCCCCTCGGGCGAGCTGGCGGTCGGACCGCTGGCCACGGGCGCGGTGTCGTCCTCGGGCAAGCTCGCGGCCACGGGCGGGTTCAACGACGGATTCGTCACGGTCTGGGACATCGCCTCGCGCACGCCCGTCCGCCGGCTGGGAGGCCATGCCGGGCGGGTGCGGAACATCGAGTTCCTCGCCTCGGACCGCGTGCTGGTCTCCTGCGGCGATGACGCGCGGGTGATCGTGACGGACCTGGCGCAGAACAAGGAACTGGCCCGCCTCACGCTGCCCAACCGCGCCCTACGGATGGTCGCGCTGCCCGGGCGAGATCAGGTGGTGGTCACGGGCGCCAACCGGTTCCACATCATCGACGCACAGGGCAAGCTCGTGCGCCAGAGCGAAGCGTTCAGCGACGAGCTGACCGGGGTCGCCGCATCGCCGGATGGACGGATTCTTGCAACAGTTCACCGCCCGACCAACATCACGCTGTGGGATACGCAGACGTGGGCGAAAGTGGCGCAGGCGAACACGGTCGGCCCGACGTGGACGATCTCGTCGATGCACGACGGGTCGGGGTGGATCGTGGGGACGTGGGAGCCGTCGATCGAGGTGTTTGATGCGAAGCTGGAGCGCCGGGAGCGGACGCTGCGCGGGCACACGCACCTGGTGACGAGCGTGTCGTCGATCGCCAGCCCCCTGGACGGCACGCCGCTGTTCCTGTCGACGAGCGTGGACGGGAGCCTCCGGCTGTGGGACGGCCCCACGGGCGATCCGCTGGCGATTTTCACGGCCCACGAGGGCGGGTCGTATGTCGTGACGCCCGCGCCAGCATCGATGGGCCCGTCGCGGATCGTCACGGCGGGCGCCGACGGCGCGCTCTCGATCTGGGACCTCTCCCACTACCTGCCCTACATCCGCGAGCAGCGGGATTACTGGGCTGGCCGGCTTACTGATCCGGCCGGCGCGTCCTCGATGCGCTGAGCGGCCAGGCTTACCGCCCAACGCCCCCTGAAAGCACACAGGCCCGTGCGGAGAGCACGGGCCTGCGGAGAGAGAGTTCGAAAAGGTGTGCGAGGCAGATCAGCCCACCGCTTCGGCGGCGGGCTCACGCTCCCCCGCCTTCACACGCTCGATCCGCGCGCCGAGCGCCGCGAGACGTTCTTCCATCTTCTCGTAACCGCGGTCGAGGTGATAGACGCGGTTGACGGTCGTGGTGCCCTCGGCGGCGAGGCCCGCGATGATCAGGCCCGCGCTGGCGCGCAGGTCCGAGGCCATGACCGGGGCGCCGACGAGCTTGCGCACGCCCGAGATGATGACCGTCGGTCCCTGGCGCGTGAGGCGCGCACCCATGCGCGAGAGCTCGGCGACGTGCAGGAACCGCTCGGGGAAGATCTTCTCGGTGATGACCGAGTTGCCGTCGGCCAGCGTGAGCAGCGCCATGAACTGGGCCTGGAGGTCGGTGGGAAAGCCCGGGTGAGGCTGGGTGGTGATCTCGACGGGCTTGAGGATGCGGTCGGCGGTGACGCGGACGGTGCAGCGCATGAGGTCGGACTGGCCGCCCGTGACCTCGACGTGGACACCCACGGCCTGGAGCTTGTCGATCACGGCGAACATCGCGTCGAGGGGGAACTGCTCGATGGTCAGCTCGCCGTTGGTCGCCGCGGCGGCGCAGGCGAAGGTGCCGGCTTCGATGCGGTCCGGGATAATGCGGTGCTCGGCGCCCGAAAGCGACTCGACGCCCTCGATGATCAGGCGGGGCGAGCCCGCGCCCTTGATCTTGGCGCCCATCTTGGTGAGGAGGTCGGCGAGGTCGACGATCTCGGGCTCGCACGCGGCGGACTCGATGACGGTGGTTCCGCGGGCGAGGGTGGCGGCGCACATGACGTTGGCGGTGCCCAGGACGGTGGAGCCGAACGTGCCGCCCAGGAACATGGTCGCGCCCTTGAGCCCGCCCGCGGGCGCCTTGGCGACGATGTCGCCGCCCTGCAGGGTGATCTGTGCGCCCAGGGCCTGAAGGCCTCGGACGTGCAGGTCGACGGGGCGGTCGCCGATGGCGCAGCCGCCGGGCATCGAGACGCGGGCGATGCCGCGGCGAGCGAGCATCGGGCCCAGGGTGGAGATGCTGGCGCGCATGGTTCGGACGATGTCGTAGCGGGCGTGGCTCGCGGCCTCGTCGGTCGAGCGCAGCGTCACGGTCATGCCGCCCTTGCTGCGGGGGTTGCCCACGTCCTGGCGGGTGCAGCCCAGCTCGTTGAGCAGGCGCAGCATGTTCTGGATGTCGGCAAGGTCGGGGATGTCGTGGAGGACGACGGGCTGGTCGGTGAGGAGCGCGGCGGCCATGAGGGGGAGGGCGGCGTTCTTGCTGCCGTTGATCGCGATGCGCCCGCTGAGCCGCTGACCTCCGTGGATGACGAAGCTGTCCATGCCTCCGACCTTTCTCTATCTCGGGAACCGTGGTGGCCCAGGCGCGGTCCCTCTGCGCCTCGGGGCCCGGGGCCTAGATCGGCACACGGGGCCGATCGGCTGCACAGACCGCGCAGACGGTACGGCCCGCGGGCGGCGGGGGTTGGGACGGGCTGAGGAACGGTCCCGGGGGCCGCACAGGCGTCAGAGGCGGTGCCAGCGGAGGAGTTTGGCCAGACTTTCGATCTTCCCGGCTGGCGGTGAAGGTCGGCGAAATGGAGATTTCATGCGACGGTTGCCGGTCAGTCCGGGCCGCGGGATCGAACCCCCGCGCCGGGTGGGCGGGCGAAACGGAGCATCGGAGGTCTTTCCATGAGTCAGGGCTACACGAACGTCGGAACGGGTCGGAACAAGGCCAGCCAGGGTCGCGCGGCCGTCAGCGCGGTCGCGATCCTCGCTCTTGCGGGCACCTTCCTCGCGGTACGGCCTGAGTCGACGGTGGCCAACCGTGCGACCGACCAGTTCGCGCACCTGCCCTCAAGCCTCCAGCTCAACGCGACGATCCGCGACTTCAAGGGCAGGAACGTCTCGGGCGGGCACCCCGACTTCGAGGCCTTCTCGGGCACCACGACCGTGGGCCTGGTCGCGGCGCAGCTTGACGCCAACCGCATGCCGGTGCCGATCTCGCTCCGAGGTCAGACGATCAACACCGAGTTCCGGGACCGCCTCGGCCGCAACATCAACCCGGCGATGTTCAACGCGACGCTGGGCGATGTGGCAGGCCGGCTCACCGCGGGCGGCACGGGCAACGGCCTCACCAGCTTCGACTCGTTCCGCCAGTGGTACCGCGACGTGCCGGGCGTGAATCTCTCGAAGAACATCTCGCTCACGCTCAACCGCGTGCCCAACACCAACCGCTACGTCTTTGACTCGGCGAATGACGAGCCGTACAGGAGCCTCGGCGGGTTCTTCCCGATCAACGGCGAGATGTACGGCAACTCGGGCACGAACTCGGCGGGCAAGGTGTCCAACTTCCACTTCACCACCGAAGTCCGCACCGAGTTCGTCTACAACCGAGGCACGGGCCAGACGTTCATGTTCTCGGGTGACGACGACGTCTGGGTGTTCATCGACGGGCGCATGGTCATTGACCTGGGCGGCCTGCACTCCCGCAAGGAGCAGTGGCTCGACCTCGACCGCCTGTCCTGGCTGCAGGACGGACTCGTCTACCGCCTCGAGATTTTCCACGCCGAGCGTCGCACCAACCAGTCCAACTTCCGCATGGAAACGACGCTGCAGCTCCGCACCGTCACTCCCCCGGCGGTCGGCCAGATCTTCGACTGATCCTGATGTTCGTCAGCCCGCCGGCTGATCCTCCCAAGCCGTCGTCACATTCGAGCCGTCTTGCTTGAATGATCCTCCGTGCCGCCGCCCGCGCCTTCCCGCGAGCGGCGGATCTTTCTTTGGAGTTCAAGCGTTGTCGACCGGCGCCGCTCACCAGCGGGGGAGCGGGCCCCGGACCTCGACGTTGCGATACTCCACCCGGCGCTCGGAGCGGAAGAAGACATACGAGCCCGCGGCGCGGTTGCCGATGTTGATGTACCCGGGGCGCTCGACGCTCGGCACGGGCGCGGCGGGCCAGAAGTCGAGCGGATACGGGTTCGCCGAGGCGATGCCCAGCTCGCTGTCGCGGCGACCCGATTCCAGCCCCGCCCACGCGTACGAGCCCGCGGCCTCTGGGCCCGGAAGGACAACTTCCCACGCGCCGCCCTGGGCGATGCGCGATCCGGGGGCGGACGCACCGTCGCCGATCTGCGCGCGGCTCAGGTGCTCACAGCCAGCAAGCAGCGCGGGGGCCGCGAGAACCAGAACGCGCAGCCATGCCCGCGGGCAATGACGGATCTTCGTACTCACGAAGTGAACCGTACCTCAGGGCAAGAGCGCCGCAAGGATTTCAGGGCATTCGAGCGGCGATGGTCCGGCGCGGGTGAGAATTTCCGGACGCGTCTCAGACCCGGCAGCGCCCCGCAGCGCAGGGATCCGTTCGGCCCGTGAGCCGATAACGGTTGCGGGCGAACCAGCGGTACGCGGCATCGGCGACCGCGCGGACCACGGGCCAGCGGGTCCAGGCCAGGAGCCACCCCCAGCCCACGGCGGCGTAAGCCCGTCGGAAGACCTCGACGCCCGTGACGATCGAGCCGTCGGCCTCAATGCCGTGGATGGCACCAGTGACGGCCTCCATGGTGAGCCCGAAACGAGCAGGATCAAAGTCGGGCGCGGCCAGGTCGAGCATCGCGAGCCGCCCACGGCCCTTGTCGAGCCGGCGCATGAACCGGGCTTCGCGGACGCAGAGCGGGCAGTCTCCGTCGAAGATGATGGTGAAGGGGCCGGTGGTCATGGCACGAGATGATTCGTCGGTCGGGGCGTGTCCGATGCGGGGTGCTTCGGTTGGATCAGGGCGCGAGCCACTCGGATCGTTCGAGCGTGCCGTCGTCGCGATAGGTAAAGCGCGCGCGGGTATGGCCGGCCGCGGCCAGATGCAGGACGTCGAGCGCCAGCACACGCGTCAGGATCACCGCGAAGTTCACGCGCCCAGGCTCGCTCTCCTCGCGCGAGGGCAGGCGCCCGCGAACAGACTCGGGCAGGTTGGGATCGAGCGCAGGCCGAACGCTCGAGGGCGCGTGCGGCGCAAGATAGCACCGCCGACTCGACACACCCGTTTCGGCCCAGTGAATGTTGGCTTCCGCGGCAGTGGTGATGATCTCGGCGCGGGCGCGGGCGCGGATCTGCAGCTTGGAGTGCGCGTCATAGAACACCCACGCGGCCGTCGGCTGCGTGCGCAACTCGTGAACCTTGGGCGAGCGCGCATCGGTGTGCGCGCTGATCTCAAGCCGCGCGGGGTCGGCGCCCCGCAGCACGACGATGCGTGCCTCGGGAAGGCCTTCGGGGCTGAGCGTCGCGAGCGTGGGCGTGTGGAAGCCGTGCTTCGCGTCGCGCACGCCCCGGACGAGCATCGCCCAGGCGTGGTCGAGCACGGCGCCGAGTTCGGCGGGATAGTTCAGCACGCGGGATGGTAGGAGAACCGATCAGGCCGCCTGCGCGGGCACGGCCGGCGGCTGGGCGGCGCGCGCCTCGCGGGCGATCAGTTCATCAAAGAACGTCAGGTCCAGCGAGAGGAACGCGTCGACCGCCCGAGGATCGAGCTGCGTGCCCGCGCTCCGCGCAAGCTCGGCAAGGACCTTCTCCCGCGGCATCGCGGCGCGGTACGAACGGCTCGAACTCATCGCGTCGAACGTATCGGCGACGGCGATGATCCGCGCGATCTCGGGGATTGATTCGCCCGCGAGCCGGTGCGGATAACCCTTGCCGTCAAGCCGCTCGTGGTGGTGAAGCACGCCGGGCAGAACGTCGGCCAGGAGCGGGATGCCCGCGAGAATGCGCTGACCGATCTCGGGGTGGCGCTTGATCGACGCAAACTCATCGTCGGTGAGGCGCCCCTGCTTGCAGAGCACGCTCTCGGGCACGCCGATCTTGCCCACGTCGTGCACGAGGCCCGCGATGCGGACGCGCTCGGCGCGGTCGGCGGGATAGCCCAGCGCCCGCGCGATGCGCTCGCTGATCGCGGCGACGCGCTCGGAATGGCCGCGCGTGTACGGGTCCTTGGCGTCGATCGACGAGACCAGCGCGTGCAGCGTGCCCAGGAATAGCGAGCGCTGTTCGGCGAAGAGGCAGGTGTTCTCGAGATACGCATCAAGCGATGCGCCCGCGGCCTCGATGAGCTGCGTGTCGTAGCTGGAGGCCATCGGATCAGCGCCGCGCTTGTCGGAAGCGAGCATGACGCCCACGACGCCCTCGGCGCGGAAGATCGGGCGCATGATGAGCTGGTAACCGGGAGCGCTCGTCAGCTCGGGCAGGCCCTCAAGGATTGTCGCGGTGCGCAGGCCCGCGACCGCGCGGGCGCGCAGGCGCAATGCGCCGCGAAGCGTGTGCTCGGCGGGCACCGACCTGCCGCTGGTGACGCACGCGCCGCGGAGAGGCTCGGGGAGGCTGGGCGCCTCGGCCTCGCTCACGAACACCGCCGCGGTCCAGCCGAAGTTCAGCGTCTCACGCAGACGATCACAGACCAGACGTGCGAAATGATCGGGGCGCGTCGGGTCACCCATCGCTCGGCCCAGGGTGTAGAGAAGGTTGGTCGTCTCGTACGAGTCGGTCAGCTCGCGGGTGAACGAGGCGATCGCAAGGCGCGCCTCATCGAGCTCGGCGCGGTCGGAGAGATCGCGGCGCGCGCTCTCGAGAAGTCGCAGCGTCAGGGGCGCATGGGCGTCGTCGGCAAGTGCAACGACCCAGCCCGAGGGGCCGGGCCGACGCGACTTGACGGTGACGCCGGAGATCCACGCGAGGATCACGCCGCCCCGGCGGACAAAGCTGCCGGTGGTGTTGCCGCGGGCGTGATGCAGCTCGAGCGCGGCAACCGCAACCTCTCGCGAGGCTGGGATCGGCAGCGCGGGCTCACCCTCGGGGAGTTCTGAGAGCAGTCGGCCCTGCGGGTCGACGGGCCAAGCGGCCAGACCCAGCTCGGCGCATCGGGCGCCGAAGAGATCGGTGTTGCGGTCGGCGCTGTGGGCGAGCCTGATCTCGGGCACGGGCGGATCTCCAGGCATGGGACGGGATCAGGCTGCGATCGCCGCGGGGGGCGAACGGAGCAGCGCCTCGGCGCGCTCGAGCAGTTCGCGCGCGGAGAAGGGCTTGGGAAGAACGGTGGTGATGCGAGTACGCGCGAGACGCTCGGGATCGACGGCATGGCCGCGCGCGGTCAGCATGATGACCGGGACATTCGCAAGTGCGGGTCGCTCGGCGAGCGCGCAGGCCAGGTCGAGCCCCGACATCTCGGGCATCTGAAAGTCGGTGATGACCAGGTCGGGGCGCTCGAGCTCGGCGCAGCGGAGCGCTTCGGCGCCGTCAGCGGCCTCGGTCACGGTGTGGCCCGCGCCCCGCAGGCGCGCCGCGACGACAAGCCGGATGTGCGGCTCATCGTCACAGATCAGGATTCGCGCAGACTGCGACATTCCGCCTCCCATCCCGCACCTCCCAACAGCCACGGACGGAACAGCGTCATCGGCAACCTGTGCCGCACTCCCGAGGGCCGGGCGACACGCCCACCCGGCGCGCGGCGGGCGGGCCCGCTCAGGCGGCTTTCCCCGCGCGACCGGCCCGGTTCTCGGACGGCGCGGTCAGTCGACGACACGCTCGAGCGAGCCCGCGACCGGGGCGAAGTCGGCGCCGGTCGTGAAGCCCGTGGGTGTGATCGTGGTCAACTGGGCTCGGAGATGAACGGTGCCGCTGACGGCAACGCTGCCGCCGACGAGCATCGAGCCGATGACCGCGGAGTTGCCTCGGACCTGAGCGTTGCCTGAGACGTAGACGACGCCGCGAATGAGGTTCGAATAGGAGTCGGCGGTGTCGGCGTCAGAGGAGCCCTGGTACGGAGTGGACACGGGATTGAAGTTGACGCCAAAGGACGTCTCGCGGAGCTCAGTGGCATCGGGCTGCATGTCGAGCTCGCCCTGCAGCAGCAGCGCGGGCAAGCCGGGCGCGGCGGGCTCCCAGTTGACGCAGCCCGCGATCGTGAGACGGTTGACGTTGATAAGCACCAGCGTCGCGGCGATGCGCGAGTCGCGGATCGTGAGGTCATTGCCGCCCGCATCGATGACGTAGATGCCCGAGGCGTCGGCAACGCCGTAGGCGCCCGCGCCGGGGGAGATCACTCGGCGCTGGATGGTTCGGCTGGGGATCGACGTGATGTTCACGGCCGTGCCGAGCGCACGATAACGCTCGAAGATGTCGACAGCGGGCATGGTGCGCAGGCCCGCGTTCGCGCGCGTGCCGCCTGAGTAGGTTGATCCGGTGATCGATCCCGCGGCGTAAACGGCGGCGGCAACGGTCGAGGACGACGCGGTCACGCTTGAATCAGAGCCCAGCACGCCGAAGGTCCCTGCGTCGGGCGCGGACCAGCCGCGGACGACCGCCGAGCTGATCGTCATCGCGCCGACGGAGTGCAGCGCGCTGGTGAGCGCATCGATCGGCGTGCCCGCGGGGGTCAGCTCGATGCGGTATCGCTGTCGCGCGGCACCCGCGACAGCCTCGGACTCGAGCACGATCGGCGCGGAGAGATCCGTCGAGATCGCGCCGCCCGCGGGGCTCTGCGCGATCACCACGGAGACCGCCTGCGACGCGCCGGCGCCGGTCGGAAACTTGCCCAGCACGCCGCTGCTCGCGACGCTGGCTCGCCAGGGCGCCGCATTCACGAGACGCTGCACCCCGATCTCAAGCGCCCCCAGCGCCTCGGCCCGCGCCCGCGACGCCGACTCTTCGGCAACCCGGACCTCGCGCTCACGCCGGAGCGCTGCCAGTGCACCCAGCGCCATCACGGTCGCAAGAAGCACGATCGAAAGCACCACGGCATAGGCCGAACCGCGGCGATGCCGATAGCGCGGGCTCATCGCGGCGACTCCTCGGCCAGCCGTGATCGCACGCCCGACAACTGCGCTACGACACGCCCGTCGCGCTCGACCGTCACCGTGACGCGAAGCAGACCCTGATCGGTCAGGCTCGCGGCAAGGTCCGCCGGGCTCACTCGTTCGATCGATACGCGCCTGACCCAGCCCTTGCCGACGCCCGGCGTTTCGAGGCCCTCGCGCGTACGCGGCACGCCTCCGGAGACGGACGGGTCGGTCAGATTCAGATAGTCGTCCACGTCATCGAACGCCGCGCGCGTGCCGGCCGTCGTCTCTCCGGCCTCGGGCCCGAGCGTGACGGTCTTGGCGGCGAGGTCCTCGCAGTAGCGCCGGGCAAGGATCTCGCTCAGCAGGTCAGAGGCCAGAAGCTGCGCCAAGGCGCGCTCGCCGGCGCTCGCGCGGGCGCGACCGATCGAGCCCACGGTGTTGATGACGGCGATCGCAAGCCCGCCCACGATCGCGACGGAGACCACGGCCTCGATGATGGAAATGCCCCGGCGGATCACGGCGCGTACTCCGGCCTGCCCGGGAGCGCGACGGAAAGCTCGCGCGCGATGCCGTCGCCCAGAGTGACGGAGAGAACCACCCGGCGCGCACGCTGAACGGTGCGTGCGACCGCGGGCGCGGGGCGCGTGATCCGGCCCCAGACTTCGTAGTTCATCGAACCGTCGGACACGACCGTCCAGGACGATCCGCTGCTGGTGGTGGTCGCGATGTTCGCGTAGTCGTCGGGGATGCCCGTGGTGCTGTAGCGTGCGCGCGAGCCACCCAGCACGGCCGGGTTGATGAGAATCGCCGCCAGCTCACCCGGCACAAAGCTCGCGGAGCTCGGGAGGGGGACGTTCGTGTAGGCGCTCGTGGCGGAGAGCACGGTCTCCAGGAGCGTGGCGCTGGCGAGCGCGGAGCCGGTTGCGCGGCGCGTCGCCGACGAGGCACGGTATAGCTCGACGCGGAGTGTGCCCAGTGAGAGCAGCGAGTATCGCAGCTCAAGGCGCACGCGCGTGACGCGCCACGAGATCACGTCGGGCGGAAGCCACGCGGTGAAGACCTGCTGGATCTGATTGCCGCCGGTGAAGGCCATCTCGAGCGCGGTGGCGCCGTTGTACGCCGCGAGGAGCTGCTCGGCGCCCTCGACGGGCGCTCCGGGTTCGCCGGGATCGGTCTCGGACTGAGTCTCCCAGCGGACGGCAAAGTCCTGCGCGTTCTCCACGACGGTGCGGGCCTCGCCGCCGTTGATGGTCATCGTCACAGGCGCACCGGCCGACCAGCGGACGGTGAGCGACTCTGGCGCGGCGTCGCCATCGCGGTCGGGGACGGTGAAGGTCAGCGCGCGGAACGCCTCGCGGCCCTGCGCGTCGGTGAAGCGCTGAGGTGATGGCGAGAGATCGCGCACCGTCGACGCGACGACCAGATCCCCGGCGAGCGACTCGAGCGCTGACGCGGCGCGCGCGGCATTGGCGTGGGCATCGGCGAGCGATTCGCGCTCGGTGGGGATGGCGCGCCCCAAGAGAGTGAGGACCGAGGCGAGGGCGATCATCACCAGCGCCATCACGGAGAGCGAGACGGTGACCTCGATCAGCGTGAAAGCGCGCGGATGCGCCGCGCGGGTCATGGCGTGCCCCCGACCTGAAGTGAACCGATGGGTGTGTCGAGTCGGATCACGTCGCCGCCGGTGAGCAGTTCGAGTTCGAGATCGGTGGTCGTGGGGGCGGTGATGTCGTCGGCCTCGTCATTGTCGGCAGGCGGCAGCTCATCGGCCGCGATCGGATCGAGTGCGGTGCGGGTCACCGCGCCGATGGAGACCGCGCCGCGGTCTTTCTCGATGGTGATGCTGATGGAGTACTTGCCGCGCGACAGAACGACGATGCCGCCGCGATCAGGCGCGCCGAAGCCGTTGAAGATGATCTCATCAGCACCGCCGAGGTCCAGGCGTGACAGGCTCGCGCCGTGCGTCGCGGTGAGCATGCCGGTACGCGAGGTTGAGGCGAGGTCAATCGCGACCTCGGCCCCAGTGGGGCTTGGAGCGGCATCGATCGACGTCAGGCCTTCCTGAACGCGGGCCGCGCGCTCGCCGTCCTGGGGCATGATCGAGTATTGATCGCGATCGATATCGAAGACAATGCGGTAGGACATGCTGGTCGATGCGGCGCGGGCGCGGACAAGGTTCAAGTCCGCCGCGAGACGCCTCGCCTCGGCGAGCAGTTGGCGTCTGTCGGCGCTCTCGACCAGCCGCGGCACCCCCACAGCCGCGACGACACCGACGAGCACGATCACGAGGATCGTCTCCAGCAGCGTGAAGGCTCGGCGCGAGCGCGGCATGGCGGGTCCCTCATCAACACCGCCCCGAGGCGCGCTGTGTCGGGCGCATCGGGGCGGCGTGGTTCGACGGTTGTCACTCGATCGCGGTCGGCGCCTGCGTCATGCTCGCTTGCCCTCCCCCGACCTCGACCGACTGGGTCGCGACCGGGTCAGGACCGGAGCCTCAATAGCCTGAGTACGGGTTACCGCGCGAGTCGTTGCCTGAGGCGTTCGGCGTGATGCGCCCCGTGGTCTCGTTGTAGATCCACGCGACGCCCGAGCCAGCCGCGGCGGCGACACCCGACGCGCCGCGGTTCTCACCAACGGGCATGGGCGGAATCGCGCGGAGATACGGGCCGTAGACGAACGCGCCGGTGCGCGTCGCGGAGGTGTTGCCCTGACCGTCGGTGTACTGGGTCATCTCCTCGACGAACGTCGCGGCTTCAGGGAAGCGCCCCTGCTCCTGGTAGTAGAGCTCGACGGCGTTGCGGAGCACCGAGAGGTTCGCGGCGAGCGAGTTCTCAGCGGCGCCCGTCGCGCCACGGCTCATGCGCGGGATTGCGATCGCGGCGATGATGCCGATGATCACAACCACCACGACCAGCTCGATCAGGCTGAACGCCTTGGACCGAGAGCCGCCCATCACGCCCATCCGACCGAACATGGGAACAGAAAGCATTGGCACGTCCCTCATGACAGACCCACAGCGCGCTTCGGCCGCACCGACCGCTCCGCACAGGGCCTCATCTATGGTCGGACGTTGTCCCCGCGGGCTTCACCCGGCCTCACCCCCAAGTGCGGGATCGGCAGGGTCTGGGTCGTCATAAACGGAACGCACCGACTCGCGCGAGAGTCAGGGCTTGGCGCGCCCGCGCGCGGTCTGAGGCTGCTCGAGCTCGAGCACAACACGGTGACCAAGCGCGTCCGAGAACGTCGCGCTGCGAGCACCGACCTCCGCCAGCGTCAGCCCGTCAACGACCTCTCCGAGCCGCACGGCCTGGTCGTTGACGATCGCGGCCAGTCCCGCGCCGTTGCGGACAACGACCGCGGACAGCTTGTGCGCCGACGCAAACGCACGCAGATCCACCTCAGGCAGGCTCGGCGCGCCCTCAGCGGTGATGATCTCGATGTCCGCCTGAACGGGCTTCCACGCGGCAGGGATGGCAAAGCCATCGACCGGCCGCTCAGGGAGCGAGCGCGCGGCCAACTCGAACCGCTCCGCGAGCGTGGGAAGAGCGGGCGCTTTGCTCTCGGGCGCGGGGGGCCTGGGCGCGGCCGCGGCGGTGCGCTCCGCACCCGCGACAGTGACCAGCGTCGCGGCGTGCGACTCCCGCGGCGCGGTTACGCCGCCGTTCAGCACCAGCCGGTCGACGCCCAGCGCGGTCAGCGCAAGCGCGAGCACGGCGAAGGACACCCGTCGTTGTGTCGTTCGCTTCATGCTCGGGAGGGTGCCAAGCCCTTCGCGAGAATGCCAGCGATGCGCTCAGTTTGCGACACGGGACACGCCCGCAGCACCGTCACCGTCGGTCGAGACGGCACGATCGGCACCGACGGCCTGCTCGGCGGCGCCGTCGTCAACGACGATCCAGTCGAGTTCGAGCGAGAACTGCCCTGCCGCGGGGCCCGCGCTCGTCGACGACGCCGAGACACGCAGCGCCGAGACGTTCATGTCGGGAAACTCACCGCGCAGGTGCGCGAGCAGTTCGGTCAGCGCAGCGTACGAGCCACGGCCCTGAAGCCTGAGCGGGACGACGCTGAGCCCGCGCGGGAGCTCACCGCGACCTCGCGCGTTGCCCGGGCCGATCTGATCGATCCACACCGCGTGCTCGGGCACCCGGCCCTGTGCGTCCTCTCGAGCGCCCAGGCCCGCGAGCGCCGCAATCCGCGCGTTGAGCGTCGAAGCGCGCGCGAGCGGGATCTGCTCTCGCCTGAGCAGGGTGAGGCGCTCATCAAGCTGGGCCCGTGAGGCCTCAAACTCGCGCTCGCCCTCGGCAAGCGTCCGCTTGGATGCGATGATCTCCTGCCGACGGGCGCGGGCCTCGTCCGCGCGTGCGAGCGCGGGCGCGACGATCAGCAGCCCGGCCGATGCAACCACTGCGAGCGCCGCGGCGGCGAAGGCCGAATCGATCTTCCATGCCGACATCATCGCGCACCCCCTCGCTCACGCACCGGGGGCACCGCGCCCGTGAGCGAGGCCTCAAAGCGGAAGCCGACGCCACCGACACCCCCGTCCGATCGGCGCGCCTCGGTTTGGCGGATCGTGACGCGCTCGAACAGGCCGGAGCTCTCGAGCGCAAGCACGTAAGCGCTCACCGCCTCCTGCGAGCGGCCCAGCCCAGCAACGCGAAGGGTGTAGCGGTCGACGGCGGGAAGTCCGGGTGCGTCGGCCTTGCCGCGGCGCGCGGGCGCGCGCGTCTGCGCGGCGTCGATCGTCCGCTCGAGCTCGACGCTCTCGAGCACGACCGCGCCCGCGCCTCGCGACGCAAGCACGCGCATGAGAACGCTCCAGTCCGGATGGCGCGCGACGTGCCGCGAGATCTCCAGGCCCCGTTCGACGAGCATGAGACGCGCACGGACCTGCTTGGCGCGCTCGTCAAGCCCGGTGCGGAGGGTGTCGAGTTCCTGCCTCTCGGCGCCGAGCTGTGCGAGCGCCGCGCGAACCGCGCCCGCGCCGGGCGTCAGCGCGAGCGCCGCGGCGAGCACGAGCCCGGTCCAGACCACGAGCGCAACGGTCCACGCGCGGATCCGCCGATGGAGCCGCTGACGCGCGCTGAGGGCGGCGGGCCGAAGGTCGACGCCCCCAACCGCGAGCGTCACGCGCAGGGCTGACGTTGCCGCGAACTGAGTCATGCCACGCGCTCCTGAGAGTGGTTCGCCGCGCCCGTGGCGCTTGGTGCAAGCGCGAGTCCGAGCGCGCCGACAAGTCGGGGATCATCGCCCGCGCCGGGCAGAGCCTGCGCGGGAGTCATCGTGAGCACTTCGACACCGGGGATCTTCTCCGCCAGGCCGGAGGCAACGCCCGGCAGCATCGCACCCGCGCCCGCGAGAACAAGCCTCGCACCGGCGATCGCCCCCGCGCTCGTGAGCGCGGGATAACGATGCGCCGCGTACGCGAGCGACACCGCGGCTTCCTCGGCAAGGCCTTGCGCCAGCTCAGAGGCGCATGCCGAGGCCTCGCGGCGCAGCACCTCGAAGCGCTCGTGCACACCGACTGCGGCGCGTGCAAAGAGCGCGCTGCGGACCAGCTCACCGGGCAAGCCCGTACGCCGCTCAACCTCGGTACAGAGCCGCGCAGCGCCGACTTCGGGCAGCTCGCGTTCGTAGGCGATGACGCCCCGGCCCTCGGCGCCGTGCACGAGGCTGAGCCTCGCCGCGGACCAGCCGAGATCGAGCATCACCGTCACTGTTGTCGACGCGAGCCCCGCGGCCGCCACGGCACGCAGCATCGCCCACGGGTGCACGTCAACACGCGCGACGTCAAAGTCCGAGGCCTCGAACGCGCGGACCAGTCGCTCGACGTCCGCACCCGTCGACGCCACGGCCATCGCGGACATTGTCTCTGAAGTTGAGCCCGCGCGCGCCCCCGCGGGGATCTCCCACCATGCAACTTCCATCGACGCAGGATCGGCCTTGTGCACGCGGGCCAGCTCGCTGCGGACGATCTGGTCGAGCGGCGCGCCGCTGGAGCGCGGCGGAAGCTCGAGCATCGCGCTGCGGACCCACGTGGAGGGCACGCTGACGATCACGTCTCGCCCCTCAAAGCCCCGACGCCAGAGCGCCTCACTCAAGCGCTCAAGGTCGGTCTCGATCGTCTCGTGCGTGCGCGCGAGCACGAGCGATGCGCACGCGCCGCCCGCTTGCCGCTGGAAGGCCTTGATCGCGCCCGCGCCGACGTCGATGCCGATGGGCGAGGCGCGCCCGGTTCTCCATGCGTTCACGTTCCACCTCCTGCGCCGCCGCCCGCGCCGGGACCGAGGCCCCCGCCCGCGCCCGTGAGATCAAAGAGCGGCAGGAACATGCTGACCGCGACGGTGCCGACGATGACCCCCAGCAGCAGCAGGATCGCGGGCTCGATGAGCTGCATGAGTGCCTTGAGCGCGACCTCGTTGTCCTCGTCCATGTGGTCGGCCATCGCGACGAGCACCTCGCCCACGCGGCCGGACTTCTCCGCCGAGCGCAGCGCCTCGATGACCGAGGGCTCGATCAGGGCCATATCCATGCGCTCCTGCGCGGAGACGATCGCCTGCGAGATGTTCTCGCCGCGCGTGACGCCCTGCTCAACGCTCTCGATCAGCGTGCGGTACGCGCCTAGGCCCAGCGACTCGCGGACCAGCTTGAGCGCTTCGAGCAGCCCGACGCGCCCGAGCATGAGGACGCCCAGCAGCCGGGCGATGCGCGCGGTGGTGAATGCGCGGACCGTGTCGCCCGCGCGGGGCAGCGCAAGAAGCACCGCGCCGCGCCAGGACTTACCCGCCGGGGTGTTGAGCATCCACCACCCCGCGCCCAGCATGGCAGCGACGAACGCACAGAGCATCATCCAGTGCGCGCGCACGAAGGTGCTCAGGTCCATCAGCACCGCGGTCGAGGCGGGCAGCGGCGCGTCGAGGGTCTTGAACAGCCCCTCAAAGCGCGGCAGGACGAACGTGATCATGGCGATGCTCACGCCGAGCGCGATCGCCAGCAGCACGCACGGGTACACCAGCGCGCCGACGGTCTGCTGGCGCACTTTCACTTGCCGGCGCACGAGCGCGCTGAGGCGTGTGAGCATCTCGGCCAGGCCGCCGCCCGATTCGCCCGCGGCGATCAGGCTCCGGCTCACGGCGTCGAACCAGCGCGGATGCTCGGCGATCGCCTCGGCGAGCGTGACACCCTCCTCGACCTTCGCGCGGATGCGCCCCACCACCGTGCGCAGCTCGCCCTCGGGCGTCTGCTTTTCAAGCGACGTCATCGCGTCGACCAGCGGCGTGCCGGTCGAAACCAGCATCGAGAGCTGCCTGAGGAACGAGGCAAGCTGCTTCATCCGCTTGCCCTCGCCCACGCCTGACCACGCCCCTGCTTGCGCGGGGATGTTCCGCCTGGACGCTGCGCCGGCCGCGCGAGTCTCGGTGACAAAGAGCCCCTTCCGCCGAGCCTGTTCGGCGGCGTCCTCGGCGCTGGGCGCTTCGATCGTCTCGCGCACCGCCTTGCCGGTGCGATCAAAGCCCACGCAGACGTACTTCATGCCGCGGCCCTCGCCTGCGGCCCTTGGCCCGCGTCGCTCTCCACCTCACCGCCCTCGTCCTGCGTGACGCGCAGCACTTCCTCAAGGCTCGTCTTGCCCTCGAGCGCGAGCAGCACGCCCTCTTCGCGCAGCGTCAGGCCCGTGCCCGAGCCCGTCTCTTCGCCGTGCTTGCGCATCGCCCGGCGGATCTCCTGCGACGACGCGCCCACGTGCACCAGCCGGCGGATCTCGGGCGTGACCTCCATCACCTCATAGATGCCTGTCCGCCCCGCGAAGCCCGAGTTGTGACACCGCTGACACCCCATGCCCTTGCGGAAGGGCACGCCCTGCTTGTCGCTCAGGCCCGCGTCGACGAGCACCTTGTCGGCCGGGTAATACTTGGTCGCGCACGAAGCGCAGACCGAACGCGCCAGCCGCTGCGCGACCACGCCCTGCAGCGCGCCCGAGAGCAGGTACGGCTCGATGCCCATGTCCGCCAGACGCGTGACGGCGCCGGGCGCGTCGTTGGTGTGCAGCGTCGCGAGCACGAGGTGCCCGGTGAGCGCCGCCTGCACCGCGACACGTGCGGTCTCCTGGTCGCGGATCTCGCCGACCATGATCACGTCGGGGTCCTGACGCAGGATCGAGCGCAGCGCTCGCGCAAACGAGAGCCCGATCGGCTCGTTGACCTGGATCTGATTCACGAGATCGAGCTGATACTCGACCGGGTCTTCGACGGTCAGGATGTTCGTCTCGGGGCTGCGCAACAGGTCAAGCGCCGAGTAGAGCGTCGTCGTCTTGCCCGAGCCGGTCGGCCCAGTGACGAGCACGAGGCCGTGCGACATCTCGAGGCAGCGCTTGAAGCCTTCCATCGCGGGCTTGCGAAAGCCCAGCGCCTCGAGCCGCACCTTCAGATTCTGCTTGTCGAGGATGCGGACGACGATCTTCTCGCCCAGCAGCGTGGGCATGCTCGAGACGCGCAGGTCGATATCGCGCCCCTCGGCGACGATCCGCACGCGGCCTTCCTGGGGCAGGCGCTTCTCGGCGATGTCCATCTTGCCCACGACCTTGACGCGCGACACGATCGCCGCGTGCATGCCGGGCGGCGGGCGCATCAGGTCGCGCAGGTGCCCGTCGATGCGATAGCGGATGCGCGTGCCCTTGCCGCGGCTTGAGACCTCGGGCTCGATGTGGATGTCCGACGCGCCGTCCTTCACCGCCGTCAGGAACGCGACGTTGACGAGGTTCACGATCGGCGAGCCCGCGACCATCCGGTCCAGGTCCGTCGTCGGCCCTTCGTCGACCGTCTCACGCTCGACGACCTCGACGTCGCTCTCGGAGAGCGAGCTCAGAAACGCGTTGACGTCGACGTTCTCGCCCGCGTATTTGCGCACGAACTCGAGGATGTTCGCCTCGAGCGCGAGCACCGGGCGCACCTTCAGGCCCGTGAGCTGGCGCAGGCGGTCGATCGTCGGCAGGCTCTGGGGCTCGGCCATCGCGACCGTCAGCACGCCACGCACCGCGAACATCGGCACCGCGCGCAGACGCTCGCACTCTTCCTGACCGATCGACTTCATCAGCGCGGCATCGATCAGCCCGTGGCGCAGCACGCACCCGCGGACGCCCAGATGCCTCGCGACGGCCTCGACGAGCACCGCGGGGCTCAGCACGCCCTGCTCGACGAGCGTCTCGCCCAGCATGCGCCCGGGACCCCAGCCGCGCGACTTCTGCTCCGCGAGCGCGCGCTCGAGCTGCTCGCGCGTGATCAGCCCCTCGCTCACGAGCATGTCGCCCACGCGGAGCCGGCGCGTGCTCATCACGCCCGGCGCGCCGTGGGGCGCGGCCGCGGGGTCGTTCCCGGCGCCGGGGGTCGTGGGGTTGGGCTCGGGGTTGGGGGTGGGCGCGCTCGTCACAGGAAGCTCCGCACCGCCGTGTTCACATCCGCGAAGTGTTCAAAGCACCCGGCCAGGTCGGTGATCTCGAAGACCTCGCGGAGCGTGTCGTTCGCCCCCGCCATCCGCAGCGCCTGGCCCGTGTCCTGCAGCGCCTCGGATCGGTCGAGCAGCATCTCGAGGCCCTTGGAGTCGACGAACGGCACCGCCGAGGCATCAAGCACGAAGCGCCCGAGCGAGGCCGACATCACCTCGGCGAGCTTGGTCCCGAGCCGCGCGGCATCCTCGCCCGCGATGGGCCCTGAGGGCTTGACGACCGTGACCGCGCCATGACGTTCCTCGAGGATCTCCATCGCGCGTCTCCGTTACGCCGCCCGCCTGGAAGACTCGCCCGCGCCGCCGACCGCGGCGTCCTCGACGATCGGCACGCTCAGCGTGAACGTGCTGCCCTTGTCGATCTGGCTGGCGATGGTGACGTCACCCTTGTGCAGGCGCGCGATCTGCCGCGCGAGCGCAAGGCCCAGGCCCGAGCCGGTGACCGAGGCGATCCGCCGGTCCTTGGCGCGGTAGAACCGCTCGAAGATCAGTTCGTGCTCGTCGGGCTTGATGCCGATGCCGTTGTCGACGACATCGACGACGAACCTGCCCGCGTCGGCACCCGCGTCGTCGCGAACGCGCACGATCACCTTGCCGCCCTTGGGCGTGTACTTGATCGCGTTGCCCACGAGGTTGTGCAGCACGAGGCCCAGCTTGTCGCGGTCACCCCGGATGACGCCCCCGCCCGGGAGCTTGGGGGGAAGCTCGACGCCGAGGGTGATCTGCTTGTCCGAGGCCGCCGCGGCAAAGTCGTCGGCAAGTTCCTTGAACATCGGCTCAAGCGGGATGTCGTCGCGCCGGAGGCTCAGGCTGCCCGCCTCGATCTCCGACACGCTCAGCATGTCGGTCACGATGCGCTCGAGCCGGCGCGCCTCGCCCGAGATCACGTTCAGACAGCGCGCGCGCTCCTTCGGGTCGTGGGCGCCCGACGCGTCGGCGTCGATCAGCTCCTCGATGTACAGCCTCATGTTCGTCAGCGGCTGGCGCAGCTCGTGCGTTGCCTGCGTGACGAACAGCCCGCGCGATTCATCGGCCACGCGCTGCTGCGTGACATCTTCGAGAACCACCATCGTCATGGGCCCCGCGTCGGCCTGACGCAGAGGACGGACGGTGACGCGATAGACCCCCGCCGCGCCGTTGCCCGTGCCCGCCCGGCGCATCTCGACGCTCTGACGGCTCCGGACTGCGCCGCTGGTGGCCGCGCGCACGGCCTCGAGCACCGCGCGCCCGCTCTCACCCGCGAGCACGTCGGCGGCGCCCGCGCTCAGCATCGCTTCTCGAGACTGATTAAGCATTACGCCCGCGGCGCCGTTGGCATAGCGCACGCGCTCGCGCTCGTCGATCAGCAGCAGTCCGTGCCACCACGCGTCGCAGACGCCGGTCAGGTCGCTCTCGCCGCGCGATACGGGCGTGCCCGACGCGTTGCGCCGCTCGCCAGCCTGCACCGCCGAGAGCTGCGCGCTCAGGCCCGCGAGCTCGGCGACGATCTGATTCCATCGCTGGGCCTCAGGCCCAAAGTGTTCAGCAACCAGCAGCCCCTCGCCCGCGGGCTCGCCCTGCGCGCGCGAGGCCAGCGCCGAAGCGACCGCCACGGGCCCCCGCACGCGCCTGCGCGAGAGCGCCGAAAGCGCCGCGAGCCCCACCGCGCCCAGACCCGTGCCCGCCAGCGCGAGTTCCGTCGCGGTCGCGTGGAACCACGCGCCCGTCGCGCCCGATGCCGCGGCAATGAGCAGCCCCGAGGCCGCCACGTAAGCGCCCAGCACCGCCCAGCTCACGTTCATCAGCGGGTCACGCCTCGTCCGTGCGGCCCTGCGCAGGCGCGCCACGTCCGCGGGTCCGATCGCGACCGAAGTCGGTGCGCCCTGCGCGCCCGCCGCGGTCTGAACCTCCGGCGCCGCGGCCGGGATGGGCGATGTGTTCAACGTCGGGTTCACCGCGACCTCCGATGCCCCTCCAACCCTCACAGACCGGACGCGCACCCCACGCGCACCACACCCACCCTCACCGAGGGATATCGGTCAGTGACGCCCCGACTTGAACCCGCCAGCGCCGCCTGACCTTTCTTTAGACATCCGCGATCAACACCCACCGAGCCGAACCCAAACACCGCGCGAGCCCGCCGTGCAGCGAGGCAGATCTCCTGCTACGTTTCCGGACCATGATCACGAAGCCCCCCCACCGTTCTCCCTCAGCCTTGACGCTGGTATCGCTGCTTCTCGCGGCGGGCCTGAGCGCGTGTTCATCGACCCCGCCCCGCGCCCCGGCACCCCCCGCCTCGCTCGTCACGATCGATGGCGACACGACCGAATGGCCCAGCGGCGCGAACATGGCCGCGGACGGCAGCAACCTCTACTTCGGCTTCTCCGTCCCCGGCGCGCCCTTCACGCTTCAGGCCGCGGACGAGTCCGTCGTTCTTGCCCTCGACACCGACGCTTCGACGTCCACCGGCCAGACAAGCGACCTCAAGGCCTTCGACCAGCTCGGTATCGATGTTGAGATCGTCTTCTCCCCCCGCAAGCCCGATGGCAGCGCGGGCAACGGCGTCGCGCTCGCTCGCGTCGACTCGGCGGGCAACCGCACCGCGATCAACCACGGCGAGGCCGACTTCTCCTTCGCCCCCACCTTCGCCAACCCCGCCTATGAAGGCCGCTTCAGCCGATTCATCGCGCAGGCGCCCGAGCTCGCGCGCGCGGGACTGGTCCGCGGCATCTTCTCGATCCGCGATGCCCAAGGCCAGATCGTCGGCTACTCCGACCCCTTCGAAGTCCGCCTGCCCGCCGCCAAGCGCGCGCCGCTGGCCGACGTCGTCATCCCCCAGAAGCCGCTGAACTCCGTGCGTCTGGTCTCGTGGAACATCCTCCGCGGCAAGCCCGTCGATGAGCCCGCCGTGTTCGCGCGCATGCTTCAGGCGCTGCGCCCCGATGTCGTGCTGCTCCAGGAATGGAACCGCGGCACCGAGGCCGAGCTCAAGAGCTGGTTCACCGTCCACGTCGACCCCGCTGTCGACTGGAACGTGCGCCTGCTCGAACAGCCCGCCGACAAGCCGGGCCTCACCGGCGGCGTCGCGATCGTCTCGCGCCTCCCGCTCTCGCCCGCGGCGCCCACGCCCAAGGTCGAGAGTGACAACGTCCGCGCGATCGCCGCGAAGGTCCGCTCGCCCCTGGGCGAGATCGCCGTCGCGAGCATCCACCTCAAGTGCTGCGGCTCCGCGGCCGGGCCCGAAGAAGCGCGCCGCATCGCCGAAGCCAGCGCCGTCAACGCCACCCTCAAGACCCTTCGCGCGCCCATGGTCGTCGTCGGCGGTGATTACAACCTCGTCGGCGGCCGCGCACCGCTCGACACGCTCGCAAACACCCTCGACGCGGGCGGCAACCTCGCGCCCGCGCCCGCGTTCCTGCTCGGCGAGCGGCTCATGACCACCTGGCGCGACGACCCATCGCCCTTCTCCGCCGGGCGGCTGGACTACGTGCTCACCTCGCCCTCGACCCTGAGCGTCGCGCAGACGTTCATCGTCGACACCCGCAGGCTCACCGACGGGGCGCTGGCGATGATGGGCCTGGACCGCGCCGACTCGGCCGCGAGCGACCACATGCCGGTCGTTGTCGACCTCACGACGCCCCCGGCCAAGAAGTAACGCCCGCGGGTCATCTCAATCGCACTCCAAAGCCCCCGCCCGCGCGGGGGCTTTTTCATGCGCACGGGGAGCGAGATGGCCTTTCGCCCGCAGAAGCGGGCGACTCGGTCCCCTCTCGCGTGCGGCGGCAAGCGACGGAGTTCACCTCGCCCGCGGAGGCGGGCGACTCCATCAAATCTCGTCGCCGACGGCATCGTTCCGCAGCGTGAGAATGTCGCGGAGTTGCTCGGTCGAAAGCTCTGTGAGCCACGCCTCGCCATCGCCGATGATGTTCTGCGCGAGCTCCGTCTTGCTCTCGATCATCTGATCGATGCGCTCTTCGAGCGTGCCTCGGACGACGAACTTGTGCACCTGCACGGTGCGCGTCTGGCCGATGCGGTACGCGCGGTCGGTCGCCTGGCTCTCAACCGCCGGGTTCCACCAGCGATCAAAGTGGAACACGTGCGTCGCGGCGGTGAGGTTCAGACCGACGCCGCCGGCCTTGAGCGAGAGCAGCAGGATCGGGCTTGATCCGTCGGCCTTCTGGAACTGCTGCACGATCTGCTCGCGCTGGCGCTGCGAGGTTCCGCCGTGGAGGAACAGGATCTCGCGGTCGAGCCGCTGGCGCAGCACGTGCTGTAGGATGTGCCCCATCTGCCTGAACTGCGTGAACACCAGCGCCTGGTCGCCCGCGGCGATCACGGTGTCCAGCATCTCGACGAGCCGCACACACTTGCCCGAGCGCCCGATCTCGACCGGGCGCGTGGGGTGCTCCTCGTGGTCCTTGAGCAACTGCGAGGGGTGGTTGCAGATCTGCTTGAGCTTGATGAGCCCCGACAGCACCAGCCCCCGGCGCTGAATGCCCTCGGACTGCTCGACCTCCGCCAGCATGCGCTTGACGCACGCCTCGTAGAGCTGCGCCTGCTCGCTGGTCAGGTGCGTGTACTCGCGGCTCTCGAGCTTCTCGGGCAGGTCGGCGACGACGTTCGGGTCAGTCTTCACGCGCCGGAGCAGGAACGGACGCACGAGCCCGCGCAGCGCATCCGAGCGCGACTTATCGCGGTGGCGTTCGATCGGCACCGAGAAGCCCTGGCGGAACGCGGCCGCGCCGCCGAGATACCCGGGGTTCAGGAAGTCCAGGATCGACCACAGTTCGCTCAGGCGATTCTCGACGGGCGTACCCGTGAGCGCGACGCGGGAGCCGGCGTCGAGCGAGCGGACCGCGAGGCTCTGCTTGGCCTGCGGGTTCTTGATGTACTGCGCCTCATCGAGCACGATCCGCCGCCAGCGCACGCGCTTGAGCGCTTCCTGATCGCGGTGCGCGAGCGCGTACGTCGTGACGACCATGTCCGACGCCGCGGCCTGCTCGACAAACGCGTCGCCCTGCGCGCGCTCGACGCCGTGGTGCAGCACCACCTTCAGCTCGGGGCAGAAGCGCCGGGTCTCGTGCGCCCAGTTGCCCAGCACCGACATCGGCACCACCAGGAGCGTGGGCGCGGGCTTCTGCGCGCGGTCGATCTGACCGGCGCGGACCTTGCTCTCAAAGTCCTCACGCTCCCACGCGAGCAGCGCCAGAAGCTGGATCGTCTTGCCCAGGCCCATGTCGTCGGCCAGGCACGCGCCCAGGCCGAGACGATCGAGGAACGCCAGCCACGACATGCCGCGAACCTGATACGGGCGCAGCGTGCCGTGAAACGTCGCGGGCGGCTCGAGAATGCTCAGGCTCTGCGGGCTCGCCTCGGCGTTGATGAACGCCGCGGCCCAACCCGTCGCCTCCAGCCCCACGACCGCGATGCCGGTCTTCTTCGAGTCCGTCCCGTACGCCAGCCGCAGCGCCTCAATGAGGCGGATCTCGCCTCCCGGGTTGCTCTGGATGAACTTGATCGCGGCCTGCACGTCCTCGGGGCGGATCTCGACCCAGCGCCCGTTGATCTGCACAAGCGGGCTCTTGCGCGCCGCGAGCTGCTCGAACTCGTGCAGCGAGATCGTCGTGTCGCCGATCGCGATCTCCCACTTGTACTTGACCAGCGAGCCCATGCCGATCTGCGGCCCCGCCACGCTCGCACCCGCGCCCGCCGAGCGCGCCATCGTCGGGTCGCCCGCGTCCGATTCGATCCGCAGCCGCGCGCCGAGCCTCGCCAGCGGCGAATCCCACCACGCGGGCACATCTACGCCGAAGCCCTGCTCCTGCAGGATCGGGCGGTGCTCACGCAGGAACTCGTACGCCTGCTTGGTGCTCAGCTTCAGCTCGACGGGCTTGCTCTCTTCCAGCGCCGACTCGAGCTTCGGATAGATCCGGCTCGCGCGCCCAAGCTCGGCCAGCAGCAACTCCTGCGGCCCATCGAGCCGTCGGCCCTCGAGCGTGATCGACTCGGTCGGCAGCGCCCAGATGTCGCGCGCGTCCAGCTCGAGACTCAGCTTGTCCAGCGACTGAAGCTGGAACGTCACCGTCCACTCAGGCTCGCCCGAGGCCGGCGCGGGCGCACCCTTCGCACCCTTGGCCTTCTTGCCCTTGCTGGCTTCCGCGCTCGCCGCGGCCAGCAGTGGGTCGCCCGGCTCATGCAGACGCAGCAGCAGACGCCAGGCGCTGCTTGCGCCGCGCTCTTCGAGCCCGCCGATCCACGTGCGGATCCGCCGGGGAAGGTCCTGCCGGCCCAGGCCCGCCTTGGACAGCTCCGCAACGCTCACCCCATCGGCGCCCGAGAGCAGCCCGCGGAGCCACGCGACGTGGGGATCCGCGTCGCTCTTCTCGCGCACGGCATCGAAGAAATCCTGCGTTTCGAGCACGCGCCGGCAGAGCGTGTCGGTCATGACCGTCAGAAACTCTTCGGAGATTTTCCACGGGTCGTGCTCGAAGCTGTCGACCGCCGCGCGTGCCGCCGCGGGCATCGAGTTCACGAGCGCCGAGGCTCGCGCCGCCGTCGCTTCGTCGCTGAGCCAGGGCATCCAGAGCCCGCGCAGTTCGCCCGACGCGCTCTGACGCAGCATGGGCACGAGGCGCTGCTGGCTCATGACGTGGCGCACGAGCCGCAGCGCCGCGGCAAAGTACACCGCGCCCGGGCCCACGTGCGGACCTTCCCACCCTCGCTCGGCGCCGAACGCGCCCGTCAGCGCCGTGAGCCGCGCGCGCATCAGGCCGTCCAGCACGCGCTCAACGTCCGAAGGCGCGATACTCACCGCGGCCGACGCGAACACGCGCACCATCGCGGGCACGTCCGAACGCACTTCCGAACCGCCCGCCTCTTCGGTCTCGGCTTCGTCGGCATCGAGCCCCAGCGTGTGCGCGAGCGCGGGCGAAGGCGCCGGATGCCAGCGCCCGTCGCGGTGCTCGTGCGCGGGTAGCGCCAGCCTCAGCGAGCCGGTCTCAAGCTCAATCCCCGCGGCCTCGCCGACGATCGAGCGCAGCGCCGCCGACACCCGCGCCGCCTCACACCCGAACGGATGCGACTCCGCGTCGTGCGTGCCGCCAGCATGGGTTTCGATCCGCGCCGCGTCCTCGCCCCAAATCCAGAGTCGGCCCGCCGACCACTGCGCGTGCAGCACCACGCCCGAGACGCCCCCCGGCGCCGACGTTCCCACCTCACCACTGCCCACGCTTGTGCTCACGCATCCTCCAATGAGGGCGCAGGGACTCGAACCCTGGACCTACGGCTTAAAAGGCCGCTGCTCTACCAACTGAGCTACACCCTCGACGTCCCCACCGGTCCCCGCCGGTCCCCACACCTTCCCCGCCGAATCCTCAGGGCCCGATTCGCCCGGGCCGCAAGGATAGGTTCAGCGCCCGACCGCTCCCACTTTCCCGCGGCCCTACTCGCACGCCGCCCGCTGGTACCATCCCCGCACGAATCCTGAACACCCGGGACCTTTATGACCACCGACCCCGCCCGCCGGCCCCCGCTTCACCGCCCGATCACCCTCCGCGACCTCACGGGCGACCTGCTCTGGCCCGGGCTGCTCCGCGCGCCCGCCATGGCCCTCAGGCCCGATCGCCTGGGCATCGCGCTGTTCACCCTCGTCCTCCTCGCGGCGCTCGCGAAGGTCCCCTCACTCTGGCTCGAAAGCTCCGACACCGGCCCGGCCTCGCTCATCGGCCCGCCGCTCTCGGCAAGCAACACCGCGCTCGCGCCCTTCCTCACGGGCCTGCTCCGCCATGCCGTGTTCGACCTCCCGGCCGCGCTCTTTCACAACTATCCGTGGACCTCGCTCTGGTTCATCATCGCCGGGGCCCTCGCGCTCGGGCTCGGGGGCCTCGCGCTCGCGCGCCAAGCCGCGCTCGAGTTCGCCCTGCGCGTCGTCTCACCCTGGACGCGGGGCGTCGGGTTCAGCCTCTCGCGCCTGGGCTCGGCGCTCGTCGGGCTGCTCGTGCCGCCCGCGCTCGTGGGCCTGGGCGCGCTCGCGCTCGCCGCGGGGGGCTGGCTGCTGCTGAGCCTCCAATACGCCAATGTGCTCGGCGCGATTCTCTACGGTCTCGGGCTCGCGGGCGGGCTGCTCGCGGTCGTGCTCGCGGTGCTGTATCTCTTCGCGCTGCCCATGATCCTGCCCGCGATCGCCTGCGAATCGACCGACGGCCTCGACGCTCTCCAGCGCGCCTTCGCCTACACGCTCGCGCGCCCGGCCCGACTGCTGCTCTACGCCGGCATTCTGTTCGTGCAGGGCGCGATCGTCGTCACACTCGCGCACACGATCGCGGGCCTGGCGGTCGAGTTCACCACCGCGGCCGCGGGCGCGTGGACGACGCTCCCCGCCACCACCGGCCCCAAGGCGGGCGTGGGCACGAATGATCTCGCGGCCCACATCCTCGGATTCTGGAACGACCTGCCCACGCTCCTCGCCGCGGCCTTCGCGCTCTCGTACGCCTTCAGCGGCTCAACGATCCTCTACCTCCTCATGCGCCGGCTCTGCGACGGGCAGGAAGTCTCCGACCTCTGGATGCCCACGATGATCCCCGGCACGCACGCGCCGATCGATCCCGCGCCATGAGCCCCATCGACCTCGCGGGCCTGCTCGCCGAGCGCGGCCTCACGCAACTGATTCTCATCGAGCCGGGCCGGCCCGCGCGCACACTGGCCGCGCGCGTCACCGATCTGCCCGCGCTGCTGCGCGACGCGCCCGCCGGCGCAGAGCTGCGCGACCCGGCAGGCAACACGCTCGCCCGGCGCGATCACTCCGGCTGGGCGCTGGTGTCCGACGGCGTTTCGGGGACAGGCGACTGAAGAAACTCATCAGGGATCGGCATCAGGTCCGCCTGCGTGAGCTTCCGAGGCAAGTCATCGCGCTTCACCGCGCCCTCGAGCGTGAAGCGCCCCACCCGCGTGCGCCGGAGCGCCGAGATCATCCCGCCCGTGCCCAGCGCCGTGCCCAGATCTCGCGCCAGCGACCGGATGTACACGCCCTTGCCGCAGCGAACGTCGAGCTCGAGCCAGGGCCATTCGTACGAGACCACCTGAATGCTGTGAATCTCGACCGTCCGTGCGCTCAGCGGCACGGCCTGCCCGAGCCGCGCCATCTCGTACGCCCGCATGCCCCCGATGTTCAGCGCGGAAAACTTCGGCGGCATCTGCTCAATCCGCCCGACAAACTTCGCCGCGGCGCGATCGACCTCCTCGCGCGTCGGCGGCGTGCGCACCTCGACCGACTCAAAGGGCCCTTCCTCATCGTCCGTCAGGCTGAAGCGCGAGAGATCCAGCCGCGCGAGATACTCCTTCTCGCCCACCATCACGCGGTCGCACAAGCGCGTCGCCTTGCCGACGAGCACGACCAGCACGCCCGTCGCGAGCGGGTCGAGCGTGCCGCCGTGCCCGACCTTGATGCCCTTGGGCGCGCCCGCGCCCCGCAGCGCGCCCCGGACGCGCGCGCAGATCGACATCGACGTGGGCCCCACGGGCTTATCAACGACGAGGATCCCCGTCGGCGTGGGCTTGGGCTGCTCGGGAGGTTTGCCGCCCGCGGGCGCGCGCTCGTTCATCGCCCGTTCTCCTCACGCCCCGGCCTTTCAGACGTCGGCCAGGCAACCTCGAGCACGTCGGCCTCGCGGACTTTGAGCCCCTCGAACCACCGCGCGCTGCCCAGCACGCGCATCGGCAGGCGCTCGGCCTGCGCGCGATCCTCGGCGCGAAGCACCAGCAGCCCGGCCGGGTGCTGTTCGACCCAGTCCACCACGGCCTCGGGCTCGAGCCGATCGACCGCGCCGCGCGTCGTGAAGACGATGCTGTCCTCGCGATAGGTCGACGCGATGGGCCGCCCCTGCGCGTTCTCGGCCTGCGCCAGAATCATGCCGATCGCGCGCGAGCCCGCGCCGGGCACGACCCACGGCCCGAGGCCCTGCATCACGCCCGCCCAGAGCACGCACGCCGCGACGATCGACGCGACGGTCGCCCGCGGCACGTCGCGCGCGCGCTGCGCATCGCTCTCGCCGCGCGGGCGCGCATGATCGAGCAGGCCGAAGATCGCGATGATCGAGGCACCCAAGGCGATCGCCGCGCCCGTTGTCGCGCCTCCCCCACCGCCGCCCCCGACGCCCCGCAGGCCCCAGTACATGACCCACGCGGAGGCGCCGAGCGTCGCGAGCGCCGCGCCCAGGCCGATCGCCAGCCAGATGCCCGTGCCCGCGCGCGAGAAGCGCCGGGGATCGCACCCCATCACCGCGCGCGCCGTGAGCAGCGCGAGCGCGGGGTACATCGGCAGCACGTAATGCAGCAGCTTGGCGCCGAAGAGCTCAAAGAACACCCACGCCGGCACCGTCCACGCGATGAGGAACAACTCAGCGCCGCGCCCGCCCAGGCCCAGTCGCAGGCCCGAGCCGCCCCGCGTGCCGCGGGCAAAGCCGCGGACCACCCCCGCGAGCGTCAGCAGCGAGCCGGGCCAGAACGTCGCGGCCAGCAGCAGCAGATACATCCCGGGCGGGCCCCAATGCCCCTCGCGCGAGCCCCCCGCACGCCCCACCGTCTCCGCACGCACAAGCTCCAAGTACGCGCGGAGCCCCTGCACCACGTCCGTCCCGTTGCGCTCGGCAAAGTGCGCCCCCACCGCCCACGCCCACGGCAGCACCATCGCCCCCAGCACCAACACGCCCGGCACAATCCACAATCCGCCCAGAAAACCCCAGCCCGTCCGGCGCCGATCCGCCAGCAGCAGCCCGCACGCCGACAGCAGCGCGATCATCGGCCCGATCGGCCCCTTGGCCAGCACGCTCAGCCCCAGGCACGCCCAGAGCGCCATCGCCCACAGGAACGTCCCGCCCCGCGCGCCCGCTCCGTCCACACTCCGGCGCGATCGGACCCAGACCTCAAACAGGCACCGCTGCGTCGCGACGACCGTCGCCAGCAGGAGCTGGTCGGCGCGCGCCTGGTGCGCATCGAACATCACCACGGGCCCGACCATCAGCAGCGCCCCGGCCAGCATCGCCGTGCGCGGCTCGAACATCCGAAGCCCCAGGCGCCATGTCAGCAGCCCGGCCGCGAGCGCGCTCAGAACGCTCGGCACGCGGTACATCCAGATCGCGTCGCGCGACGGCTCGCCGCCGGTCAGTGCCCACGCGCAGGCCGACTGAAGCCAGTAAATCAGCGGCGGCTTGTTCAGCCTCGGCACATCCTGCACGTACGGAATCGCCAGCCCCCCCGAATGCAACGCCGGATCGCGCTCAGGCTCGGGCAGCGCCAGCGCCTCGAACATCTGCCGCGATGCCTGCGCAAAGCGCGACTCGTCGCGATCGACCGCGCCGATGCTCGCCAGCCCCGGCCCATACACTGCCAGCGCCAGCGCGAGCAACACCCACACGCCCCGCCAGCCCGACGACCACTTCACCCACCAGCCCGCAGGCCTCGTCCGAAGCCAGCCCCGAAAACCCCCGCCCCCACCGCTTCCCCCACCGCTCCCCCCGCCGCCGCGAGCACCACGCCCGCCCGCCGGGCCCCGCGAGTCTTCCTCAGGCATGTACAACGCACGCGTCCGCATCGCCGCCGACTATAACCGCAGCCTGTGGGGCCCGGTCCGCGCGCTGCACGTTCTGGCCGCGGTGCTGTCCTGGCCGCTGCTCTTCGCGCTGATCGCGTTCCCGATCCTGCTGCCCCTCGACGGCCCGATCCGCGAGCTCTGCCGCGACCTCAAACTCGGAGGCGACCTCCGCCGCGAGCTGGAAATGCTCCAGCAGTTCGGGCAGGGTTCCATCACCGCGATCGGCCTGTATCTGGTCTTCGTGCTCGACCGCGCCAAGCGCCCCCGCCTGCTTGACTGGCTCGCCGCGATCGTCGTCGGCAAGCTGATCGTCCAGAGCCTGAAGATGTTCATCGGCAGGCCCCGGCCCAAGTTCGACGACCCCGGCTACTTCCTGGGCCCCTTCGGCGCCTACCCGATCGACAGCCGCGTCGGCGTGCGCCACGCGTGGGAGTTCTGGGCCGACATTTCCTCCGACCTCTGGTCGATGCCCAGCAGCCACACCGCCTTCGCGGCGATCATGGCCGTGGCGCTCGCGCGCCTGTATCCCAAGCTCACGGGCTTCGCGATCTTCTTCATCGTTCTTGTCGCCTCGGCGCGGGTGCTGTTCAACGCGCACTACCTCACCGACGTCGTCATCGGCGGCGGGATCGGGTATGCCGTCGCGTCGGCCGCGATGCGCGACCGCTGGGGCCAGCGCGCCGTCGAAAACCTCTTCGTCCGCCCGCTCCACCGACGCCGATCCATCGCCCGCCGCCCGGCCTAAACTCCTCCCCCTTCGCCGGAGAGGTGTCCGAGAGGCTGAAGGAACGCGACTGGAAATCGCGTAAACGGGCAACCGTTTCGGGGGTTCGAATCCCCCCCTCTCCGCTTCACAATCGAGGGTCGTCAGTTTGTGCCTGCAAAACAGGCCTGAACCGACGACCCTCGATTTTGTTTTGGGTGCCTGTCCCCAAAAGTGTCCCCAGTCGGCCAAAGCGGCGCGGTGGAAACTCGGCACCGAACGGATGCCTTCGCCATTCGTGCCTACTTTGTTTTTCGCTCAGCGTGCGGGCGGGATGAGCGGCGACTTCGCCGCGGCGGCCCAAGCTTCGGCGGCAGCCTTCGAGAAACCCTTTGGGCCGTCGGCCGCGACGAACCGACGACGTTCGTGGCGGAGCACGCCCGCGGCGACCATGAAGCGCGTGCAGACCCGAACGCGGTAGTCTGGCAGCTCCCCCAGCGACTTCCGAAGCGTGTCGAACAGGAGCCTGAAGTCGAACGGATCCTTCCGACCGGCAGCGAACTTGACCACCGCGGCGTAGACCGCGTGAGGGGTCCGGAACGGCTCGGTCATCGGCCCGCGGTACTCGGTCAGTGTCTCTTGCCCGTCAAACGACTCGACCCGGTACTCGGTGATCCGAGCGCCGGTTCGGCCTTCACGCTTCGGCGGACCGGCGGCGACGCGGGCGAGTTCGGCCTCGACCTGAGTCCGGCCGCGGTTGAGGTGGGTCAACGCGATCGACAGATCGGCAGCCTTGGCCCCCTCCCGCGCAATGCGGGCTTCGAGGAGCACCTGGACGTTGCCCAGGGCCTCGGACCAAGTGTTGGGGGTTGAGCGTGCCAGTTTCAGGGACTCCACAGGAGCAGTGTAGACCTGAAATGCCAGGGGCCATTCATGTATCGCTCACTAACCACAGACTTGGCTCGGATTGGACTCACGCACTCAATCTCTCGTGATGGGGCGATCAGGCCATCAAAGTGGTTGCAATCCGATGGTGTGCCTCGTCACGGCTGGCGAGGCTGCGCTCCGCTGTGAACCGAGGGGTTCTCGGTTGGATCGACCCGAACCTGGGCGCGGTGTCGACGATGGGCGAGGTGGACGCTCGAGCGATCAGTAGCGCGCACCTGCAGAGTGTGGACGTCGACACTGAAGACGGGATCCGCTGGGCGATCGCTGAAACCATGGGCACTGGTACAGTTCATGCTGGGTTCTGTGCTGGAGCGATTGCGGCGAGTCTTTTGCCGAGTCTGAAGGACCTTGAGGAATTCTCGTTTCGATTGAACAGAACGCCTGAAAAGGTGGCCGTTTCGGAAGCATTCTGACGCACGACAGCCGAACGGGGATGTGTCGAGGGGGACCGCGTACTCGCGGGTTGAACCGTCGGACCGTACGCTGGCTCTAAGGATGCCCGGGTGCAATCGGACGATCTCTTGATCAGTCCGATGCGACCGCGACCGCACGCTGCCGCGAATGAATTCACATACGACCTCCTGGGGCGATCGGGACGTCAGTGTGGCTCGCTAGGTTCAGGCGGCCTGTTCGTGCACAGGTTGCCGGCCTTCCTTGCAGCGATGTCGGAGATTGTCTCTACGCATCGCAGTCACAGCTCGGGGCCTTGAACGTCGGTGCTGCGGGTCCGCGTGTACCGTGGGTTCTCATCCGCGAGCCCGTGGAACAGTCGATGCGTCATGTAGTTCAGCCGGCCGACGATCTCGGGCGGGCGATCGGCACGTGCCAAGACCTGCTGATCGGGCGCGAGCCCACGCAGCGTCGATGCCGGGATGCCGATCAGGTTAGCCATGGCTTCGACCGCCGTGGCATGCAGGCCGAAGGCTTGGATGTCGGAATTCTCGATGATGGTGCGCCACTCATTCGGGTAGAGGTCCATGATCTGGCCGAGGCTCTGCCAGAACGTCCAGATGGTGGTGCCGGTGCCACGGAGGTAGCTGTACATCGTGCTGAGCTGCTCAAGCCGGCCAACTTGAGCACACTCATCGATCAGAAGAAGTGTCCGCTTGCTGGGCATGTGCGTCCGTGCAGCCATTAGCGCGAAGATGGTCGAGATCCAGAGCCGAAGCAGCCCGGCGTGGGAGCGAGCGCGGGTCGGCGGGAACACCAGGAACATTGATAGAGGCCTCTCGCCCTCGATCAGATCCGCAAACTTGAAGTTCGACGCCCCCAGCGCACGACGGATGCCCTCCGAGCGCATGAAGCCGAAGTACTGCCGGGCAGTGGCCAGCACGCACGAGCGGGTTGCGCCGTTGTTGCCATCAGGTAGCTCAAGGAACTCGGCGAAGCGAGCCGCGGCGAAGGGGTCGTGGATTTCTTTGCGATCAAGGCCTTGGGCGATTCGGTACACTGGATCCTCGCCTTCAAGCATCGAGGCGGCGGTGACCAGCGTGCGCGCCGAGGGATCAGCGAGAGACGCGGCGTGGGCGATGCACCCGCTGCAGAGCGAACAGCCGGTGTTTGTCCAGAACGCATCGTTTGTCGGATGGCCTCTCGACAGATCCCAGGCGATAGTCTCGGCCATGTCCTGCGCGTGCAAGTCGCCGCACACATCGATGATCTCGATGGGGTTGAGCGCGTGCGTCTGCGGCCCGACGTGGCCGAAGGGATCGATGATGACGACCTCGTCACCGATCTCCCGGCGACGCCGCGCACACACCCGCGTCACCTCGCCGGCGTCGACGCAGATCAAGAGTCCGTCGTGCATGAGCACGTTGGGAATGATCACATCACGCCCTTTGCCGCTACCCGTTGCTGCCACCGTCAGCGCGTGAGCCGGCGCGTGGGAGCGGACGATCCTGCCGGCCCTGACCTTGTCGGTCACACGAGGCGGAGCAAAGCCGAACGGGAAGCGAGGCTCCGTCGCTTGCACACCGAGCAGAAGGCCGGGGTTCGCCACTCGGCCGATCGGCCGCCTGCGCGAGGTTCGTGCAGCAGCAGATGAACTCGGCGGAGAAGCGGACTGTTCTTTGGTGAACTTATCGTCCATAAGCACTCCGATCTGTCCGTTGAGTCATGCGGAATGGCTGGGACTCAACCTGCGTGTGAGGTCGTGGAGCTCCTTGCGAACGGGATGTCCCTGCGAGCACGCTTCAATGAGATCCTGTACAAGCCGCCCGCCTTCGCTAGCGGCAACTCGTGTCACGTTGGATAAGCCGCAGCTCCGGTCTCGCGATCGCCTGGAGCGGGCGACCCAACGATCGCCGGAGCCGCCTGTGCTGTGGCTTCGGTCATGTCAGGAGTCGTCACCGGCGGAACGAGCGCGAGGGCGGCTGCAGCCACCGTCGCGAGAATCGTGCCGTCCGCGAGTCGTCGGGCGAAGCTCCGGCGAGCCGATCGCACTTCGCCGATGCTTGTGTACACGGCGCCCCACGGGGTCTGCCGACGCTCCAGGATCAAGATCGGATGATTCGTCACGGCTTGAACTCCTTCACGAATCTGGCCGGACAACGCGGTCCGCCCGAGCGGAAGCCACAAAGGCCCCTGGAACTCGGTCGGTAGCCGCGGTCGGCGCTTCTACGTCTATCCCGGAAACGTCAGTGGCCCTCGGGGCAAAAACTGCTCGGAAAGAGCCTCCGCCAATGGACGGCGGATCAGTGACGATCCGCCGCCCGGTCGGGCCGCGGGGTCAGCGCAGCCACGACCACCCCCCCAGCGCGGCGAGGAGCGATATCAGCACGTGGATGAAACCGGTGGTCGGTCGTGAGCTGCGCGTGGCGACCAGCCCAGTGACGTACTCGGCGAAGAGCGGCTGTCCTGTGCCCGGGTCACGGTGCTCGACGCGGGTGCCGTAAGGCGTTGACGAGAGGGTGCGGTTCATCGGTGGCTCCTTCTGGCTGCGACGTGGGCCGTCTGCCGTCATCCGGAAAGGAGCGGGCGATGGTGGGGCGAGAATCTACACAGATTGTGCGACCGAGCGCCGTCAGCGGGCGAGGCGACGTTCGTGGATGCACCACCGGGGGGTACCAAGGTCGTGTCGCCAGCGCATGCCGCGGAGCAGAGCGGCGTGGAGTTGCTCGTCACGCTCTCGCGAGCTTGAGTCATGGTTCGCTAATGTCCCCGTCGCTCGTTCAGCGGCTTCAACTTCCGCGTAGCGAGAGACCTTGCCGAGGGCGCGGGCGATCCACGACCAAGCCTCGCGGTAGTCTGGGTTGATGAGGCACTCGCTCAGGAGCCTGAGGGTCTGGCTGGTCGCATCTCCCGGCCCCGCCACGGCGGCGACATCGCCGAGGACGTCGGCGATCCGGTACGACGCTACGCGGTAGTCTGGGTTGATGAGGCACTCGCTCAGGAGCCTGAGGGTCTGGCTGGTCGCATCTCCCGGCCCCGCCACGGCGGCGAC
>JANRKN010000033.1:0-21498 GCA_033763435.1 Planctomycetota bacterium
GAGATCAAGAAGCGCATCAAGGCGGTCGGCAACATCCGCCGCATCACCAAGACGATGCAGATGATCGCCACGGCGAAGTTCTCCGCCAGCCAGCAGCGGGCGGTCGCCGGGCGTCCCTACGCCGACGCGCTGTTCGCGCTCGTCGGCAACCTCGCGGGCGCGATCGGCGACGTGTCGCACCCGCTGCTCGCGACGGGCGAGGCCAAGGCCTCGGGCACCGGGCGCGAGCTCACGCTGATCATCACCTCCGACCGCGGGCTCTGCGGGCCGTACAACTCCTCGGTCCTCCGCATCGCCTCCAACTTCCTGAAGACCAACGCCGCGGCCAAGGGCGGGCTCATCGAGCTCGTCGGCAAGAAGGGCGCCGGGTTCCTCAAGTTCAACAACATCTCCGTCGCGCGCCAGCACGCCTTCGGCGACAAGCCCAGCTTCGAGGCGATCCAGGCCCTCGCGCAGGACTACATCGACCGCTTCAGCAAGGGCGAGGTCTCGTCCGTGCGCGTGGTCTACATGAAGTTCCTCTCCGCGGGCAAGCAGGTGCCCACCGTCTTCCAGCTCCTGCCCTTCCAGACGCCCGAGAAGCCCGCCGCGACGACCGCGGGGGCTGGCGCCGACGCGGGCGCGGTGCAGATCTATGAGTTCACCCCCTCGGCGACGGAGCTGCTCAACGAGCTGCTGCCCGCGGCCGTGAAGGCGATGCTGTTCCAGATCTTCAACGACGCGATCGTCTCCGAGCACGTCTCGCGGATGGTCGCGATGAAGGCCGCGACCGACGCCTCGGGCAAGCTCGGCAAGCGGTACACGCGGATCTACAACCGCGCACGCCAGGCGCAGATCACGACCGAACTCACCGAGATCATCTCGGGCGCCGCGGCGCTCGAGTAAGGCCCCCACCGCTACGGATCACGCACAGCACGACCCGCCGGGCCTCCATCGAGGCCCGGTTTTCGTTGGCGGGCTCAGCGGCAGGTCAGTCGATGAAGTCCCGACCGCGGAAGCCATCGCGGGTAGCGATCACCGGGCCGGCGACGTTGGGGACACGCACCCACATCCGTTCTCGGGTGTCGTCGTCGGGCGATTGAAAGATGAACGCGCTGCCATCGGCCCGAGTCGTGCTGAGCCGCAGAATCGGGCTCGGCGCCGGAAGGTTGGGATAGAGGGCCTCGCGCGTCCTGGTGGTGGTATCGCTCAGAACACCCTTTTGAGACGGATACTGAATGTCCGTCCACGGCACGGAGCGGAAGACCGAGTTATCCTCGAGCGGGCCGTCGCGATCCGTCGCGAAGAACTCGGGCGCTGCGGCCGAGGTCACGGTCATGAGAATCGCCGACTTGAGCACCTGCGGCGGCATGCCCTCGTGGTCGCCTACGCCAATGAACTCCCTTCGCGGCGGCAGATCCCGATCGTCAAAGACATTGACCCATCGGACCATCTGCGTCGAGAAGTATGCCGAAGGAAAGATCGGCGCAAAGTCGCGCATGTTGACGCCGCGCACCATACCCGGGCCCTTGGGAGAACCCGGTGTGCCGAGGTACGGAAACTGATCTCGATAATCGCCCGCATAGGTGCCCAGCAGCGTGACAAGCTGGCGCTGATTGGCAAGCGACTTAGTGAGCAGCGCCTGATTGCGCGCCTGACGCATCGAGGGGAGCGCGAGGCCCACGACGACAAAGATGATCGAGAGCACGACCATCAGCTCCACAAGCGAGAACGCACGATGAAGGCCCGGTCGATGGCTGAATCGCATCATGACTCAGATCTCCAGCACGAACTGCGTGGACTTGGGCCCGACCCCGCGCTTGACCTCCCAGAGCCACCATCGCTGGGATTGAGTATCCCAGAGCCAGATCGCAATCATCGCACATCGCGCATCGGCCTCGTCTTCAACGATCCACCCCACTCGAGCGCCGCGGACCTTGCCTTCCGATCTGAGTCGCTCTTCCAAAGAGAACGGCCAGGTCCACCAACGCCGAACCGTTCCGCCGAACAAGCCGTCCCAAACGTCAAGACCCGACGCCGGGTCGTACTTCATCCCAACGACATTGGATTCCGCCGTCACGAAGAACTGCACTCGAAACGAGCCCGCCCCGTCGAGAAGCGCCCGCGGCCGAACTCCGTGCAGATCCAGATTCGGAATCAATTTCTGCCCGGTCGCAAACGGCCACATTTCCCGATAGAGATCTTCCAGTGTCTCATCCGGGCGAATCGGCCTCTCCAAGCTGATCGCCGCATCGCGCCGGATCTGCCAGTTCTTCTCCATGCTCTCATCGCTACGAAACCTGTAGCCTTTTCGCGCTCGCCAATCGATGTACACCTGTGCCTCAGGCTGACAGAAGCGGTAGTAGAAAAACTCCGCCGATTCCGCCACCACCGCCTCAACCTCGCCCGGCTTGGGCGGCACGCTCTGCGGCCCTTGGTCGATCTCCGCATCCGCGATTCGGCCCATGAACCATTCGCGCGTCGCCTCGGGCGCGGTGAAGCGCTCCAGGGGCAGCGCCGCGAAGCGCGCCATCGCCTTCTGCGATTGCTCGACCTGATCCTTCAGCGACGGCCCGGCCTGCGGCGCGGGCACAGGCGCAGGAGGGCGCCAGCGCAGGTACAGAAACGTCGCCGACCCGAGCAGCGCGAGCGAGGCGATGACCACGCTGGTCCGCGATGACATTCATCCCTCCAGCCGCGCGGATCCGGCACGAACGTGCTCCGCGCTCCTGCGCAGTCTACATCGTCCTTCAACCCCCTGTCAACAATCGCACAACAGCGATGAGCGCGATCACGGGTGCTCGCGCATCCACTTGATGAGCAGGTTTTCCGCCGTATCGCGGTAGAGCGAGCGCAGCAGGTCGGCGGGCAGCCCGAAGCCGCGGAGCGTCGGCGCGCTCATCGCGTCGAACTTCGCCGGGTCGACCATCTTCAGGTCGGGGTCCGCGATCGGGCTCTCGCGGTCGCCCTGTGTTTCGAGCATCGCGCGCAGCGCGTAATACCGCGAGCAATACAGGTCAAACGCCTCCTCGGGGCTGCTCGCAAGGTCTGACATCGCGCTCTGCCGCGGCGCGTCGCCCTTGGGCGCGAGCTGATCGTCGCTCGTCACCAAATCCGACCCAAAGAGAATCCGCCCGTTCCAGCGGGCAAAGAACGCGAGCACCTCGGCGCGCGGGTGCTTGGAAATCTCCCGCACGATCCACTTCGTTGCCGAGGTGTCCAGGTACAGGTTGTCGTGCCGGCTGAGCAGGCCCGAGAGGAAGTTCAGGTCCTCGGGCCAGCCGCCCATGTGCGCGGCGATCCACGGCGCCGGGAACCGATCCAGCATCCGCTCCAGTCCTTCGTACTGCGAACGCTTCGTGCCGTACTTGCTCGCGTCGGCGTAGCGCGTGCTGAACCACGTGTCGGGGTCGGCGACGTGGACCATGAACATCATGCCCAGGCTCTGCGCGACCTCGCAGGCGCGGACGCGCCAGGGGGCGTCGATCGACCAGACGTCGGGCGCGCCGTCGGTCACCAGCTCGCGAAGCCGCGGCGCGCTCCAGATCTTACATACGGGCGCGTTGAACTCGCGCCGATAGCGCTCGATCACCTTGAGATAACCCTCGCGGTGGGCGTAGCCCTTGTCGGGCTCGGACCAGGAGGGGATCGACATGAACGTGATCGAATCGCCCAGCACGTCGCGCACGGCGGCGCAGCGGTCGATCTGCGTCATGCTGAAGGTGTGCGTGACGCCGAAGAGCTTGCGGGCGCGGTCGTAGAGCTCGGCGGCGCGCGCGCCGTGGATATGCGTGTGGGCGTCGATGATCGGGACGATGGGCGGCCCGAGGCGTGCGGCCTCTTCGCGGTAATCCACGCCGAAACGGTTGTGCGGACTGACAACGCCCCGTGATGCCGAGCTCATGCCCGAGCGTACGCCCGCGTGCGAACGGCGGTTACTTGCCCGCGGCGGGATCGACCACCGCCCGGCCCGAGAGCACGAGCCCGATGAACAGCTCGTGGTCGGTCTCGAGGTCGATGTGCCGGAAGACCTCGCACTCGATCGCCAGCGCGGCCTTGCGGAGCACGGGGGCGCCCGCGGGCATCGAGTCGACGGCGAAACACTCGAACGGGTCGCCACTGGCCGAGGGAGGCGCGTCGACCGCGAAGCGTCGGGCGCAGAGGCGGTCGTCGGCGCTGATCAGGCAGAGCCCGAAGTGGCGCGCATCGCGGATCAGCGGGTCGATGTCGTGACCCTTGACGACGGCGACGCAGATCAGCGGGGGTTCCGTGCCGCAGACGGAGACAGAGGTCGTCAGAATCCCCGCGCGATGGCCCGCGAAGGAGGCGGTGAGGAGATAACGCCCGGGCACAAGGCGCGCGAGCACGTCGGCGGGCGCGAGCTGGCTCGCGGGGCCGGGCTGGGGCGTGGGAGCGGGATTGGTCGAAGCGTCGAGCATCCGTGCCTGATCGCGTCTCTGACCGTGCCGAGGCGGAAGAACGAGCCGGGGGAGCGGGGTAATGCCGGTGGATGGCATGACTTACCGGTTCGCTCAGCATCGGTCCGAGTTGCGTCGAACTGGAGCCGAACCGCCCGAGCCGGGGGATGGCAGGGGGATCGCGAAGCCCGGCGCCCGGCGAGAGTCCGGGGTTCTGTGAGCCAGCTGGGGCGCGCGAGGCGAGCGAGAATCTGGAAAGTGTGTGGAAAACATGTCGAACCGCGTGGGAAACGCGCGATTTTGGCGATTTCCTTCGCCGAAGTGGGTGAGGGTGTTGCAAAGTGGGAAGAAGTGGGAGAGAATCCCACGGTCTTGGTCGATTCCGGAACGGATCTCCAGCCACGGAAGGCGCTCGGAGCCAAGGACGGCTCACCTTTTCTTCCCCCTTGATCGGCTGGGGGGGTGCGGAGGCTCGCTGTGGTGCTGGTGGGTTCCTTTCCGGTGACGATCGACGACAAAGGGCGGCTCATGGTGCCGTCCGAGTGGCGCGGTCGCTGGGATGCCAGCCGCGACGGGGAGGGTTGGTACTGCGTCCCATGGACGGGACGCAGGCTCCGACTCTTCACGCAGCGTCGGTTCGAGGGTCTCCTCGAGCTGGACCGGGCCTCGCAGAAGCTCGCCCCCACCAGCGACGAGACGGAGCTGCTCTCGGCGTTGTGCGGCGAAGCGCGGTTCATCGCACCGGATTCGGCCGGGCGGCTCACGGTTCCGAAGGACTTGACGGAGTTCGTTCGTCTCGGAAAGGAAATCACGCTCGTGGGATTGGGCACCTTCGTCGAGGTCCGCGACCGCGCCGAATGGAACGCCAGCCGCGAGCACAGGCTTGCGTCTCTCCAGGCTCTCGTCGAACGCCGCGACCATCCGCGCGCCTGACGGGACGCCTGAGGGGTGAGAGAGACGACCGGGACACACACCGCGGCGGGCGTGCCGACCCATCCAACTCAGGCCGCCCATCGCACACACACCCGCATCGCCCCGGCGCACCACCCGGGGCGATGTGTTTTTTGGCCCGTCCTGCGCCGCGAGCCCCGAGCGTCGGTTAGCGTGGGCGTCATGCGCTGGGCCTGGGCGATGACTTGGCTGCTCGCGGCGATCGCGGTGCCCGCGGCCGGGCGCGATCGGATCTTCGACCTCGCGCGCAAGCCCGGCCAGACCGTCGCGCTGACCACGCCCGAGTTCGCGGGCGCGACCGAGCGCGTGCTGGAGGTCGGCGCCGAGCCCGCGATGCTCGCGCGGCTGCACGGCGTGCTCGGGATCCTCAGCGCGAAGCACGCCGCAATGCTCGCCGAGAGCGTCGAGAGCCGGACCGTGACGCCCGAAGCCGCGGCGGCCCGCGCGGGCGACGTCGTGCTGCTGCACGTGCGGATCTTCGGGCCCGCGGGCGAACGGACGGTCGCGGTGTCGCACGGGCCGGACGGGGAGTATCTCGCGCAGGAGATCCGCGTGGCGTCGGGACAGCCCCGCCGCGCGATGCTGAGGATCGCGAAGTTCGACGCGCTGCTGGACGCGGCGGGCGTGGCGCTGGCGAACCTCGACCGGGCGCGCGCGTGGCCCGCGGGGGTGTTCCGCGTGGAGGATGAGCCCGGGCTCGCGCCGCCCGCGCGGTCGGCGATCGAGCTCGACGAATCCACGGCGCGTCAGCGGCTGGGTGTGACGCCCGCGATGCGATGGACTGCCGCGGAGCGCCGGGAACGCGAAGAGTTTCACGCGAGAATCCCGCGTGATTTCAGGCCCGGCGTGCCCGCGGGCGTCGTCGTGTGGATGGACCCGAGCGATTCGGGCCAGCCGCCGCAGCCCATCCACGAGGCGCTGGACCGATGGGGCATGATCTCGATCGGCGCGGCGCACGCGGGGAACGATCGGCCCGCGGCGGACCGGCTCCAGCTCGGGCTCGATGCGCTGGCGACCGCGCGTCGACGGTGGCTGATCGATCCCGCGCGCGTGTATGCCGTGGGGCTGTCGGGGGGCGGCAAGACGTCATCAATCCTCGCGCTCACGTTCCCGGAGATCTTCGCGGGCGCGGTGCCGATGGTGGGCCTCACGCGCTATCGCGACACGCGCGTGCCGGGCGGCAACGGCGCGATGTGGCCCGCGGAGATCGTGAAGCCCGCCGGGCCGCGGTGGGCGCAGCTCAAGGCCCGGCGCATCGCGGCGATCACCGGGCCCGAGGACGGGAACTACGCCTCGATGAAGCTCGTCTGCGAGGTGCTCGTCGCCGACGGGTTGAACGCGCGGTTCGTGGATGTGCCCGGCATAGGGCACGAGTTTCCGCCCGCGGGCGTGCTGGCCGAGCAGTTGGGTTGGGTCGATGAGCCCGGGCGCACGGCGCACACCGACCGCGAAGCCAAGGCCCGCGCGGAGTGGACCGAGGCGCAGAAACTCGCCGGGCCCGAGCGCGCGAAGGCGGTGCGCGCCGTGATCGAGAAACACCCGTGGACCGAGGCGGCGTGGGAGGCCGTGCGCGAGATCGAGCCCGCGCTGGCGGGGACGGCGGGGAAGTAACACGCGCGGGGCGGTGAGCGACTATTGAAAGTCCACGCCCCGCACGCCGTAGCGCGTGGCAATGATGGGGCCGGCGACGCCGTCCGTGACGGTCACAAAGTCGAGCGCGTCCCAGAGCGGCGTCCAGATAAAGGCGGAGCCGTCGCACCGCGACACGCTCCACGCTTCAGGGGCCGAGCGGGCGAGCGCGTCGATCGTCCGCGTGGTGCTGTCGGTGAGCAGACCTTTCTGACTTGGGCGCAGCACTTCGGAGACGCGAACAGCGCGGAACTGCGGGCCGGGCGGCCAGGGCCAGCGCTCGGTGGGATCGGACTCGAAGAACTCGGGCGCGGCGACGGTCGTTACGGTCAGGCGGACGCCCGAGAGACGCACGAACTCCGGGAGATTGAGCGACGTGTACTCCGCGCGCGCATACTCGCCGCGGGGCGGAAGCTCGTGATCCTCGAACACATTGACCCAGCGGAGCATCGCGCCAGAGAAGTATCCCGTGGTATGGAGGGAGCTTGAGATATTGACGCCTCGGCAGTAGAACGGGCCGCCGGGCTCACCGGACGTGGCGAGGTACGGAAACATCTCGCGCCAGTCGTTGTTGTACGTGGCGATGAGCTGCGACATCTGACGCAGGTTGGACTGCGAGCGCGTAAGCAGCCCAGTGTCGCGCGTGTGGCGCATCGCCGGGAGCGTGATCGCGATCAGCGTCGCGATCACCGCAATGACCACGAGCATTTCGACGAGGGAGAAGGCGCGCGGACCAAGCGCCACGCCGTCGGCCCCCGATTGCTTCGTCCCCATTTCGACGCGGCCCGTCCTGAGCAGCAGCAAGCCGATCAACCCAGCGTTTCGTGTAAAGCCAAGCACGGCATCTTGTGCCGGAGTGAGCGCCGATCGCACGCCAAGGCATCCGCACCCGCCCTTGACCGGCACGAACAGCATAAGAATCAGTATGAGAGTGAAACCGACCAAGAGCCCGAGCGTGACCCGGCGAGCCCAGGTGTTGGAGCCGAGCGCGATCAGAGCGATGGCACAACCGAACTCGAGCGCGAGAACAACGGCCGCCAACGTGACCCCGAGCGCCGGAAGCAAATCCGACGAAGGAACGACGAGCCCTACAAGGTGTCGCGTCGCGGCAAGGAATTGAGTCGGAGAAGCAAGCTTCGCAGCCACGGTCAACAACAGAACAACCGAGACGGACGCCCGAGCCCAGAATGGGACGACTACCTGCTGCGAGAGGCTCGCTCCAAGCATCGTCTAGTACTCCTGGGTGCTCAACCGTGGGCGAGATCCGTTGCCGTGAGAGATCTCCCACAGCCACCAACGATCACTCGGGTCTCGAAACCACAACAAAATCAATGAGCCGCGTTCTCCTGCGCGATCTTCGTAGACAAGGGCAACGTTGGCCCAATCGACCTTGCCCGAGTCTCGAACAACGTCTTCGGGCTTCTTCGGCCACGTCCACCAACGGCGCAGATATCCGCCGTTGTAGCCGTCCCAGAGCACGTCTGCATCGGGCCCACCGATGCTCGGAAGTCTGTTCGGAACGGCAGCCAACGAGCCTCGCTCGACACGAACCGTTCGACGATCAAGCACAAGCGCTTTGGGAAAGTCGCCGCGATTCGGATTGTGGAGATTACCGGAGTGCGACTCAGGCCACAACCTGGAGAACAGGCTTTCCAGCGATTCGCCCGGCGCAACCGGCTTGCCCGTGATCATCGCGACATCCTGGCTGACCGTCCAGACCTGCTCCATGTACTTGACCGGGCGCCAGACGTACCCCTTGCGTGCTCGCCACGCGATGTACTCAGCGGGGTCGTTGTTCACAAAGCGCATCCGCAGAAACTCGGCTGTCTCGCGGAGCAGGTCGTCGGTCGCCTTGTCGCCAGGCTTGATGTCGGCGGCCTCGGTGATCCAGCGTTCGAAGATGTCGCCTTCGAGCATCTCCGCGAGCGGTTTGGCGGGCATCGGCTTGAGAATCGCCGCAGCCTGAGAGACGAGTTCGGCCTTGTGCGGATCGACGTGAGCTACAGCGCCCTGCGGGTTCGGCCACCAGCGCCAAGCCACGATCAAGCCGATGAGTATTGATGCGACCACTATCAGGTACGATCGGACTTGAAGACGAGTCATCGTGAACCTCACAGGGATCGACGGCAATCAATCGGAAAATCAACACACTCCGCGACTCACGGGCCCTCGCCTTCGGAGGGCGGAAGCGCGCCGTCGAGGCAATTGATACCCACACCATTCGGACAGAGCTCCGACGCCGGCAAGCACTCGCAGGTATATGTTGTCGCTGGAGCTCGTTTGCAGCAGCATGGAATCTTGCCGCTTTCGCAGGACACTGAGTTTTTGCATTGCGCGCTTGCACACTTCGTGAGGTTGGGGTTGTTGAACCATCCAAACGCAGCCTGCGTCATCACCGAGCCAAAAGTGACAAATGCGACCGCGAAGGGCACGACGCGCTTGACGACCGAAGAAGTGTTGCTCATGAACAACAGACTACCCCCCGCCATCTTTCCCGTGCAAGCCGTATGTTGAATTTTCTAGCGATTGTGGAGAACTTGACCCTGTTCAGATGACTTGGGGCGCTTTGAGCACGAGACTTCGAGCGCTGCGGGCCTCTCGCCGCCCTCACCCGACGTCTCCTATCCTCTTCCGCCATACCCGCTTGCTCCGTTCGTATTCTGGAAGGGATCGACGTTTTCCTATGCCCCCACCGATCGCGAATGTCCCTGCCGTGCCTGAGCTTCCGTTCATCCGGAACTTCTCGATCATCGCGCACATCGACCACGGCAAATCGACGCTGGCCGACCGTCTGCTGCAGGCGACCAACGCCGTGAGCGAGCGCGAGGCGCGCGAGCAGATCCTCGACTCGATGGACATCGAGCGCGAGCGCGGCATCACGATCAAGGCCTCGGCCGTGACGGTCTTCCATCGGCACAAGAAGGGCGCGAGCACGGACGAGCTCGAGACTGAGTACGAAGCGCCCGTGGACGCTGGCGCCGAGGGCGAGGCGCCCGCGCACGTCTCCAAGGACGGCGACGCCGCGGCGCACGGCGAGCTGTACATGCTCAACTTCATCGACACGCCCGGGCACGTGGACTTCAACTACGAAGTCAGCCGCGCGCTCAAGGCCTGCGAAGGCGCGATCCTCGTTGTCGACTCCACGCAGGGCGTGCAGGCGCAGACGCTCGTCAACGCGTACCTGGCGATCAACGAGGACCTGACGATCATCCCGGTGATCAACAAGATCGATCTTCCGAGCGCGCGGCCCGAGGAGGTCGCCGACGAGATCGAGCAGACGCTGGGTTTTAAGGCCGAGGACTGTCTGCAGGTGTCGGCCAAGAGCGGGATCGGGATCAAGGAGCTGCTCGCGGCGATCTGCGAGAAGCTGCCCGCGCCTCGGACGCCCAAGGGCACCAAGCTGCGCGCGCTGATCTTCGACGCGGTGTACGACGATTACCGGGGCGTGATCGTCTACTTCCGAGTCATGGAAGGGAAGCTCAAGGTCGGCGACAAGATCCGGATGATGGGCATCGGGCGTTCGTTCCAGGTCTCCGAGATCGGCAAGATGAACCCCAAGCCCTACCGCGTGCCGGGGGGCGAGGTGGGCCCGGGCGAGACGGGGTATCTCGTCGCGGCGATCCGTTCGCTCAAGGACGTGCGGATCGGCGACACGATCACGCTGGAGGTCGACCCGGCGACGGAGGCGCTGCCGGGCTATCAGCCGCCCAGGCAGATGGTCTTCTGCGATTTCTATCCGTCGACGAGCGAAGAGGGCGAGAGCACGGACTTTGAGGACCTGCGCGAGGCGATGGAGAAGCTGAGCCTGAACGACTCCTCGTTCACGTTCGCGCCGGTGCACTCCGAGGCCTTGGGCTTCGGCTTCCGCTGCGGGTTCTTGGGCCTCTTGCACATGGACATCGTGCAGGAGCGGCTCGAGCGCGAGAACGGCGTGGAGATCGTGCAGACCGCGCCGACGGTGAGCTATCACGTCGTCGTCCGCGGGACCGACACGGTCACCAGCCCCTCGGGGCAGGTGCTCAAGCCGATCCCGGCGGGCACGCAGTTCGCGCAGGAGACGCCCCCGGGCTCGACGCTCGTCGAGGTGCAGAACCCCGCCGACCTGCCCAACCCCTCGCACATCATGGAGATCCGCGAGCCGGTGTGCAAGGTCGAGATCATCATCCCGAAGGAATACATCGGCGACATCATGAAGCTCTGCCTCGACCGGCGGGGCATCTATAAGAATCAGTCGATCGTCTCGGCGACGCGCGACATGCTCGTCTTCGAGATGCCCCTGGCCGAGATCATCTACGACTTCTTCGACAAGATGAAGGGCCTGACCAGCGGCTACGGCACGATGGACTACGAGGTGATCGAGTATCGCCCGGACCGGCTTGTGAAGCTCGACATCCTGATCAACGGCGACCCCGTCGAGGCGCTGGGCGTCATCGTCCACCGCGACCGCGCCGAGCAGCGCGGGCGGGGCCTGGTCGCCAAGCTCCGCGAGCAGATCCCCAGGCACCAGTTCGAGATCCCCATCCAGGCCGCGATCGGCGGCAAGGTCATCGCCCGCGAAACCGTCAAGGCCTTCCGCAAGAACGTCCTCGCCAAGTGCTACGGCGGCGACGTCTCACGCAAGCGCAAGCTGCTCGAGAAGCAGAAGGAAGGCAAGAAGCGCATGAAGGCCATCGGCGCGGTCACCATCCCGCAGGAAGCCTTCATGGCCGTGCTCGATACGGGCGACTGATCGGGAGGCGTCGCCCATGCTCGACCCCGTCCAAGCGCAGCTCGACGCGTACAACGCGCGGGACCTCGAGGCCTTCGCGGCGTGCTACAGAGACGACGTGCGCGTGTACGACCTGGACGCGAACGTCGAGCGATTCCGCGGGCTCGACGAGCTGCGGGCGCGGTATGGGCCTCAGTTTGTCAACTTGCCGCAGCAGCGCGCGAAGGTGGTCAGCCGCCAGCGCGTGGGGCTGTTCACGGTGGATGTGGAGTTTGTCACGGGCTCGGGCGAGCGGCCCGACGCGCACGTGATGGCGATCTACCGAGTGGATGGCCAAGGACCGTCGGCCAAGATCGACCGCGTGTGGTTCTCGCCGCGGGGGTGAGCACGATCAGGGGAAGTCGATGCCCCGCACGCCATCGCGGGTTGAAAGCACGCGCCACTGCGCGGAGTACGACACGAACACCCACGGCTCCGGCCCATCGGTGGGCGGGGGCAGGCGGAAGACCATCGCCCCGCCGTCGGCGCGCGTGACGCTGATCGCGCGAGCGCCGCCGCTGCGATTCAGAGCGTTCCAGAGCTGTGCGCGAGTATCGAGCAAAGTGCCCTTCCGTGCGGGGTCGCGGACTTCGGTCCACCGCACCGACCGCAGGAGCGGGTCTTCGTCGAGGTCGATGCGCTTGTAAGCATCGTCGGTGAAGTACTCGGGGGCGGCCGCGACGTTCGCCGTGAGCTTGACCTTTGAGGCCAGCACTCGCTCGGGAAGGTCCGGCAGGAGTGGGTCGTAGGTGTATTCTTTCGGCGGGGGCAGGTCGCGGTCGTCGAACACGTTGACCCAGAAGGTCGTGTGCGCCCCGAAATAGCCGCCGGGCACCGTCCGGTACGCGCGGATATTGGCGCCTCGCGCCAGAGCAGGGCCGTTGGGCTTGCCGGGCGTGCCGAGGTACGGGAACTGGTCACGCTCGTCGGCGCCATACGCGCCGAGGCTCGTCGAGAACTGCCGGAGCAATGACTGCGAACGCGTCACGATGGCCTGATCGCGCGACGAGCGCAGCGTGGGCGCGAGGATCGCGATCAGCACGCCGATGACCGCGAGCGTGACGAGCAACTCGATGAGCGTAAAGCCCGAGGCGCCGCGAGGGCGATCAACAGGCCAGATGATGGCGTGTGTTGGCCTCATCAGTACATCATATAGTGAAACATCGCCCGAACCGGCTCGTACGTTCCCCAGAACCATTCCTCGATGCGCCACTGCGAGTCCGTCGGATCCCAGTAGCACTGAACGACAACCGGCCAGCGCCGCCCCGCTTCATCCAACACCGCGAAGCTCACGCGGCCCAGGCGCAACTGCCCGTGCTGCTTCACGACGGCCTCGGACGTGCGCGGGTTCGTCCACCACCGGATCGGCGAGCCGCCGACCTCAAAGTTCCACAGCGTCTTCTGCTCTTCGCCCGCACCGAAGGGCGGCCAACGCTTCGCGGGCGCCGGAACAACATCGAACTGAACACGAAAGACGCGCGGATCGTCGAGCACGCCCCGCAGGCGATTACCCTTCATGTTTCGGTGCGGGTCAGGCGAGCGCTCGTGATCCCAGAACGCCCGAAAGATCTCTTCCTGTGAAGCATCAGGTGCAAGTGAGATCCCGAAGAAGCTCGCGTCTTTGCGAACGGTCCAGACCTGATTCATGTACTCGAGCGATCGCCATCGGGTGCCGAGGGATTCTCTCCAGCGGAGATACGCGCTCATGTCCGGCTGCACGAAGCGCCAGTACATCATCTCGGCCGCGAGGCGAACCACGGCCCGTTCATCGGCGGACTCGGCTCGCGTGCGCTCAGAGAGCCACGCCGTGACGTGCTGCGGTGAGGCTGCAACGTCCGCGAGCGGAACGACCGGCATCGGCGCGAGAACCGCTTGCCCCCGCTCGGCCGCCTTGACGACCTCAGGATCGACCGACGCTCGGGCGATGTCCTCGATCGAATCCGATCGCGAAGACGAGTACCACCTCGCGCCAAAGTACATCGACGCGGCCAGCCCGCACGCAAGAGCAGCCCACGACCCGATCCGAGCATTGCCCATGCGGATTCTCCGGCGGCGCATCCTGCCCTGCGGACATAAGCCGACCTGAGCGTACCTCCTCGGCGCCGACGGCTTGGCTGCGGGCGCGCAACCGCGCTCAGTCCTTCAGCACGACGTACAGCGCGTGGATGAGGCCGGGGAGAAAGAAGAGCAGGCAGAGGACGATGTTGAGGACGAGCGCGAGGCCGATGCCGCGCTTGACGCCCACGGCGACGGGCGGCAGCAGGATCGCGATGATGACCATCAGCAGTTTGTTGGTGTCCGTGGCGCCGGGCATGGGGGTCTCCGTGAGTTTCGGTGCGGGCGGGGCGCGCCGCAAGCGTCCTTGAAATCAACAGGCCCGGCGCGTGGGCCGCCGGGCCTTGGGGATGCTACCAAAGTTTGCGAGACGATGCGTGCGGGGCGTTCAGTTCGCGGCCGCCGAGGGCTCGGCCTTCTTGTCCTCGCTCGACTTGCCGTCGCGCTTGGCGATCATCTCTTTGATGATCTCTTCGACCTTGCCGCGGGCTTCGGTGGAGTAGAGGTTGCCCTGATGATCGACGGCGAAGATCGCGGGGATCGCGTTGATGCCCCACGAGCCGCTGAACTCACTCTCCCACCCCTTGCCCTGGTAATACTGAGGCCAGGCGATCTCGTTCTCCTTCACGAACTCCTTGAGTTCCTTGAGGCCGCCTTCGCTCTCGGGCGCGTCGAGCGAGACGCCGATGAACTCGACGCCCTGGCCCTTGAACTCGCTGTAGATCTTCTTCATCTCGGGCATCTCGGCGACGCAGGGCCCGCACCAGGTGGCCCAGAAGTCGATGATGTAGACGGTGCCCTTCTGCAGCGTGGTGTCCTTGCCCGTGATGGCGTCGGTGAACTTGATCTCGAAGGGCTTGCCGACGCCGTCGGCCTGGCGGACCTTGCCCGAGGCCTGCTTGGCGGCGCGGCTGCCGGGCCAGTCCTTGACCACGCGCTTCATCGCCGCGAGCTCGTCGGCGGGCTTCTCGTAGTTGAACTGCATCAGCAGCGAGGCGCCACGCTCATCCTTGGGAAACTTGGCGATCGCGGCGTCGACGGCCTTCTGCGCCTCGGCGCCCGTGCCCCGGTTCTTCGCCAGCACCAGCGAGGCGTGCGAGAAGGTCGCGTCCTGCGCCAGGTCGCCCGTGCCCGCGGCGATGTCGGCGGTTTCCTTCAGCGCGGTCTCAAGCTCGCCGATGCCCCGCAGCGTCCGCCAGCGTTCGCGCATCATGTCGCGCACCTTGGCGTGCGTGGGGTCGGCCTTGAAGAGTTCGAGCGCGAGGTCGGCGCGCTTCTTCATCGCGGCGTTGCGCTCGGTGATGAACTTCTGGATGTACGCCTGGTCGCTCTGTTTGCTCTGATCGAACTCGGGGGCTTTGACGCCCTCGAACTCGGCGACGATGGCCGTCGGCTGGCGCGGCTCCATCGCGTGCGCGGACGAGACGCCGCCCGCGACCGAGAGAAGAAGACCCGCCGCCACCAACCAGCCCGTGCGAAGATTCTGACGATCGGCCATGTTCGGACCTCCTGATCTGGAAAGATCCGAGCATACCACCATCGGGGGTGTCCGCGCGGAGTCCTGCGGCAAACCACCGGGGCGCGCTCGCACGCGGAACACCCGCCCCAATCGGGGCGGCGTTCCCAATTCACGCCCTGCGAATGCGATTTTGTTTCCGGTTTCCTGACGCGATTTTCCGAAATCGACCGCGATCTGAGGACATTCCCCTGCACGTTCTGTAAGCTTGCCTTCAGGCGGGTTCGCATCTGCCGACCCGGAACCTTGGGAAACCTGTCGATGCCCCACACGTCGGACGGCCCACCGGGAGGGGCGCCCCCTTCATCTCCGACCCATGGCACCCCGCCGGGGCGTCCGCACCGGACGCTGATCAAGCGGGACGATTTTTCGCTGTTCGACGGCATCCCGGGCGTCGGGGTGCTCGCGCGGGGCGAGGACCTGCGCGTGCTCTGGTGCAACGAGGCCTATGCCGAGCAGTGCGGCACGACGACCGACAAGATCGTGGGCACCTCGATCTACGACGTGCTCCCGCGCGACATGGCCGACGAACGCATCGCGCTCATGCGCCCGGTGCTCGAGACGCTCGAGCCCGTGACGTACTTCCAGATGTACCGCGGCGTGCGCCACCGCACGCGCGTCTGGGCGCTGGATCCCTCGGCGTTCGGCCAGCGCGGGTGGTTCGTGGTGATCGAGCCCGCGCCGATCCGCGGCGGGCCGGCCTCGCGCGACGTCACCGAGCATGCCGAGACGGTCAAGAGCGCCGACCTCGCGGATCTGGCGGTGCTCACCGCGCGCGAGCTGATCGTGCTGCGGTTGATCGCCGAGGGCCTCGCGGTCAAGCAGGTCGCGGCGCTGCTGCACCGCTCAGAGAAGACCATCGAGAACCACGTCACCGCGATTCACCGCAAGCTCGGGATCGACTCGCGCGGGTTGCTCGTGCGCTTTGCCGTCGAACACGGCATCACCGGCTTCACGCGCGAAGAGTGGGCCCAGATGGTCGAACGCATCGGCCAGCGCGACGCGGACTGAGCGCCTCAGACGCGGACCAGCGAGACTCAGGCCTTTTCAGTTCTCAGGCGGGCTCAATCTTCGGCGCCTGCGCGGCCAGGTCCGCCAGCGACTGGCCCGTTGTGCGGTGGATGATCCACTCATCGAGCCCGCGCGCGCCCTGGGCCTTGTAAAAGTCCAGCGCCGGGGTGTTCCAGTCCAGCACGGCCCACTCGTAGCGCGGGCAGCCGCGCTCGACGGCGATCTTCGCGACGGCCGACAGCAGCGCCTTGCCCAGACCCGCGCCGCGGTGCTCGGGACGCACGAAGAGGTCCTCCAGATACACGCCCGCGCGGCCCTGCCACGTCGAGAAGTTGTGGAAGAACACCGCGAAGCCCTGCACCGTCCACGTGCCCGCGGTTTCGATCTCGCCCGACTTGATCTCGCCCATGAGACATTCGGCGAACGGCCGGACGCCCCCCGCGGGGAACAGGTGCGCGCGCAGCGACTCTTCGGTCGCGACGACTTCGCTCGGCGCTTTCTCGTACTCGGCCAGGTCGCGGATCAGCGCGAGGATCGTCGGCACATCGTCGGGCCGGGCCCAGCGGACGCGGATCCTCTGCGAGGCTCTTGCCGCGGGCGTGCTCATTCGCTCTCAAGCCTCACGCGGCCGATCTCTTCGCCTCGGAACTTGCCCGCGGACTGGATGATGTTGAGGCTGGAGAGTTCGCCGGTGCGGAGCTCATCGACGCCGCCGAACTTGGCGACGATCTTTTCGAGCGCGGGGTTGTGCCCGACGACCAGGGCCGACTCGGTGTGCTTCACCAGGCCGATGATCAGCGAGTAGACGTCGGAGGTTTCCGACTCGGGGCTGAGGGCTTCCTCGAAGGTGACCTTCATGCCCATGACCTCGGCGATGATCTTCGCGGTGTCGGCGGCGCGGATGGCCGTCGAGGACAGAATCACCTTGGGCTTGTGCTCGAGCGGGCGCTTGCCGGCCTTGAGCTGCGTCGCGAGATACTGAGCCTGCTCGCGGCCCTTGGGCGCCAGCGGACGCTGATCGTCGCGCCCCGACGGCGCGTCTTTCTCAGCCTTGCCATGACGAATCACGTACAGCCGCATGAGCACTCCAAAGGCCCGCACCCGTCCGCGCCATCCCCACCCCATCCCCACCCATCCGCACCCATCCGCACCCATCCCCACCGGACGAGCCGACACTAGACCCCCACACCCCGGGAATCGAGTGCAACGCCCACCACCCCACCTCCCATCCCACCTCCCTCCCGGACCCCGGCCCCCGGGACCCAAGAAATCCCCGACTCACGCTTTCCCATCCACCCACGCCCGGCCTTCAATGGGCCCATGAAGCAGCACCAGAGCGTCATTCGTGCGGGACTCGCGGGGTTGGGCCTTTCGCTGGCGATGCTCGCGGGCTGCGCCTCGGCGCCCACCTCCTCCCCCAGCGCGCAGGCGGGCGCGGAGAAGGTCAGCGCCTTGCGCGAGGTGCAGGCGATGCTCACCGGCAGTTTCTCCAGCCAGGCCCAGGCCGCGGCGGACCCGGAGAACTACTTCGATATCCGTCTGCACATGACGCCGATCTGGCCTCAGGCCTCCGACGGCCCGTGGCTGTACGTCGAGCAGGCAACCGCCGCGAGGCCCGAGCGCCCGTACCGCCAGCGCGTCTATCGCCTCGTCGCGCTGCCCGATGGCGGCGTGCGGAGCGAGGTATACACGCTGCCGGGCGACGCGCTGAGCTTCGCCGGGGCGTGGAAGGACGTCGCGAAGTTCAACACGATCAAGCCCGACCAGCTCACGCTGCGCGACGGCTGCGCGGTCGTGCTGCGCCGGGCCCCCGACGGAAGCTACACGGGCGGCACCGAGGGCACCGGCTGCGCCAGCGACCTGCGCGGCGCGGCGTACGCCACCAGCGTCGTCGTCGCACGCCCCGATCGCCTCGAAACCTGGGACCGCGGCTACGACACGCAGAACAAACAAGTCTGGGGCGCGGAAAAGGGCCCGTACGTCTTCGTGCGTCAGACGAACTGAGCCGAGTGCCCTGCCTTGGGTGCCTCGGCGTGACGCTGCCTCGGGTGCCCCGGCCGGTGGAAGGTCTCCGCCTTTCGAGCCCCGAAGGGGCGAACGGTCTGTAGCCACGGGTGAAGTGAGCGAGTCTTCGAGCGAGCGCAACCCGTGGAAGCTCGCGCCCTCTCGCTCTCTGAGTCTTCCTTGGTCTTCCTGCCCCGGAGGGGCAGAGGACATCACGCCCTTCTCCTCCGCCCCGCGCGCATCCCCGCTCTTCCTCGGGCCTTGTCAGTCGCCGCGCGCACAAACATCAACATGCCGGGTGCCCTGCCTTGGGTGCCACGGCTTGACGGCTCGGAGTCAAGCCGTGCGTTCGTCGTCCGTGCGCGCGGACGTTTCACCACGGCTTGGCCAGAGCGCCAAGCCGTGCCACCCAGCCACCCAAGCCCGCGCCCAGTGAAGTGCCAACCGGACACAGTGAAGTGCCCATTGGACACAGTGAAGTGTCAGGTGGGCACAGTGAAGTGCCATACAGGCACGGTGAGGTGTCCAATGGACACCCAATCATAAGAAGAACACAAGAAGAAAAGAAGAGGGAACATGCTCCGCCGACTTTTTTGTCGGCTTCGCGGAAAGACCCCAAGGCACGACATCCCGGGGCGTCCGACGTGTCGATGAACGATCTGTCACATGAGGAGTTTGAGGCGCGCCTGCGCGAGATGATGGGCCGGGCCAAGGAGGTGCGCGATGCGTGAGCAGAGTTGCACGCCTTGGGTGCCCCGGCGTGGGGCTGCATCGGGTGCTTGGGTGCCCCGACTCGCGGAGCCCAGGCTCTGATGGGCGACGCGCGTCGGGCGTGAGGCGCGTCCTTCGGCCCGAGGCTCAGGATATCGCCGCCGGGGGCGTTGCTCGATCCTTCGACTCGGGGCACCCCCTGCGCGCGCGGAAGCGTCACCACGGCTTGAGCGTCCGAGCCCGCTCAAGCCGTGCCACCCAGCCACTCCTGCGACAGCGCCGAAGGGCCGATACAGTGAGCACGATGACTCAGACCGTGATCAAGTGGGCGACGGGTTTGCTCGCGCTGTTCCTCATCGGGCCGCTGGCCAGCGTGCCGCTGTCGAACCTGCGCCTGCCCGAGGGCAGCACCGCGGCGACGGCGCTCTGGTCCACCGCGCCCGCGGCGGGCTTGCTCGGCGTCGTCATCGTTCTGGTCGTCGCGCTCGTGTATGGCCTTGTCGCGCTGCGCGTCGCGGGCGGGCCCACGGCAGTGCTCGCGATGGGCATGATCCTCGGCTGGGGCGCGTACCGCATGCCGGTCGTTGAAGAAGCCCTCCGCCGAACGGTCGCCACCGGCTCGTCGCCCTCCGCGCTGCTCTGGTCGCAGGCGGTCGAGGGCGCGATCGTCGGCGCGCTGCTCATCGCCGTCGCGGCGATCTTCGAGGCCGCCCACGCGCGACTGGCCTCCACCCACGAGGGCTCGCCCGCGTGGATCCGCAAGGAACTGCTGAGCAAGGAAGGCCTCATCGGCATCGCGGTCGCGATGGTCCTCGCGGGCGTCGCGGCGGGCATCGTCGCGTTCGATTCCGCGCGCGGGCAGGCCCTGGCGGCGGGCTGGCTCGGCGCCATCGCGGCGGGCGCGGCGGCACGGCTCACCCACGCCTCGGCGGGGCACCGCTTTCCGATCCTCGGGCCCGTCGCGGGCATCGCGCTCGCGGGCGTGATCGTGCCGATCGTCGCGGCGATCATGCACGGGGCGCGCGTGGGCGAGCTTGCGTACGCGCAGCAGCTCTTCGCGCCCGCACGCCTCACGCCCCTGGACTGGGCCGCGGGAGCGATGCTGGGCGTGCCCACCGGCATCGCGTGGGCGGGCGGGATGATCGAGAAGCGCTCAGCGCAGCCCGCGGCCTGAAGGCCCCGATTCACGACCCGCGAGGGCGGCATCACGACGGGGGAAACGCCCAAGGTTTCTCGGCATCCAACCGAGCGTGCGGAGCGAAGTGCTCCGGCTGGCCCCATAGGATGTTGCGTTCGCAACGCCGAGCGTGGGCAAGCCGCCGTCGGGCCCGCCCGCCTCGCCTCGGGGCGCGCGGCCTGCCGACCCCCGGAGCGTGAATGATGATCACGAGCGTTGCCGCGATCGAAGCCGTCTCGAGCCGTCCGGCCGGAAAGGACCCGTACATGAACTCGACCATGCCGGACATCCAGAGCACCTCCGACCGTCGGCAGATCGCGATCGATCGCGTGGGCGTCAAGGACGTGACGTACCCGCTCAAGCTCCGCACGAAAGACGGCGGCGAGCAGACGACCGTCGCGAAGATCGACATGTACGTCGCGCTGCCCCACCACCAGAAGGGGACGCACATGTCGCGGTTCCTCGAGGTGCTCAACGAGGAATCCAGCCAGCCCGCGACGCCCGCGCGGATCCCGGAGATCACGCGCGCGATCTGCGAGCGCCTGAACGCCGAGGAGGCGCACTTTGCCGCGCGGTTCACGTACTTCATCAGCAAGCCCGCGCCGGTGACGGGGATGCGCGGGCTGATGGACTACGAAGTGACGCTCGAGTGCACGGCCAACGGGAAGGCGGACTTCACGCTCTCGGTCGCCGCGCCCGCGACGAGCCTGTGCCCGTGCTCGAAGGAAATCAGCGTCTACGGCGCGCACAACCAGCGCTGCCGGATCGAGGCCAAGGTCAAGCCCAACGGGATGCTGTGGATCGAGGACCTCGTCGAGATCCTCGAGAACGCGGCGTCGAGCCCGGTCTTTGCCGTGCTCAAGCGCCCGGACGAGAAGTGGGTGACCGAGAAGGCGTACGAGAACCCCAAGTTCGTCGAGGACATCGTGCGGGACCTGGCGCTCGCGCTCGACAACGACGACCGCGTCGCGTGGTACTCGATCAACTCGGAGAACTTCGAGTCGATCCACAACCACAACGCCTACGCGCAGATCACCCGCGACAAGAGCATCGAGCGGGCGTACTAAAAACGCGTCCCGGGCCCTGAAAAATCGGCCTGAGCCCCGCGCGGGTCCGATCTCTACGATCGTCCGGGCGCCGGTCGATCCTCACGCGCGCCCGGCACGGAGGCGGCCTTGGCGCGGGAGCGGGACTCGATCGTCGCGAGCATGTTTCACCGGCGGCTGCTGCTGCTGGGCGCACTCGCGCTCGTCGCGGGCGGCGTGCTCTCCGCGCGCCTCTGGATGCTCACCGCCGTCAA
>JANRKN010000034.1:0-7776 GCA_033763435.1 Planctomycetota bacterium
GCCGCGAAGGACTCGATCGCGAGGTCGTAATCAGGCCGCTCTGAGGCGAGCGTGATCGGCGCGCTGCCCGGCAATCCGGGGGTGGGCACGCCGGGGATCTGTGCCGTGGGCGTGGAGAGCGTGCCGGGGAGCAGCGAGGAATCGATCGCGGGGGCAAAGAACGCGCCATCGATGAACGCGGCGTTGCGATAGCGGTAGTACCCGTTCCAGTTGGTCCACGAGCCCGAGCCGAAGTGACGCCAGACCCAGAAGTTCGGGCCACAGAACCACCACGAATAGCGCCGGCCCGTCGCGCGGCAATCCCACGGATCGAAGCTGCCGTACCACCAGTTGTTCTTGCTGTTGCGAACGTTGTTATAGCGCCGCCACCAGTACGGGCTGTCGGGCGTCGCGGCGACCAATCCTCCCCAGTGCCCGTGCCAGTCGGTCCACCCGCCCGAGCCACCCCACCCATGCGGCGGGCATGGGCGCCCGTCGGGGCGCGCGCCCGTGCTGTCCCACGTGAGGCCGTTGACGGTCAGCTGCCACGACCAGCGCTCGCCGGGATCGGGCCTGGGCACCGGGAGGGGGACTCGAGGCCGGCCGTCGGGCGTCGAACCGATCGGCATCGGCGCGTTGGGCCTGCCGGTGGGCGCGTTGGGATTGGGATTGAGGCCGGGATCGATGATCGGGCGGGCGGGTTGGAACGGCGCGCCGTCGATCGTGGTGGGGGGGTTGGGCCGGCCTGGGTTGTTCGGGTTGTACGGGCGCGAGGGCCGACCGGGCGAGATGATGACCGGCCGCTCGCCTCCCTCGGCATCCGGCGCGGGCGAGATGGGCCTCGGGCCGTTGGGCCGGCCGGGACCCGTGCCCGGATTCGAAGGTGTGCCGGGGTTTGCGGGCGTCGGCGAGCCGGGGCGCACCGGGACGGGCGGCGGCGCGACCGTCGGCGGCGGATTGGAGGGCGGACTGCTCGCAGGTGGGCTGCTCCGCGGCGGCGCCGACTGCGCGGGCGGCGCGGGTTGGCCCTCCGGGTCGGCCGACTGCGCGAGCGTTGGCGTCGCGATCACGCAGCCCGCGAGGGCCACGAGCCAGCCCGGCGTGCGAGAGATGTTCTTGTGCGCTGTCCGTGTGCCGCCCACGTTGCCCATCCTTGCTGGTGTGCCGCAGCTTGCGTGCCGCAGCTTGCATGCCGCATGCTGCCTGTGCTCAGGCGCGTGTCTGCGGGCGCCTGAGTGTCGCCTCTCGTTGGGACGCTCGGGCCGAGCGCGGGGTTCCCGCGGTCGATCGCTCCGCCGCGGGCCGACGCGGGGGGATCGGGCCCGATACGCTCCGCCGCATGAAGCGCCCGAACCATCTACCCCCCTCGGCCCGCCCCGGTTGCAACTCCGCGTGCACGCCCGGCAAGGTTCGCCGCGTTCGTGGCGTGTTTGGTGGGGTGGCCTTGGCGCTCGCGGCGTCACTGCTCGGGTTGGCGGGCTGCTCGTTTGCGCCCCTGCCCGGCGCTCGCAGCGTGACGCTTGAATCCAAGCTCAACCAGGCCCGCTACGAGCCGAGCTTCTCGCGGCTGGTCTTTGTCTCCGACGACGGCGTCACCGCCGACATCTTCCTGACCGACCTGCCCGACGAGGCCCTTGCCCCCGACGCGCCGCTCGCGGGCGTCTCGGGCAACCTCATGTACATCAAGCTGTTCGTCCAGCCCGCGCCGGGCATGACGCCCATCGACGACGGCGCGTGCTCGGTCATCGTGAATCACCTTGTCATCGCCGACGGACGCGTCGGGCGCTACGGCGGCGGCGGGTTCATGCTGCCGTGGGGCACCCCCAAGAACCCGCAGTTCGGCGGCACGCTCGACGGCGGGACGCTCAAGCTGCTCTCCACGGGCCCGGGCTTCCGCGACCCGCTGGGGCCGGTCGACCTCACTGCGAGCTTCCGCGCCACGCGCGACGCCGCGATGGCCCGACGCCTGGCCGCGCGATATGAGGCCCTGCTCCGGGGCCTCACGCCCGTCAAGCACGACGCCAACCCGGGGGCGCTCCCGGCGGCGGATTCGCCCGCCTCGGCGAACACCCCGCCCGCGCCGCAGTAATATTCTCATGCCGGCCCACACACGTCGGGCCCGCAAGGGAGTCGACCGATGAACTGCCGACCGATCGCACGCCTGCTTGCGCCCGTGTCGTTGCTCTCGCTGCTCACGCCCGTGGCGCTTGCCCAAACCGGCGCGCCCGCCGCCGCGCCGGCGCAGGCGGCAAGCCAGCCCGCCGCCAAGCCCAAGAAGGACACCAAGCCCGCGATCTTCGACGATCGGCCTCTGGATGACCTCATCGCGCTGACCAAGGGCACCGACAAGGTGCTCATCGTCAAGGGCACGGCCGTCTGGTGCGGACCCTGCAAGCAGATGGACCGGACCACCTGGATCGACCCGAGCGTCGTGTCGTGGTTCAAGGAGCAGGGCTTCGCGATCGCCGTGGATGTCGACGAGCAGCCCGAGCTCGCCCAGCGGCTGCGGATCAGCGCGATGCCGACGATGATCGCCTTCCGCGACGGGCAGGAGTTCGACCGCGTGCTGGGCTATCAGTCCGCGCCCGACATGCTCAAGTTCGTCGAGGCGGTCAAGCGCGGCGAGAGCTCGCTGACGCGCCTGCGCCGCGAGGCGGGCTCGCGCGGCGAAGACGGCAAGCCTGTGGACATCCAGAAGCGCATGGCGCTCGCGGCGGCGCTGCTGGATCAGGCGAAGTTCGACGAGGGCGGCGAGGAGATCGTCTGGCTGTGGGACAACATGGTCAGGCTCAACCCGTCGATGGAGGCGGTGCGGGGCTCGTTCTTTGTGCATTACGTGCAGCAGGCCTCGGACGCGCACGCTCCGACTGCGCGCGCCTTCCGTGAGCGGCGCGACGCGCTGGCCAAGCAGCTCAGGGCGGGCACCGGCACGTGGTCGACCATCGACGACTGGTACTCACTCTCCGAAGCGCTGCGCGATGAGGACGAAATCCTCGCGTGGTTCGATCGCATCAAGCTCAAGGACGACTCGGGCCCGACGCTCCGGCGCTTTGCCGATCGGCTTCGCCCGATGCTCGAGCTCCGTCAGCGCTGGACCGACATGGCGTTGCTGGTGCGTGACCCCGTCGCGCACGCGCGCGAGGATCGACGTCAGCACTGGACGGGCGTGCGCGTCGCGCGTTCGCCCCTCGGCGCAGGGGCCAATAAGGACGAGGCCGAGGCGTTGGTGTCGATGATGGGTGAAGCGTATCGGCAGCGCGTGGGCCGGACCTTCGGCGGGCTGCTCGCGGCCGGTCGTGTCGCCGATGCCGAAAAGTTTGCCGAGGCCTTGGTGCCTGAGCCTGCGGAGGGCGAATCGGACCGCGCTGAGCTCATCAAGGACAACGCGCTGGTCCGCCGGGCGCTGGTCGAAGGCGCGCTCGACATCGGTCAGCGCCTGCCCACGGCCGGGGCGCTGCTGCGGGGCCTGCTCGACCGTGCGGAGAAGGACGGCGCCGACGTATCCGCCGTGCGCACGCGGCTCGAAGACGCCCTGAAGACGCCGGCCAAGCAGTAAGCGCTCAGCGCGTCTGGCCCGCGCCGCGGACGATGAAGCGGCGCGTGGTGAGTTCTTCGAGCCCCATCGGGCCGTAGGCGTGCAGGCGCGAGGTCGAGATGCCGATCTCCGCGCCCAGACCCAGCTGGAATCCGTCGTTGAAGCGCGTCGAGGCGTTGACGACGACGCACGAGGCGTGCACGCGGCGGACGAATTGCTCGGCCGCGGCCTCATCGCGCGTCAGGATTGCCTCCGTGTGGTTCGACCCGAACCGGTGCACGTGCGCGATGGCTTCGTCGAGGCCGTCCACGACCTTGATCGCCACGATCGTGTCGAGGAACTCGCGCCCGAAGTCGTCGGGCGCGGCATCGACGACCGCGAGCCCCGCGCCCCGCGCGAGGGCCGCCGCGCGAGCTTCGGCGCGCACTTCCACGCCCGCGCCCTGCATCGCGCGCACGAGCGCGGGCACGAACGAGGGCGCAAGCCGCGCATCGACCAGCACGCACTCGAGCGCGTTGCACGTCGCGGGCGCGCCGGCCTTGGCGGTGACGCAGATGTTGACGGCCTGGGCTTCGTCGGCGGGCGCGTGCACATACGCGTGGCAGACGCCCTTGAAGTGCTGGATCGTCGGGATGCGCGAGTGCTCGACGACCGCGCGGATGAGCTCTTCTCCGCCGCGGGGGATGACCAGGTCGATGAGGTCCGAGAGCGTGAGCAGCTCGCGGACGTCTTCGCGCGAGAGGTGGGAAAGGTCGGTCAGCGCGCGCTCGGGGAGGCGGTGGTCGCGCAGCAGGCCGCGGGCGAGCGAAGCCATCGCGGAGTTCGCGCGGGCCGACTCGCGCCCGCCCTTGAGCAGCACGGCGTTGCCGCTCTTGAACGCGAGCGCGAAGGCATCGAGCGTGACGCCGGGGCGCGCCTCGTAGATCATCGCGATGACGCCTAGGGGGATCCGCGCGCGCACGACGCGCAGGCCGCTGGGCACTGTGCGCTCGTCGGTGACTTCGCCCACGGGGTCGGGCAGCGCGGCGATCTGTTCAAGCCCCGCCGCGAGCTGCTCGAGCGAGGCCTCGGTCAGGCGCAGACGCTTGAGCTTGGCCTCGGTGAGGTTCGAGGCCGAGGCGACGTCCGCGCGGTTGGCCTCAAGGATCGGCGTCTGGTTCGACCGCACGGCGCGGGCGAGGTCGAGCAGCAGCGCGTTCTTGGCGTCGGTGCTCAGCGTCGCGAGCGTGCGCGAGGCTTCGCGCGCCTCGAGCGCCGCCTGGCGGACGGGAGAATCGTGCGCGCTCGCGGTCATGCGCTCGTCTCGCCGGAGTGGGGCTCGCGGGAAGCGCTCTCGCGGAGGAGCGTGAGGTCGTCGCGGTGGATGACCTCGTCGCGGTAGAAGACGCCCAGCACGCTTTCGATCTGGTCCGCCCGCTTGCCGGCGATCAGGCGGATCTCGTCCGCGGCATAGGCCACGCGCCCGCGCGCGAAGGGAGCCTCGGCGCCCACGCGCACATCGACCACCGCGCCCGCGTGGAAGTTGCCCGTGACCGAGACGATGCCCTTGGGCAGCAGCGAGGCGCCGCGCTTGGCGATCGCGTCGCGCGCGCCCGCATCGACGGTGATCGCCCCGCGCGCCCGCGCCGCAAAGCCGATCCAGCGCTTGCGCGCTCGCACGCCCTGCGCGGGCAGGCGGAATTCGGTCCCGATGCGCTCGCCCGCGAGCACGCGCGAGACGATCGCGGGCTCGTCGCCCGGCGCGATGTGCGTGGGCACGCCCGCGGCCGCGGCGGTCGCGACCGCGTCGAGCTTGGTCGTCATGCCCCCGGTGCCGACGGAGCTGGTCCCGCTGCGCACGTGCGCCCGCGCCGCGTCGAGGTCTTCGACGATGGGGATGATCTTCTTCGCGTCGCCGCCCTCGTAGAGCCCGCGCGCGGTCGAGAGGATGATGAGCCGGTCGGCCTCGACCAGCCCCGCGACGAGCGCGCTGAGGCGGTCGTTGTCGCCCAGCTTGATCTCGGCGAACGAGACCGAGTCGTTCTCGTTGATGATCGGGATGATCCCGCGCTCGAGCAGCGCGCCGAGTGTCGAGCGCGCGTTCAGGTGGCGCGTGCGGTCGTCTAGGTCGTCGGCCGTGAGCAGCACCTGCGCGACCGTGAGCTTCGCGGGCGCGAAGGACTCGCTCCAGGCGTTCATGAGGCGCGACTGCCCCACGGCGGCCGCGGCCTGCTTGAGCATGATCGACTTGGGCGGCGCCCCCAGCCCCAGCGCCGCGAACCCCGACGCCACCGCGCCCGAAGAGACGATCACAATCGAGACCCCCGGCGCGAGCCGGGCCAGGTCCTCGGCGATCTGCCTTACTCGCGCGGGCTCGAGCGTCCCCGCGGGCGCAAGCACCGCCGAACCGACTTTGACCACCAGCCGGGGCGGACGCCCCGCGACGCGCCCCCCAACGTTTGAAATGATCGGCGCGGCGCCCGCGGAGGAGTCGCGGTCGGCGTTCGCGTGGGGGCCCGTTCGGGGAGCCTCGGCGGGGATGGATCGACGGCGTGGCAAGCGCTCGATCATTCGCACGCCGGGGATGCCGCGTCCTATCGTGCGCCATGGGACTGCGCGACATGTTCAAGAACCCCGCGGCCTTTTCGCTGGACGTGACCAGCGAGGGGGGCGGAAGTGTCGGCGTGGCCGAGGGCGTTGCGCGGGCGGTCGCGTTCCTGCGTGCGCCCGCGGGCGCGACGCATTGGATGAACCTCAGCGCGCGCGACCTGCGGGGTGTCTCGGCCGAGATTCAGTTCACCGCCGACTCGATCAACACCCTGCTCGAGGACGCGCCGATCGGCGACGTGCTGCGCGGGCAGGGGCTCGAAGCGCTTGCCGAGCGTGCCGAGCGCCAGGACGCGGGCCTCTGGCGCTTTGAAGCGCTGAGCGCGGATGAGTTTGCGCAGGCGATCGTGGGGGTGCTGCGGGGGCACTTCTCGCTCTCGGACCCCATGAAGCTGACGTTGCGTTCGGAATCGTGACTCACGACCCCACGCTCGGCGGGATGCGCCCGCCGCGAAGAAAGGACTGACGACGATGATGCGTGCGATGAATGTCGGGATGACGACGATGGCGGCGGCGCTGGCGATGCTGGTGGGGGGGTGCGTGAGCGTGCGCGTCGAGCGCGGGCCCTCGCCCGCGGTGATGAGCCAGCCGGAAGCCAAGCCCGAAGCCAAGCCCGAAGCGCAGCCCGCCGCCGCGGCGCCGACCGCGCAGCCCGTCGATGTTGCGGGCCAGGTGGTGCTGCCGGCCTCCGCGGCGCCCGTGCCCGAGCTTGCGCCCCTGTCGTTCATGGAAGGGCGCTGGATCGGCGTCAACCCGAACAAGACGGTGAACGAAGAGCACTGGATGGCGCCGCGGGGCAACCACATGCTCGCGACGTTCCGCCAGGTCCGCCGCGACGGCAAGCCGGCGTTCGTGGAGCTGTCGCTGATCACGGTGGAGAAGGACGGTGTGAAGCTCACGCTGCGTCACCTCCACGGCGGGCTGGAAGTTCCCGAGCGGCGGGCCGAGGTCTCGGTCTTCACGCTCAAGAGCGCGGAGAACAACCGCGTCGAGTTCACGGGCACCGGCAAGGCCGAGCAGGTCACCGCGGTGATCTACCGCCTGCGTGACGAAAACACGCTGGAGGCCGAGATCCAGTTCGCGCCCGATTCCAAGGAGAAGGGCTTCACGACCGTCTACCGGCGAGCCAAGTAAGGCCCGCCGGGCGGTGCCACGGGGCCCGACCCGGGGGAATCTTGACCCAAAGGGCCCGTTTTGTCCGAATCAGTGGGAATTCGCTTGCCCCCGCCGGGGCAGGGGCTACCGTCGTTTCGTGATCTTTGGGATTGGTCTGGCCGCGTTGGTCGAGCCCTCTCAAGTCTCCCGACGCTTCGGCTGCCCGAGTTCAAGCACCGGTTCTGTATCTCAGAGTTTCGGGCCAGGGTTTCAGACATGAAGCTGTATGTTGGTAATCTGTCGTTCCAGACGTCGGAAGCGCAGCTGCGCGATATGTTCGCCGCGTTCGGCGAAGTGACGTCGGCCTCGCTGGTCATGGACCGCGAGACGGGCCGCCCCCGCGGCTTCGGCTTCGTCGAGTTCGCCAACGGCGACGACGCGAAGAACGCCATCAACGAGATGAACGGCAAGAACGTCGACGGTCGCGACCTGACCGTCAACGAAGCCCGTCCCCGTGAGGGTGGCGGCGGCGGCGGTGGTCGCGGCGGCTTCGGCGGCGGCGGCGGTCGCGGCGGCTCGGG
>JANRKN010000035.1:0-4630 GCA_033763435.1 Planctomycetota bacterium
CGGGCCTCGTGGGCGCTTGCTACGTGCTCGATGAGCCCACGATCGGCCTCCACCAGCGCGACAACACGCGGCTGATCAACACCCTCAGGCACCTGGCGGACATCGGCAACACCGTGATCGTCGTCGAGCACGACGAGGACATGATCCGCGCGGCCGACCACCTGCTCGACATCGGCCCCGGGCCGGGCGTGCACGGCGGGACGGTCGTCGCGCAGGGCACCGTCGCCGACGTGATCGCGCACCCGACGTCGATCACCGGCGCGTACCTCTCCGGGCGCGCGACGATCCCGCTGCCCGCCAAGCGCCGCGCGCTGAGTGAGAAGAACGCGCTGGTCGTCAAGGGCGCGAAGGAGAACAACCTCAAGGGCATCGACGCCGCGTTCCCGCTGGGCGGGCTCGTGTGCGTCACGGGCGTGTCGGGCTCGGGCAAGTCGACGCTCGTGAACGACATCCTGCTCAAGTCGGCGCGGGCGCACCTCATGGGCGTGCGCGAGAAGCCCGGCGAGCACAAGGGCGTCACGGGCCTGAACCGGATCGACCGCATCATCGAGGTCGATCAGTCGCCGATCGGCCGGACGCCGCGGTCCAACCCCGCGACGTACACCGGCATCTTCGACGACATCCGCGCGATCTTCGTCGCGACCAAAGAAGCCAAGGTCCGCGGCTACAAGCCCGGGCGCTTCAGCTTCAACGTCACGGCCAAGAACGGCGGCGGGCGCTGCGAGGCCTGCGAAGGCCAGGGCCTCAAGAAGATCGAGATGCACTTCCTCCCCGACGTGTACGTCGAGTGCGAGGTCTGCCGGGGCAAGCGCTACAACCGCGAGACGCTCGAGGTCACGTACCGCGGCAAGAACATCGCCGACGTGCTCGACATGACCGTCGAGAGCGCGCTCGCGTTCTTCGAGAATCATCCGAAAGTCCTGCGGTTCCTCCAGTGCCTCCACGACGTGGGGCTGGACTATCTCACGCTCGGCCAGCCGTCAACCACGCTCTCGGGCGGCGAGGCCCAGCGCATCAAGCTCGCGACCGAGCTCGGCAAGACCGGCGGCACCAAGAACGACCCCAAGGGCTCGGCTGGCGCGGGCGGCACGCTCTACGTCCTCGATGAGCCCACCACGGGCCTGCACTTTGAGGACATCCGCAAGCTCGTGCTCGTGATGAATCAGCTCGCCGACAAGGGCAACTCGCTCGTCGTCATTGAGCACAACCTCGATGTCATCAAGTGCGCCGACTGGCTCATCGACCTCGGCCCCGAGGGCGGCGACGGCGGCGGCACCATCGTCGCGACCGGCACGCCCGAAGACGTTGCGAAGGTCGCCGCGAGCCACACGGGGCGCTACCTGAAGCCCATCGTGCAGAGGAAGTGAGTGGGGAAGGGCCAGTGGCCAAGGGCCAGTCGCCAGTGGGGGAGAGGGTGCCCCGACCCGCGTGATGGAGCGAAGCGACATCTCGCGCGTCGGGCGCGTGCCACTGCGTCTCTGCGCCACTCTGCCACTGCGCCACTCTCGCTCATCCCGCCTGGCGCAGCTCGCTGTCGAAGCCGCGGATCCATCGGCGGACGGTCGCGAGGTCGAACTTCGCGGGAAGCTCGACGCCCCCGGGCAGGCCGACGCGCAGCATGGTTTCGAGCGCGCGCTCGACGACGCGGCTCGGCGGCTGCGCCCCGCCGCACCAGTAGTCGTGGTCGGCCCAGCTCAGCGTGACCTCGTGCTCGCGCGGGCCCGCGGGCCCGGCTAGGCGCACGGTGTACCCCCAGCCGCGCGGCGTCTCGTGCTCGAGCATCACCTCGACGCCCGCTCGCCCCGAGTTGTCGCGCACCGAATCCGACATCCGCCGCTCCCGAACTCTGACCGATCTGTCGCCGAGCGGGACCGATCCCGCACGCGCGATTCTCCTAGACTTCGTCCCGGTTCGCACGGGCTCTTGAGCCAGCCTCACCCGTTCGTCCGAATTTCTCGCGAGAGGCCGAACGCGCCCCATGTTCTCCTTCGTCCTTGACACGATCCGCCTGGGCCTGAACAACCTGCGGCTGCACAAGCTGCGGGCGCTGCTCACGGCGCTGGGCATCATCCTCGGCGTCGCCGCGGTCATCACGATGAACTCGCTGGGCGAGGGCGCCAAGCGCGAGGCCCTCGCGCAGATCGAGCGCCTGGGCGCGCGCAACATCATCATCCGCTCCCAAAAACCCCCCGAGACCCAGCAGCAGTCCGGCGGCAGCCAGCGCGCGAGCTTCGTCTCGCGCTTCGGCATCACGCGCGAGGACTTTGAGGTCATCAACGATAACTTCCCCGATGCGACCGTCGTGCCGCTGAAGGAAGTCGGCTCGCAGATCCTCCGCAACGAGCGTCGGCAGACCTCGCAGGCCTACGGCACAACGCCCGAGCTGATCCGCGCCGCCAACCTCACGCTCGCGCGCGGGCGCTATCTCACCGACGCGGACCTACGCGAGCAGACGCTCGTCGCGGTCATCGGCGCCGAGGTCGCCAAGGAGTTTTTTCCGCTCGAAGACCCGCTGGGCGCGACGCTGCGCATCGACTCCAAGTCCTTCACGGTCGTGGGCATCCTCAACCCCGTGGGCCTCGCGGGCGGCGCGGGCGCCTCGCTCGTCGGGCGCGACCTCAACCTCGACATCCACGTGCCGATCACGACCGCGAACTCGGTCTTCGGCGATCTGGTCTTCCGCCGGACGCAGGGATCGTTCTCGGGCAACGCGGTGCAGATCGCCGAGATCTTCCTCGTCGTGCCCGACCGCGAGCGTGTGATCGCCGACGCGGCACGCGCCCGGCGCATCTTCGAGGTGCGCCACCCGGGCCTGACCGACATCGGCATCATCGTGCCCTTTGAGCTGCTCGAGCAGGCCCGCAAGAGCGCGCTGACGTACAACCTCGTCGTGGGGTTCATCGCGGGCATCTCGCTGCTGGTGGGCGGTATCGGCATCATGAACATCATGCTCGCGACGGTGACCGAGCGGACGCGCGAGATCGGCATCCGCCGCGCGGTCGGCGCGACACGCCGGGACATTCTGCTGCAGTTCCTCGTCGAGACTTCGACGCTGTCATCCGCGGGCGGGCTGATCGGCGTGGTGCTGGGCGTGGGGCTCTCGGTGAGCCTGCCCTCGATCGTTGCGCTGCTGCCCCGGCTTCCGTACCTGCGGACGGTGCTGGCGCCCGACCTGCAGTTGCCGACGCAGGTGACGCTGTACGCCGTGGTGCTCGCGTTCGTCGTCGCGGCGGGGATCGGGCTGGTGTTCGGCCTCTACCCCGCGCGCATGGCCGCGAAGAAGGACCCGATCGAAGCGCTGAGGCATGACTGAGTGCGCGAATCGTGAATCGCGAATCGTGAGTGGGGGGAAAGGCCGCGACTCCTGCTGGCTCCTGGCCACTGGCGACTGGCCTCATGCCTTCCCCGATTCGCCACTCGCGACTCACGACTCGCGCCCGTCCTCCTCCGGAATACTCCCGAACGCGATCCGCTTTGGCGCGGTCTTTCGCGCGTCGTGCATCGCGGCTGAGTAGAGCGTCTCGGAGCCGAACTTGCGGTTGATCTTGTCGATCGCGCCCGCGAGCTTCGCCCGGTGGCGCTGCTCGGCGAAGAGCGACGCCGCCTCGCCCTCGCGCACCAGGTCGTGCAGGGTCACGCCCAGCTTCAGCACCCGGCCCACCGGCGCCCGCGCCCACAGCTTCGACAGCGCCTCGACGACCGCGAGCGTGTCCGCCGCATGGCCCAGCGGCGCGCGCTCGCTCCACTTTGCGCCCTTCCAGCTGCTGCCCGAACCTCCACCCCGGCGGCGCTCGCCCGGCTCAGCGAGGTACGAGATCGAGAGCGTGATGTGCTCGGCGACATACCCCAGCTGGCGCGCGCGGCTCGAGGCCTTGGACGCGAGCCGGAACGCGACCGCGCGGGCCTTGTCGTGCTCGCGCCGTTCGGGGCCCAGCACGTGCGAATGGCCGATGGACCGCCGCCTGTTCTTGGTTTCGTGGAGGTCGACGCCGCGGAGACGGTGCCACCACTCGCGCCCGACGACCGAGCCCCACGCGCGCGCGAGTTCTGTTTCTGAGCGCGCGAGCAGGTCCTCGGTGGTGCGGATGCCCGCGCCGCTGAGCCGCTCGGCCATCTTGGGGCCGATGCCCGGAAAGTCAGTGAGTTTCAGGTGCGCGACCGCGCCGGGGAGTTCTTCCAGGCGCAGCACGGTGAGCCCGTCGGGCTTGCGCATGTCGGCCGCGACCTTCGCGAGGAAGCGATTGGGCGCGAGGCCCACCGAGCAGGTCAGCGTCTCGCCCACGCGCTCGGCGATCGCGCGCTTGATGCCCAGCGCCAGCTCGATCGCGCGGCTCTCGAGGCGCTGAGGCCCGAGCAACCGGCACGAGGCTTCGTCGATCGAGTGCACGCCATCGACGGGCACAACGGTCTCGATCGCCGCGAGCACGGCATGGTGATGCCGGACGTACTCCTCGGGCCGGGCCTTGACGAGCACGAGCCCGGGGCAGAGGCGCTTGGCCTCGCCGACCTTGGTCCCGGTGCGGACGTTGAAGGCCTTGGCCTGGATTGATGCGGCGATGCAGCTGGTGGTGTCGGCCTCGAGGGGCACGACCGCGACGGGCTTGCCGCGCAGCTCCGGACGCAGGTGCTG
>JANRKN010000036.1:0-41716 GCA_033763435.1 Planctomycetota bacterium
ATTCCTCGCGTAGCCATCGTCGGCCGGCCTAATGCCGGCAAGTCGTCCCTCATGAACATGATCGCCGGGCGGAAGGTCTCGATCGTGGACCCCACGCCGGGCGTCACGCGCGACCGCGTCACCACGATCGCCGAGCTCCCGTCGCCCGACGGCAAGGGCCCGATCAAGCTCGCGGAGTTTGTCGACACGGGCGGCTACGGCGTGTACGTCGCCGAGGGCGGGCGCTTTGACGAGATCGGGCACGACCTGACCAAGCTCACGGGCAGCATCGAGGAGCAGATCGCGCGCGCGGTGCAGGACGCGGACCTGGTGCTCTTTGCGATCGACACGCAGGCGGGCCTGACGCCGCCGGACATGGAGATCGCGCGCCTGCTGCGCGAGCGTCGCTACGGCGACCGCAAGACCGTGAAGGAAAAGAAGGCCGCGAAGGAAGCCGCGCTGAAGGCCGCCAAGGAAGCCGCCAAGAAGGCCGCGAAGAAGACGGCCAAGAAAACCAGCAAGAAGACGAGCAAGAAGGCCTCGGCCGAGCCGCCCCCGGAACCGCCCGCCGAGGAAACACAGCTCGGCCCCGAGATCCGCGTCGTCGCGACGAAAGTCGACGGCCCCAAGTGGGAGACGCACGCGCTGGAGTTCTCAGGCCTGGGCTTCGGCGAGCCGCTGATGTGCTCGGCCAAGAACAACTACATGCGGCGCGACTTCATCGACCGCGTCTACGCGATGCTCCCCAAGCCCCCCAAGCGCGAAGAGCGCCCCACCGCCGACATGATGCTCGCGATCATCGGCAAGCGCAACGCGGGCAAGTCGACGCTGGTGAACACCCTCGCGGGCGAGCCGCGCGTGATCGTCTCGGAGATCCCGGGCACCACGCGCGATGCCGTCGACGTGCGGTTTGAGATGGACGGGCGCTCGCTGGTCGCGATCGACACGGCGGGCCTCCGGCGCAAGCGGTCGTTCCAGGGCCCGATCGAGTGGTACGCCTTCGACCGCGCGCGCCTGGCGATCGACCGCGCCGACATCGTGCTCATGATGATCGACGCGACGGAGAAGATCTCGCAGGTCGACGAACAGCTGGCGATGCTCTGCCAGAAGCGTCACAAGCCGGTGGTGATCGTCGTCAACAAGTGGGACCTGGTCGAGGGCCAGCGCAATCAGGACGGGAAGCTGATCACGACCGACGACTACGAGAAGTACGTGCGAGCCGAGCTCAAGGGCCTGCACTATGCCCCGATCGCGTTCACCGAGGGCGCCTCGGGCCGGAACGTGCGCGAGACGGTGAGCCTGGCGTTCGAGCTGTTCGAGCAGGCGCGGACGCGCGTGACGACAGGCGTGCTGAACCGGCTGATCCGCGAGATCGTGAAGAAGCACGCGCCCAGCGACAAGCTGGGCTCGCACGCGAAGGTCTATTTCGCGGCGCAGACGCGCACGATGCCGCCGACGATCACGCTGGTCGTCAACAAGCCCGAGATGTTCGTCAACGCGTACCAGCGGTACATCCTGAACCGCATCCGCGAGACGCTGCCGTTCGCGGAGGTGCCGATCCGGCTCGTGATCCGCGGGCGTCGGCGCGACGAAGCGAAGGCGGGCCTGGGCGAGACGGAGATCGGCGCGCTGGGCTCGCTCGACGAGTCGACGCTGCTGGGCTCGCTTGAGGACGAGGCGCAGAAGTTCGCGGACGAAGAGGCCGCGGAACTGGCGAATCTGGGCGAGGGCGAACTGGACGAGGCGCCCGACGCGGATGACGACGACGACGCCGAAGCGTACTTCGAGGATTGATCGGCGCGCTCAGCCGCGGTTGAGCCACCAGAGCGTCGCGTTCAGGACCGTCGCGAAGGCGACCCACGCGGCGTAGGGCACGAGCAGCCATGCCGCGGCGCGCGACACGGGCCTCGCGGCGGCGATCGTCACGAGGATCGAGGCCAGCAGCAGCACGATCCAGATCAGCGCCAGCCCCGGGCTGCGCAGCCCGAAGAACAGCCCGCTCCAGATCGCGTTGAAGAACCACTGCACGCCGAAGGCCACGAGCGCCGGTCGCGTGTGCCGCGCGGGCTCTCTCGCGGCGCGGAGGAGCAGCCAGAGGCTGACACCCATCAGCGTGTACAGGACCGTCCAGACCGCACCGATCACGCCGCCCGGGGGCGTCCACGAGGGCTTGTCGATCGAGGCGTACCACGGCCCGGGCTCGGAGCCCGAGAGCAGGTTGCCGATCCATGCCGCGGCAAAGCACTGGACGATCGCATACAGCAACCACAGCAGTTGGCCCACGTGATGCGCGGGCTCGTGCGGAGCGCGCCAGCGGGAGGGTGCGGTGGTGAACTCGCGGGGCATGGGGCGCTCGCTTTCAGAGACGGCGGATAGACATCGCGATCGCCTCGGCCGCGCGCCGGCCTGAGATCATCGCGCCGTTGATGCTTGCGTTGTCGAGCCAATCGCCCGCGCGGAACAGGCCCGGCGCGAGCGCCACGGCACGCTGCGCGGGCTCCAGCCAGCCCGGGTTCTGCACAGGCAACGCTCGATCAATCCGGTCGACGCGCAGCAGCTTCCACGCCGACGCCGCGCCCCCAAACCACGCGTTCAACTGCACACGCACCTGCGCATCGAGCTGGTCGTCGCTGAGCGCGATGTGCTTCTCACCAACCACATTCGCGCAGACCAGGTGCCTGCCCGGCGGCGCGTACGACCGGCGCACCAGGCTCGGCACCGCGAGATGGTTCACCGGGCCCGAGCCCTCGGCGCCCTCGCCGTCGAGCACCAGGATCGGATCCGACACCGGCGCGCGATCGGCGGCATAGCTCAGCGTCACCGTCCGACGCCAGCGCACGGGCGGGTTGGTCACGCCGATGTTCAGGCCCCGCAGCAGGTCGGCCGCGGCGTCGCCCTCGGTCGCGACGACCACCGCGCGGGCGCGCAGCGTGCCCTGGCCCTCCACCGCGATCTCGAAGGGGTGCGACATCGAGTCGGGCCCGTGCGCGCGAGCGATGTGCGCGACGCGGGCGCGGGTCCGAAGGTCGGTCGCGCGGAGCTGCGCGGACAGAAACTCGGGGATCGCGCGCATGCCCCGCGCGGGCAGCGCCGCGGCGCCCTCGCCGAACATGCGGAATGTGAAGCGGAACATCCGCGAGGATGTTTCGAGCGCACGGTCGAAGAACACCCCGCCGAAGAAGGGCCTGAAAAACCGATCGATCGCGACGTTCGACAGCCCGGCCTCGCGCAGCTCGTCGATGGTCGCGCGGTCGGGCGCGGTCCACGCGTCGCTCGCCGAGCCGCCCATGAGCTTCGCGCGGAGCGCCGCGAGGCGCAGCAAGTCCAGCGGTGGAAGCGCGGGCGCGAAGATCGTTCGAACCGCGTCAAAGGGCTTCTTCGTCGGGTCCGCGAGGCGCCTGAGCGCGCCGCCTGTGCGGATGAGCGCGCCCGGATAGAACTCGCCCAGCTCCAGCGCGGCATAGTTCTCGAGCACGCGCGCGGCCTCGGGGTACGCCGTGAGCAGCACCTGAAACCCGCGGTCGATGAGAAAGCCCTCGACCTCGTCGGTCGCGACGCGCCCGCCGAACCGATCGGAGGCTTCGAGCAGCGTGGGCGCGTGTCCCCGGCGTTCGAGGTCGAGCGCGCAGGTGAGGCCCGCGAGCCCGCCGCCGATGATCACGATCGAGAGCTCGCCCGCGCCATGACCCGAAGGTGACCCGGCGTGGCGGCCTGAAGAGGGCTCAGTCATGCCCCATTCAAGTCACGCCCCGGCAAGAGAGCAATAGTCGGGCCGATCGGCCGCATCTTCGTGCCGGTAGGCCCGCAGCACGGCGCTGCGGTGGATCAGGAACGCGCCGGGCATCTGCAAGCCGTCGCCCACGAGCATCCCGACGCCGTGACGATCGATGAGCCCCGCGAGAAAACCGCGCACCCAGACGCGGGGCCCGAAGAGCTGCGAGAGGTTTCCGCGCGCCAGTTCCATCGCGCGGTAGAGGTCGCGTGCGGGGTCCGAGACGCGGAGGGCGTCGAGCAGGCCGTAGCGCGCAAAGAGGGCCGAGGCGGGACCATCGGGCCCCATGTGGACCAGCACGAGGCCGACGCCCGCGCGGTCGAGCCTCGGCTTGGCGAGTTCTAGGTCCGCCAGCGCCTCCCGGCAGAACGTGCAGCCCGCGTGGCGGAGGAAGACGACCAGCAACGGGCGCGACTCGCTCGCCGCGGCCAGGGTCAGGCCCGTGTGCGTCAGCGCGCGCGTGAGCGCGGTGCGGATCTCGGGCCGCTCATCGCGGATGGGCGAGGCCGCACGCGCGAGCCTCGCGGCACGGATCGCCTCGTGGTGCTTCCAAGCGCCCGCGAGGATCAGCCCGAAGGGCACCCACCACGCCAGGTCGTTGGTCAGCAGCGTGACGCCGAAGCGCAGGGGCACAAGGTTCTCGACGAAGTGCGCCTGAATGAAGCCGATGGGCCCAAAGATCTTCCCGAGCATGCCGACGAGGACGATCGGCCAGTGCGTGTACGGCGCGCTCGCGGCAAACCAGTAGCCGATGCCGTAGACCCCGACGATCATGCCGATGCACTGCCAGAGGAACGGGTAGTTGGGCTGGTCCATGCCCATGAGAGACCAGAAGCTGGACGGGAAGAGGATGACGTACGCGCCCCAGAGCAGGTTGTAGATGCCCGCGAGCCGAAGCGCGGTGGACATCCAGGGCCTGTGCGGCGCGGGAGAAAGTTCGGAAGCGTCGGGCACGGGCGGGCGAGCCTTTCAGAGGCCGGGCGGTCGGGGCGTCGGATGGATCAGCGGTTCCGGCGCCGGCACGCCGTCCGGGTTCCGATCATTCGCCGGTGGATCGGTCGGCGGATTCCCGGGCGGCGCTTTGGGCCCCTGGGGTGCCTCGGGCCTTTCGCGGGCAGGGATCGGCGTGCGGGGTGCCAGGCGCTGGGCGAGCAGCCAGTCGATCGCCGCGGGAAGCGCCTCGCCCACCATCAGCGTGTGACCCCACGCGGGCATGGTGCGATAGTCGACGGGCACGCCCAGGTCGCGGGCGCGCTGCGCATCGGGCTCGAGCCTCGCGGCCGGGATGATCGGGTCGAGCTTTGCGCCCAGCATCAGCACCGGCGCGTAGGTCGCGCCCGCGCGCACCGCGCCGAAGCGTCCGCCCGCCAGGCACGCGACCGCCGCGAGCTTGTCCGCGTGCGAGCGCGCAAGGCCCGAGGCGAGGCCCGCGCCCATGGAATGGCCCACGACATAGATGCGCGTCTCGTCGATCGGGTAGAGCGACTTCAGGTGCGCCAGCAGGCGATCGAAGCGCGCGGGGCTGAGGCCCGTCGCGGCGGGCGAGGCGAGGATGAAGCCGTGCAGGCGGGCCAGACGAGCGATGACGCCGCCGCCATAGGCCTCGGGGAACATGCTCTCGTCGCCGCCCGCGCCGTGGAGCGCGATGACGAGCGGGAAGGGCCCTTCGCCCGTGCGCAGCCGCTCGCCGTCGGTGGTGCCGGGCGCGACAATGCGCAGAGGCCAGCCCTCGCGCTCACCTTCGGCGGGGGGCAGCACGCCCCACCAGTCGCCGCCGAGCCGCGGGTACGGGTCGCGTCCTTTGGAGAGTTCGGTCACTTCAAAGCGCACCTGCTCGAAGAGCTTGCCGACGTTCGCAAGGTCGCGCGCCGAGCGCGTGCCGGCGCTTTCGTCGCGCAGCAAGTCGAGCCGCGCGCGGGCAATCGCGATTGAGCGCGCCAGCTCCGCATGCTCAGCGCTCGCGGCGGTCAGGGCCGCGTCCAAGGGCCGGCGCAGGTCTTCGAGCGCTTCACCCGCGCGGGTGAATGAGCCCGCCTCGAGCGTGCGGAACTGCTCATCGACCAGCTCGAGCGCGTACGTGCCGGGCGCCAGGCCGGCGAGCTGTTCGACCGGCACCTCAAACGCCAGCACGCCCCCACCCGCCCCACCTTCCACACCCCCCGCGAGCGCGACCGGCGGGAGCTCGATCATCGAGCGCTGCGACGAGCCCATGGGCCGCGCGAAGAGCGTCCAGCGCACGGTGCGCGCGGGGCCGGCATCCACCGGCGCAAACGACGCGACGCGCAGCGTCGGCACGCGACCGGCCACGAGCTGCGCATCGGTCAGCACCTCGGGCTCGACACGCGCGATCAGGCTCGACCAGACCACGTCGCCCGCGCGGACATGCTCGGCGACCGGCGCCTCGGCCTCGCCCGCCTCGGGCAGGCGCGCAAGCCGCAGCCGAAGCTCGCGCAGCGTCCGCACCGTCGGGCCGAACTGCCCTGAAAAGAAGCCCACGGAAGCACGGTCGAAGGCGCGGTTGAACTCCTCGACCTGTGCGTCGGACAAATCCTTGCGCCGGCCGACGAATGCGCGGTCAAAGGCGAGGTACGCGCGGGCCAGATCGGTGCGCGTGACGGTCGCGGCCTGAGACGCGGGCTGAACCTTCTCTGGTTGGCCCGCCGGCTGGCCCGTCGGTTGGCCCGTCGGTTGGTCCAGCGGTTCGTTGCCGTCCGGTTTCTCCTGCGCTCTCGCAGCGCCTGCGAGCGCGAGCAGGGCAAGCAGGACCGACATCCGCAAGTGGGCAGCGCGCGTCTTCATGCGCCGCGTTGGACGCTCAACGCCCGCGCCCGGTTCCGCCTGCCTTGAGTTCGGTCTGCCTCGTCGGGCTCAGCCCTGCGGGCGCTTGAGCACGTACGACCGGCCGGCCCATTCCGTGGGCGTGCCCTTGGCGAGGTCCCGAGCGATCTCGCCGATGATCCCCGCGACGAGCCACGCGCCGACCGGGAACAGCGGTGCGGCCCAGATCGGCACGCGCCCGGTCCGCAGAATCAGCCCCGTCGCGATCAGCCAGAGCAGGCTTCCCACGCCGCAGAGGATCAACGTCGCGAGCGCGAGCGCCTGACCGCCCGTGTCCCATCCGCCGTGCAGCACCGCCCAGAGCGCAAGGCCCATCCCCGCGAGGCTGACCGGCGGCAGCAGCGCGAGCGAGCCGCGCATCCGCAGCGACATCGCACGGAGCCGTTCGGGCTTGCGCCCCGCGGCCTCGGCGAAGATCCGCTTCCAGCCCTTGCGGAACTCGGCCCAGGTTTCGTACATCCGGCAGATCAGCAGGCCGTCGGCGAGGAAGATGCCCGTGCGCACGCCCGTCTCGGCCGCGCGGCGCGCCATCGCGATGTCTTCCAGCAGCGCGTCGGTCACCGCCCAGTGCCCGCCGAAGTGCCGGTACGCCTGTGCGGTCAGCATCAGGAACTGGCCATTCGCGAAGGGACGCTGGTCGACCGTGCGGTTGGCGCGGTCGAGCGGAAAAAGCCGCAGCAGCTCGGTGCCGGCGACCGGCTGGCCGATGAGTTCGTACCAGTGACGGACGGGGTAGGTCGAGAGCAGGCTGAGCAGCCCGAGCTCGCGCTCGCGCAGAAGCCCCACGGCCGCACGGACGCAGTCGGGATGAAACTCCGTGTCCGCGTCGGTGAACAGCAGCACGTGCTCGCCCTTGAGCAGGCCCGACTGCTCCACCGCGGTGCACACGGCGTTGACCTTGCCCGCGATGCCCGGAGGGCACTGCGTGATCGGCAGAACGGTGAACCGCGCGTCGCCCCCGATCGCTTCCTCCGCACGCGCCTGCGTGTCGTCGGTGCAGCGGTCCAGCGCCAGCACCACCCGGAGCGCGCCCGGGTACGACTGCGCCCGAAGCGAGCGGATCAGCGTGGGCAGATGCTCGCGCTCGTTGTGCGCGGGGACGACGATCCAGACGTCGGGCGCGGGCGCGCCGCCCGAACGCTGGCGCTCGAACATCTCGAGCCCCGCGCGTAGCGTGGGCACGCGGCGGACGGTGAGCTGCCGGCGCGCGATCACCACCGCGAACAGCACCGCCGCGCCCACGCCCAGCACGAGCGAAGCCACCAGACAGATCGAGAGCCAGACAGGCATCGGCACGGGGCGAGGGTAGGTCGGCGCTAAAGTGGTGCATGGCGCCCAGGCCCCGCAGCGCACTCTCGCCCCTCTCGCCCGACGAACTCCGCCGGGAGCTTTGGCTCCTCACGCCCGAGGCGGTGCGTCGGCTCGACGCCCTCGCGGTCGAGCGCTACGGCATGGCGTCCGCCGCGCTGATGGAGTCGGCCTCGCGCGCGGTCGCCGATGCGGCGCTCGAACTCGTCGGCGCGCTCCCAGCCCCGCGGGTGCTCATCCTCTGCGGCCCGGGCAACAACGGGGGCGATGGGCTCGCCGCCGCGCGGCTCCTTCACAACGCGGGCTGCGCGGTCGCGTGCGTCCGCCTGCCCGGCGCGCGGGAGAGTTCGCCCGACCACGCCCGCGAGCTGCGCACCGCCCGCGCGATGGGCCTGCGCGTTCTGGAGATCGACCCCGCCTGCGCGCCCGAGCAGGCGCGAGCGGTCTTCCGCGACGTCGTGCCGATGGTCGGCGCGCCCGCGCTGATCATCGACGCGGTCTTCGGCACGGGGCTGTCGCGCGAGGTCGAGGGCCAGGCCGCGGCCGTGCTGGGCGCGGTGAACGAACTGGCCGACGAACACGCATGCCCGGTGCTCGCGGTCGACGTGCCCTCGGGGCTGGACGCGAGCACGGGCGAGCCGCGGCTGCGGACCGCCGAGGGACTCTCTGCCGTGCGTGCGGACGTGACGGTCACGTTCGTCGGGCTCAAGCCCGGGCTGTGCGCGCTCGGAGCCCAGGGGTTTGTGGGCGAGGTGGTCGTGGCGGACCTGGGCGTCCCGCGCGAACTCGTTCGAGAACTGGGCCAGCGGATTGAACCGCTGGAGGGCGCGGACGAATCGCCCCGCCGACGCAAGGCCCGCGGCACGGGCCGACGCCCGGGGCCGAGCAAGGATTGATTCGACCCGCCGGGGTGCGACGATCAGAAGAGGACGCGGGTGGGGACGGGTGGGGATACGGGTGGGGATGGGTTGTGGGGCGCGTCAGGAAGGATCCACCGTCATGGCCGTGCTGATGGAGCTTTCGCGGATCCTGATCCGGGAGCTGAACGACGTGCAGATCATCGAGCTGCGCGAGGTGTCGCCCGCGGGCGAGCGCGCGCGGTCGTTCCCGATCGTGATCGGCCTGCCCGAGGCGTACGCCATCCAGCGCCGGCTCAAGGGCGTGACGATCAAGCGCCCGCAGACGCACGACCTGCTCGGGAACGTGATCGAGCAGCTCGGGGGCGAGCTCGAGTCGATCACGATCGCCGACCTGTCGGACCACACGTTCTTCGCGACGCTCGACGTGCGCCGCGACGGCGAGCTGCTGCGCATCGATTCGCGCCCGTCGGACGCGATCGCACTGGGCGTGGCGCACAAGGTGCCGATCTACGTCGAGGAGCACGTGCTCGACGCGGCCCAAGGCGAAGAACCCTGACGCTGAACCCGACGAGGAACCCGTCCGTGCCCGAGGCCGAACCCACGCACAACCCAAGCGCCGCAGCGCCCCTGGACCCGACCCAGGGCGCGAACGCCGATCCGCACGTGCAGCCCGCGGCGTATCTCACCGCGTCGGTCCCGGGCATCGGCGGACACATCAAAGAACGCGCCGAGGACTTCATCGTCGATGAGGTCCCGCTCTATCAGCCCTCGGGCGACGGCGAGCATATCTATCTGTACATCGAGAAAAAGGGCCTCTCGACGACGGAAATGCTCACGATCCTGATGCGCCACTTCGGCGTCGGGCGCATCGCGGTGGGCGTCGCGGGCATGAAGGACAAGCGCGCGATGACGCGCCAGGTCGTCTCGCTGCACGCGCCCGGCAAGCGGCTGGAAGACTTTCCGATGCTCCGGCACGAGCGCCTGTTCGTGCACTGGGCCGACTATCACAACAACAAGCTCCGCACCGGGCACCTGCTGGGCAACCGCTTCTCGATCCGCGTGCGGGGCGTGGAGCCAACGTCGGTCGTGCGCGCGAAGAAGTCTCTGGACCTGCTCGAGGCCTCGGGCGTGCCCAACCGCTACGGCGAGCAGCGGTTCGGGAACCTGGGCAACAACCACCTCGTCGGGCGCGCGATGATCCTCGGGCAGCACGAGCGCGCGATCCACGAGTGGCTCGGCATCGGCGCGCGGCGGGGCGTGCAGCCGCACATCTTCGCCGAGGCGCGCGATCTCGCGGACAAGGGCCAGTGGCTCGACGCCGCCGAGCGCTATCCGCTCTACGCCCGCGCGGAGCGCCGCCTGTGCGCGAAGCTCGGCAAGGGCGTGCCGCCCCACGACGCGCTCGCGAGCGTCGACGAGCCCTTCCGGCGGTTCATGATCAGCGCGTTCCAGTCGGCGGTCTTCAACATCGTGCTCGACAAGCGCCTGGACGCCGGCACGCTCGACACGCTGCTGCCCGGCGACATCGCGCTTCACGTTGACGATCGGCGCCTCCGGCGCATCGATGACACCAACGCCGCCGACCCCGCGCTGCGCGAGGCCCTCGCCTCCAAGCTTCTCAGCCCCAGCGGGCCGATGTGGGGCGCGCGGATGCCCAAGGCGACCGGCGATGTGCTCCGCACGGAGACCGAGGCACTCGCCGAGCTGGGCGTCACGCCCGCGGACCTCATCGAGTTCCAGAAGCACTCGGGCCGACTGATCGACGGCTCGCGCAGGCCCCTGCGTGTGCCGCTGATCGACCCCGCGGTCGAGGGCGGCGTCGACGAGCACGGCGCGTTCGTGCGCCTGGCCTTTGAAATGCCGCGCGGAAGCTTTGCGACCGTCGTGCTCCGCGAGGTCATCAAGCCCAAGCCCGGCCAGAGCCTCGAGGACGATTCGCCCGGTGAGAGCGACGAGCTCGAGGAGTCACGCGGATGACCGGCACGCATGCTGATTCCCGCTCCGGCCCGACGGTCGTCTGCTTCGACTGGGGCGGCGTGATCCTGCGCATCTGCCGGTCCTGGGCCGAGGGCTGCGCCCGCGCGGGCGTGCCGATGCGCGAAGAAGCCGTGACGCCCGAATCGATGGCGCTGCGCAAGGCCGCGGCGCACGACTATCAGATCGGCGCGATCACGCGCGATGAGTTCCTCGCGACGATCTCGCGCGCGACGGGCCACGCGTATTCGCCCGCGGAAGTCAAGCTCGTGCACGACGCGTGGCTCATCGAGGAGTACGCGGGCGTCGCCGCGCTCGTCGAGCGACTGCACGCGACGCCGGGCCTGCGCACCGCGCTCCTGAGCAACACCAACGCCTGCCACTGGGCGCGCGGGGGCGACGGCCTCGGACGCGACTACCCCACCGCCGGGCGGCTCCAGCTCCGCCACGCCTCGCACCTGCTCAGGCTCGCCAAGCCCGATCAGGCGATCTATCGCGCGTTCGAGCGCGAGGTCGCCTCGGCCTTGGGTTCAGCGCCCGCGCAGATCGTCTTCTTCGATGACCTTGCCGAGAACATCGCCTCCGCGCAGGCCTGCGGCTGGCGCGCGGTGCAGGTCGATCACACGGGCGACACCGCGGCGCAGATGACCCGCGCGCTTGAATCGCTCGGGATCTTCTAGGCCCCCGCTATCTCGCTCAGCCCTCGCCGAGTGCCGCACCGTCGAGACCCCCGTCCCGACCACGATCCAGCGCAACGTCCAGCTCCAGCCTCGTGGGCGGCAGGCACTCGCGGTCGGAGCACGCCTGGCACGTGACCAGCAGCAGAGGCGTTCCCGACCATGCGCCCGCGCGCTCGAGCGCGACGCGCAGCTCGAACTCGCCCGCGTAGACCTGCACCTCGTGCCCCATCACGCCGTACGGCACGCCGGGCGGATAGTCCGCGAACGCCTGCACGCCCGCGCCGTTGTGCACGCTCACGCGGAAGGGCACGAGCCCCGGCGCGCCCGTCGCCGCCGCGACGTGATACCCCGGCGCGATGCGGACAAACAGCCGAAGCTCCGCCGGCTCGCCCTCGTTCAGCGTCAGCCGCTCGGTGTCGGCGTAGATCTCCACGGGCTGGAAGTCCGCGGGCCGCTCGGTCGGCTCGGGCGCGGCATGCTCGCCCGGGCGCGTGATGATCTCGGCCGCACCCCCGCCCATCGTGAGCGCGCGAAACGTCGCGCGCACGGCATTGCTCAGGCTCACGGGGTTCGCGCGGATCTGCCCGCTCAGGCCCCGCAGCGTTCGGCCCGCCCACTCGGCCCAGCGCTCGTCGCCCGTGAGCTCCGCAAGGTCGAGCAGCGCGTGCGCCATCATGCCCGGGCCCGAGGGCACCGCGCCGTCGTGCGTCGAGCTGGTGCGGACAAAGAGCTGACTCTGGCCTGGGCGGGTGTCGGACCAGCGTGAGGCTTCTCCAGACCAGAACGCGCCTCGCGCACGCTCGATGAGCGCGGAGGCTTCGCCGATCCAGCGCGAGCTCTCCTCGGGCGCGAGCGCGCGGGCGGTGCGCGCGAGCTGCGTGAGGCCCAGGGCCATCGCGGCCGAGTCCTCGAGCACGCCCAGTGGCCCCGCAACGCCCCTGCGCCAGGTGCGGAGCAGTTCGCCCGAGGCCCCGCGCATCGTGCCCAGGACGAACGAGGCCGCGCGGCTGGCGCTTGCGTAGAACGCGCGGTCTTCGAGCAGCAGCGCGCCGCGGGCCATGCCGCGGATCATCAGCCCGTTCCACGCGGCGATCACCTTGTCGTCGGTGTGGGGCTGCTTGCGCGTGTCGCGCACGCGGAGCAGTTCGGCGCAGAGCTCATCGAGCCGCTGCGTGAATGCTTCCGCGCCATGCTCGCGCCCGAGCGCAAACTCGCGCGCGAGGTTCTCTGGGCGCTCCGCGAGATACAGCACGTTGCGCGCAGGCTCGCTGGGATGGTGCGGATCGCGGAAGTTGGGCCCGTGCGACAGGCCCAGCGCGCCCAGCGCGAGGTCCACGTCGGCCGCCGGGCGATGCGCGAGCGCCGCGCGGACTTCCTCGGCCGTCCACAGATAGTTCAGCCCCTCGCGGTGGTCGACCTCCGCGTCCTGCGCCGACCAGAACCCGCCCGCGGGGTCGGTCAGGTTCGCGCACACGTACTCGAGCGTCCGGCGCGTGACCTTGGCAAAGAACGGATCGTTGTACAGCGCCGCGGCCTCGGCGTAGAGGTGCGCGAGCAGGCCCTGGTCGTACAGCATCTTCTCAAAGTGCGGCACGAGCCAGAACCCATCGACGCTGTAGCGGTGAAACCCGCCCGCGAGCTGATCGAACAGCCCGCCGATCGCCATGCGATTCAGCGTGCGCCTCACCGCCTCGTCGATCGCGTCGCCCGTCGCGTCGTCGCCCGCGCGGGTGCGCACCGCCAGCAGCAGCTCGGGGTACACCGGCTGCGGAAACTTGGGCGCGGAGCCGAACCCGCCGTGCTGACGGTCGAACATCCGCAGCAGCGACGCGACCGCGTTGGTGACCGGCGCCGAATCCAGCGCCGACTCAGGCTGCGCGCTCGCAAGATGCTCCGCGACCGCGTCCGCGACGGCCTGGGCCTGGGCGAGCACTTCCGTTCGCTGCGTCTGCCACGCGCGCGACATCGTCTCGAGCACGCGCGCAAAGCCCGGCACGCCCGGCCGATCTTCGGGCGGAAAGTACGTGCCCGCGAAGAACGGCCTCAGGCGCTCGGGCTCGAGAAAGACGTTCATGGGCCAGCCGCCCGAGCCGCGCGTGATGAGCAGCGAGGCCATGTAGACCTCGTCGACGTCCGGGCGCTCCTCGCGGTCGACCTTGATCGCGACGTAGCGCTCGTTGAGGATCTGCGCAAGCGCCTCGCTCTCGAAGCTCTCGCGCTCCATCACGTGGCACCAATAGCATGTCGAATAGCCCACGCTCAGCAGGATCGGCACATCGCGCCGACGCGCCTCGGCGAAGGCCTCCTCGCCCCAGGGACGCCAATCGACAGGATTGCGCGCGTGCTGGAGAAGATAGGGGCTGGACTCGCGGGCGAGGCGATTCTCGTGGGCCATGCGGAAGTTTAGGGTGGGCCCGCGCGCGAACCGGCCGCGAAATCAGCGCGCCCGCAGCGAGGGCGAGGGCCTGCGCGCGCCCACCTCGCGGAAGACCAGCGCGGCGACCTCGCGCGCGGGCTCGGCGGGGACGGGCAGCCGCGCGTCGTCCTCATCGGCCTCGCAGAACGCCTCGGCGACGCTGGCCGTGCCACGCGTCCCGAAGACCGCGCGCATCGCGCCCAGGCTCGAGCGCAGCACCGCGTCGGCCGGCAGATGAACCGAGGCGATTGAGACCAGACCCTCGACGATGCGGGGCTCGTCGTCCTCGCCGGGCATCGCGCGGACGCGGGCGAGCGCATCGGGGAAGGCCCGCGCGTACGCGCGCGAGCTGGCCGCGAGGTCCTCCGCATCGCCCGAGCCAAAGGCCTCGCGAAGCTCCGAGAGCTCCGCGTCGAGCTCCTCGCGCATCGCGAGCACCCGCTCGGCCGAGGCCTGCGTGAGCACGGGCACGACCGTGACGCCCCGCTCGCGCGCGAGCGCCGCCTCGGCCTTCTGCGCCACGCTCACCGCGCTCGAGCGCGCAACGAGCAGCCCGGTGCGTGAGGCAAAGCGATCGAGCCCGGCCGTCAGGGGCACGGTGATCGCGGGGTCGGGCCCGCCCTTGAGAACGTCCGCCGCCATCGCCTCGAGATAGCGCCTGGGCTCATCGAACAGCTCGGGCTTCATCAGCGATCTCAGCGCGGCCAGGTCCGGCTCGCGGTCGATCCGCGCCGCGACCGCGCGGATGTCGCCCCGCAAGTCCTGATCGTCGTGCACGCTCACCAGCACGCCCGCGCGGAACAAGGGCAGCGCCCAGCGCCAGCTCTGCACGAACGCGCGGTAGTTGGGCAGCCGCTCGCTCGCGGCCTCCAGATCCGACGCCGACCGCGCCGCCCCAGGCACGGGCAGCAACGTCACCACCCGCGCGGCCAGCAGCGCCGAGGCCATCGCCGGCAGCTCGCGCGTCGTCAGGTGATAGGGGCTGACCGCGATCTTCACGCGGGAGAATAGATCGGCTCGCGCCCGGACGCCCTGAGGGTTATCTCTCGCTCTGGGGGCGTTTCTCGCCCGCGGACACCGACGCGTCGATCCAGCTCAGCACCTCGCCCCACTGGGTCGGGAGCATCATGAACAGCAGCTCGTGCCCGGCGTTGCTGAGGCGACGCTCGGGCCGGCCCAGCCGCTCCCAGAGCAGATCGCCGTAGACCGCGGGCACGGCCTGATCGCTCGCCCCCTGCAGCAGCAGCACACGCCGACCGCGCAGACGCGCCGCGGTGTGGTACGAATCCATCGACGCGACGCGCAGGTACTTCTCGTGCAGCGCCCGGCGCTGTTCCTCCGTCGGGGGCGAGGGCCAGCGCACGCTCGTCGCGGCGATCCAGCGCCCGTAATTGCTGCTCTCGGCGATGCCCCAGAAGTTGCACCCGCCGCCGATGATGATCGCCCCGGCGTACTTCTCCACCTCGCGCGCCACCACCGTCGGCAGGATCATCCCGCCCCCCGACATCCCGACCGCCACGCGCGGCAGCGCGCCCGCGCCCGGCACCTTCTCCGCGACGAACGCGAACGCACGCTCCACCGCGTACGCCGCCTCCGCCGTGCGCGTGCCGAACGTGTCGGCAAGCACCTTCGCCGAGGCATCGAGGTTCGCCGGGTCGATCGTGTGTTCGAAGCGCTCGGTGAAGCGACCCGGGTGCGCGAGCATCCGCAGCACCGCATAGCCCGAGGACCGCAGGCGCGCCTGAAGCTGGTCGATGATCGGCTCGGGCGTCCCGAACATCCCGGGCATGATCAGCACAATCGCCCGCGGCGCGTCCTTGGCTTGGCCCGTCGCGTCGAGGTACACAAACGACGTGCGCTCGAGCACCAGCGTCTTCGCGTCGTCCGCGCGAGGCTGCGCAGAGATCACCTTGAACGCCAGCCGGGGACGATCGCGCCGAGCCTGCGGAGGCTGCGCGCCGGGCTCGTCCGCCGCGGGCGGGTCGTTCAGACGCACGACGTACGCGTTCGAACCCTCGGCCTCGAACCGCGGCACGGGCGCACCCGCGGGCAACTCACGCGCGAGAAGCTCAAAGTCGGCCCGGTCCTCGGCGCGGTGCGCGTCGGCGCCCCCGAACCACGTGCGAGATTCAATGACCTTCACCGGCCTCAGCAGGCTCTCACGCAGCACCATGTACGGCTGCGCGTCGCCCGCACGCGGAGACCACCGCGCGGGCCAGACAGGCTCAAGCGCGGGCAGATCGGTCGGCAGTTGCAGGGGCGCGACCGGCTGACGCGGGTACTGAGGCAGCGACTGCGCCCACGCCTCGGCCCGCGGCAGGATCAGCGTCAGCGAAGGCGCCGCCCACGTCAGCGCGACCAGCGCCCGGAGCGCCGATCCCGAGAAGTACGCCCGCGTCGCGGCGTGGCTCCGCGTCATCACACGCCCCGCACGCGCCCGCACTCGCTCCGCACGCCGATCGTGGGTCATGCCTCTCTCCGACGCTCGCGGGGCTCTCCCGGTTCGCGCACAGGCCACAGTACGACGTCGGAAAGCACCGCGGGCCCGGGTGCTGAGCCCGGGCCCGCAAGGTCAGTTCAGCAGACTTGGATTTTGCTCAGAGCCGGGACTGCTCAGCGCCGACGGCGCGCCGCGCCCAGCGCCGCGAGCCCGAACAGGCCCGCCACGCCCGGCGACGGGACGAACGAGAGGTACGAGATCGCAAAGCCTGTGTTCGGCGCCGTGTAGACGATCTTGGAGATGCCCGTGAAGGCCAGCGTGTGCGCGGTGTTGCTGTTGGTCACGGTGCCCAGCAGGTTGTTGCTCGAGTCATACGCCATGCCCGTGATGACATCGACCTCGGACGTGTACAGGCCCGTGACCAGGTTGCCGACCGTGACGTTATCCACGGCCGACGAGAACGTCACCGTCAGGTTGTACGAGCCCGGGAAGAGCACGCCGTCGTCGGGAAACGGGGAGCCAAACGACGCGACGTGGAACACGCTGCCCGGATCTGAGAACGTCACCGAGACGCCGTCGCTGACAAACGTTACGCTGGGGCCGGAAGCGAACGGGGTTTCAAAGTCGATCAGACCGGCCTGAGCCGCGGAAGTGGACAACCCCGCGGCCGCGAGGCACACAATCATCGCACGAGTCATGTCTTGGCTCCTCTCTCTTCGTTTGATCGGCGCGGACACGCGAACGCTTCGCGCGCCGCAATCACTCCTAGGCCGCCCTTATGGACGACCTCGTCCAGTATAACGATGAGGCACGTTTCCATGCCTCACCGCTCGCACTTACTGCAAAAATAATCGCGAGCCTGGCTGGGAGCGGTTCGCTCGCCGGGGCCGAGGGACCGATCCGAAGGTTTGCACGCTCAGCCCGCGTACCCGTTCGGGTGGTTCTTCATGAATCGCCAGGCACTCTCGATGGTCTCATCGAGGCTGGTGACCTGCGCCTTCCAGCCCAGTTCGCGCTGGATCTTGGCCGGGTTGTTGAAGAGCTGGGGCGGGTCGCCCGGTCGGCGGGGCTGCTCGACGACTTTGAGTTCCTTGCCCGTGACGCGCCGCACGCCGTCGATGATCTGCCGGACGCTGTAGCCCGTGCCGATGCCGAGGTTGTAGTGACGCTCATCGCCGGGCTTGAGGGCTTCGAGCACCTTGACGTGCGCGTCGATGAGGTCCTCGACGTGGACGTAATCGCGGATGCAGGTGCCGTCGGGCGTGGGGTAGTCGGTGCCGAAGATCCCCACGTGCGGGCGCTTGCCCAGCGCGTGCTGGAGGATGACGGGGATGAGGTGGGTCTCGGGGTCGTGGACTTCGCCGATGAGGCCCGTGCGATCCGAGCCCGCGACGTTGAAGTATCGCAGCGCGGCGTACGCGAAGGGCTTCTTCGCGAGGTTGCAACCCATCATGTAGTCACGGAGCAGGTGCTCACCGTGGAGCTTGGTCGCGCCATAGGGGCTGATCGGGTTCTGGGGGCAGTCTTCGCCGACGGGCCCGTGGGTCGCGGGCGGCTGGCCGTAGGTCGCGCACGAGGAGCTGAAGACCATCCGCGTGACGCCGACGGCATCGCAGGCCTGCAGCAGCGAGACCATGCCCGCGGTGTTGTTGTGGTAGTACAGCAGCGGGTCCTGGACGCTCTCGCCCACCGCGGCGAGCGCGGCAAAGTGCAGCACGCTGTCGACCTTGTGATCGCGCAGCAGCTTCTCGAGCGCGGGGCGCGAGTTGATGTCCAGCCGCGCGAACGCGAGCCGCGCCGAACTGCCCGCTTTGGGCTCGAGCCGGCGCACAGCCTCCTGATGGCCCCGCATGAGGTTGTCGACGACGAGCACGTCGCGCCCGTCGCGCAGGAGCCGCTGCACCGCGTGAGAACCGATGTACCCCGCGCCGCCGGTCACGAGAATCGCCATCGCCGACATCCTCCGAAATCCCGGGCCGGGCGCGCGCCCGTCCGGGCGAGAACAGGCCCGAGAACTCCGTCGGACGGATCGTAACCGGACCGGCGGGTGAAGATCGAGCGGGTCGTACGACGCCGCGCAGATCAAGTTCGGCCCGTACCATCGGCCCGCACGGATCCGACCTGCACCTCCGAACCGGGGTTTCACGCTCATGCCCGACGCGCCGACCGACCAGAACCCACCCTCCCCCACGGCCCCGCCCGCGAGCGCCCGGCACCACTCCCTCACCGGCATCTTCGTCCGCGGCGGAATCGGCGGCTTCCTCATGGGCTTTGCCAACATCGTCCCCGGAATCTCCGGCGGCGCGATGCTCCTCATCGTCGGCGTCTACCCGCGCTTCATCCAAGCCATGGCGGACCTGGTCCTCTTCCGATGGGCCTTCCGCTCCCTCCTCCTGCTCGGCGTCATCGGCATGGGCGCAGCCACCTCAATCCTCGTACTCGCCGGGCCCATCAAGGACGCGATCGTCAATCACCGCTGGGAGATGTTCAGCCTGTTCATCGGCCTGCGCTTGGGCGCGGTGCCGCTGGTCTGGAAACTCGCCAAGCCCTTCAACACGCAGGTCTGGGCGGGCGTCGCGGCGGGCATCGCGCTCACCGCGTTCCTCGCCGCGGGCCAGTACGTCGGAGTCGGAACGCATGGCGGCATCGAGGCCGCGGGCTTCCCGCGCTGGCTCTCGCTGTTCCTGGCCGGGCTCATCGGCGCGTCGGCCACCCTGCTGCCGGGCATGGACGGCTCGTACTTCCTGCTGCTCATGGGCGAGTACGTCCCGATCCTGAGCGCGATCGAGCGCTTTGCCGAAGGGCTCAAGGCCCTGGACTTTGCCCGCATGTGGGCCGAGATGCCCACGCTCTTCCCCGTGGGCCTGGGCGTCGCGCTCGGGCTCGGAGGCGTCTCCGTCCTCCTGCGCTGGCTCCTCAAGCGATTCCCCAAGCCCACGCTCGGCGTGCTGCTGGGCGTCCTCGTCGGGGCCGTTGTGGGCCTGTACCCCTTCCGCGAGGGCGTCATGCCGGCCGTCGGCGAGATGTTCCGCGGCGCGGTCGTCACCGAAGAGTCGCAGAAGCTCATCAAGCCCGAAGACTGGCCGCTCGTCTTCTTCACGCCCTCGGCGTTGCAGGTCCTCGCGTCGATCGGCCTCGCGGTGCTCGGTCTGGGCATTGCGCTGGCGTTCAGCCGCATCGACCCCGAAGAGGCTGGCATGGTCGAGAAGCAGGGCTCGTAATCGCGAGGGAGCCGACCGGCACCGCGACCCGGACACAGCGCGGACCGGGCTGAACAACGCGGCCGGCGGGATTCGAACCCACGACCTGCGGTTTAGGAAACCGCCGCTCTATCCAACTGAGCTACGGCCGCTCGCGTCGGGCATCGTACGCCCGCGCCCTCGGCCTGCACGCCCAGTGCCCGCTCAGCGCCGGGTCACGGTCACCGATCCGTTGGAGGCCGTGATCGTCGACTCCGGGCCTTCCGACAGCTTGAGGGTCCCGGCCGTCGCGCTCGACATCTCAGCGCCCGCGGGCAGCGTCAGCGTGCCGTTGCTCGTCCGAGCCTTGATCGTTCCGGTCAGCCCGGCGCCGAAGCTCAGGCTCGCGTTGCCGTTGGTCGTCACCACACGCACCGGGCCCGCGCTTGCGCTCGTGAGCGTCACGTCGGCGCTTCCGTTGCTGGTCTGGGCGTCGATCCGGCCGGTGACGTCGCGCAGCCCGAGCGAGCCGTTGCTGGTCGTGGCGTCGATGTCGCCCGTGTGCTCTTGGACGGAGATCGCACCGTTGCTGGTGGAGAGCCGCGCGGGGCCCGTGAGGCCCGAGATGATGATCTGGCCGTTGGTGGTTTCGAGCGTGACGCCCGAGGCCTCGGGGAGCTGGATGTCAAAGCTGACGCCCTCACCGCCCTTGGGGCCGCCCTCGGGCCAGTCGGTGCTGATGACCAGCGCGCCCTGTGCGTCACGCTCGGCGCGGATGGTCGCGCCCTTGAGCCGCTCGGCGCTGGTCGCCCGCAGCTCCGCGGAGATCCGCACGTCGGGGCGCTGCGTGCGCCTGACCGCGACCGCGCCGTTCTGCGACGTGACGCGGACGGCCGAGCCCGCGACGGAAGCGACCTCGCTCACGCGCGTCTCCTTGAAGTTCGCGCCCCCGCCGATCACGCACCCGCCCAGACCCATCGCCAGGCCCGTGAGCAGCGCCGCGGGCGCGAGGAACTTCAGCACCCGAGGCAGGGCGGGGCCCACGAGCGACGTGCGGGACATGGGCTGGCGGTTCAGGAAGCTCATCGCGGGATCCTTGCTGGAGAAATGCGTCCTCGGCGGGCCGCTGGGCAGGCCCGGGCCGAGAGAGGGAATCGGTTCCCGCGCCCCGCGGGCATGATTGGGAAACCCCGGCCCGAGGTTTCGGACGGGCCGGCCGGCAATAATGCCCGCCCATTCTCCCGTTCCTCACTTTCGCCAAGGATCGCCACCCATGGAAGCCGGCATCGTCGGGCTCCCCAACGTCGGAAAGTCCACCCTCTTCAACGCGCTGACGAAGGCGAACATCCTCGCGGCGAACTATCCCTTTGCCACGATCGAGCCGAACGTCGGCGTCGTGCCCATCCCCGACCCGCGCCTGGGCATCATCACCAAGTACATCCAGACCGCCAAGACCATCCCCGCCGCGCTGCGCCTGGTCGACATCGCGGGCATCGTCAAGGGCGCCAGCACGGGCGAGGGCCTGGGCAACAAGTTCCTGTCGCACATCCGCGAGGTCGACGCGATTCTGCAGGTCGTGCGCTGCTTCACCAAGGCGCCCGGCGGCGAAGAGATCATCCACGTCTCGGGGTCGGTCGATCCGCTGCGCGACATCGACATCATCGCGACCGAGCTGATCCTGGCGGACCTGGAAACCGTCGACTCGGGCCTGGGCAAGGCCGAGCGCGCCGCCAAGAGCGGAGAGAAAGAGTCCATCGCGCGCTACGCGGTGCTCAAGGCGCTCAAGCCCGCGCTGGAAGCGGGCCGGCCCGCGCGGTCGGTGAAGATCGACGACCCCGAGCAGATCAAGCAGGCCAAACAGCTCGGGCTGATCACGTTCAAGAAGATCCTGTACGTGATGAACGTGGATGAGGACGATCTCCACGGCCAGAGCGAGGCATGCAAGAAGGTCCGCGAGCACGCGGCCAAGGAAGGCTCGGAGTGCGTCGCGGTCTGCGCGAAGATCGAGAGCGAGCTGGGCCAGATGGCCGACGGCGAGCGGCAGGAGATGCTCGAGGCGCTGGGGCTCGAGGAGCCCGCGCTCGCGACGCTCTCGCGCGCCGCGTACAAGCTGCTGGGGCTTCAGAGCTTCTACACCGCGGGCCCGAAGGAAGTGCGGGCGTGGACGGTGCCGATCGGCGCGACCGCGCCGCAGGCCGCCGGGGTGATCCACACGGACTTTGAGCGCGGGTTCATCCGCGCGGAGATCTACTCGATCGCGGACCTCGAGAAGTACCACAGCGAGAAGGCGATCAAGGAAGCGGGCAAGATGCGCATCGAGGGCAAGGACTACGTCATGCACGATGCGGACGTGTGCCACTTCCTGTTCAATGTGTGAGCGCGCGGGGCGGGGAGGCCGTCGGCGTTCGGGAATCGGGAATCGGCATTCGGGATTGGGCATTCGGCATTCCTCGTGCTTCCCGATGTTTTCTCATTCAACCTCGTTCATTCTCGCGAGTCCTTCGTCCTGCTTCCCGAGCCCCGAACGGGCGATGGGCTGTAGCCACGGGTGAAGTGAGCGAGTCTTCGAGCGAGCGCAACCCGTGGAACGGGCAGCATCCCTCCTCCCTTCCTTTGTCCTTGCCTTGCTGCCCCGAAGGGGCAGAGGAACCCGCACGAGATTCCTTCGCCCCGGCCGGGGCGAGAGACAACGAGCAGAAGAATGAATGAGGCCATCGAGGTCCACGGGTTTCGCGACGCGTCGCGTCGCTCCACCCGTGGCTACAGCCCGTCGCCCCTGCGGGGCGAGGAGGCTCGGGGAGTTCAGCTCTCGGCATTGGGGAGTCAGCATCCGGCATTCGGCATTAGGGAGTTCTTTGCTCGCCTCTTCGCTGTGTCTCTGCGCCACTTCGCCACTGTGCCACTTCGCCACTGGGCCACTTCTGCCTCGGCCCCGCCGAACTCCCCCTCCGCCCTACCCTTGGCCTTTGCACCTTCCGCCGGTCGTGGTCGGCCTTTCCGATCGCTCCCCGGCGCCCGAGAGCGCTCTATGCCCCTCATCGCCCCCGCGCCCACCACCGCCCCGCGTCACTCCGCCCAGACCCGCGGCGTAGCCCGCCCCGTCAACCTTCGCATCGACCCCGCGGGCGCCATGATCGGCGAGCACACCGCCCGCTTCCGCGACCCGCTCTTCCGCGATCGGCCCCTGCCGCCCTTCCCGGCGTATCTCCAGCAGCCGACCGCAATCGGCCCGGTGCCCGCCGACTTTGCCGTCAGGCCCCGCTTCGGCGTTCAGACCCTCAGCCGCGGGCGTGAGCACATCGTCGAGATCGCCCTCGAACCCGGCACGCATCTCTACGGCACGGGCGAGGTCGCCGGGCCCCTGCTCCGCAACGGGCGGCGCACCTGGACGTGGAACACCGACTCATTCGCCTATTCCGACTCCACGCGCTCGCTGTATCAGTCCCACCCCTTCGTGCTGGCCGTGCGCCCGGATGGGTCCGCCTTCGGCGTGATCTGCGAGACCACCTGGCGCACCCGCATCGACACGGGCCGATCGATCCGCTTCGTCACCGAGGGGCCCTCGCCCGCCGTGGTCGTGATCGAGCGTTCGAGCGCGATCGAGGTCGTCCGCGCGCTCGCGGAGCTCACGGGCTTCATGCCCCTGCCCCCCAAGTGGGCGCTGGGCTTCCAGCAGTGCCGGTGGAGCTACGAGCCGGATGAACGCGTGCGGGCGCTGGCGCGCGACTTCCGCGAGAAGCGCGTGCCGTGCGATGTCATCTGGATGGACATCGACTACATGGACGGGTTCCGGTGCTTCACGTTCGACGGCAAGAAGTTCGGCAACCCGGTCAAGCTCAACGCCGACCTGCACGAGCTGGGCTTCAAGGCCGTGTACATGATCGACCCGGGCCTGAAGCACGAGCCCGCGACGAAGGAACACCCCGGTTACGGGATCTACACCGCCGGGCACGAGCGCGACCTGTTCATCAAGGACGCGCAGGGGCAGGAGTTCCACGGCGAAGTCTGGCCCGGCATGTGCGCGTTCCCCGACTTCACCAGCGCCAAAGTCCGCACCTGGTGGGCCGCGCTGTACAAGGAGTTCATGGCGACGGGGATCGACGGCATCTGGAACGACATGAACGAGCCCGCCGTCTTCAAGGGCTGGGATAAGTCCATGCCCCAGGACAACCAGCACCGCGCCGACGCGGATCTGGGCGGCCCCGGGCCCCACGCGCAGTATCACAACATCTACGGCATGCAGATGGTCCGCGCCAGCCGCGAGGGCATCCAGGCCGCGAACCCCGACAAGCGCCCCTTCGTGCTCACGCGCGCGAACTTCCTGGGCGGGCAGCGCTACGCCGCGACGTGGACGGGCGACAACGTCTCCAACTGGTCGCACTTCTCGTGGTCGATCCCGATGGTGCTGAACCTGGGCCTTTCGGGCCAGCCCTTCGCGGGCCCGGACATCGGCGGCTTTGCCGAGAACGCGCAGCCCGAGATGTTCGGCCGATGGATGGGCCTTGGCGCGCTGTTCCCCTTCTCGCGCGCGCACTCGGTCAAGGACTCCTTCGACCACGAGCCCTGGAGCTTCGGCGACACGACGCTCATCGCCTGCCGACGCGCGCTCGAGCGGCGCTATCGCCTGATGCCCTACCTGTACACCTGCTTCCGCGAGGCGGCCAAGCGCGGCGAGCCCGTGGCGCGGCCCGCGTTCTTTGCCGACGCGCGCGACGTGCGCCTCCGCGGCGCCGACGAGTGCTTCCTGCTCGGGCCCGATGTGTACGTCCGCGCGACGCACGACCCGCTCGACCCCACGCCCCGCGCGCCCGTGCCGCAGGGCGCCAGCGGCCGGTGGCGTTCGTTCGACCCTTCGCCCACGCCCGCGGGCGAGCGTGACCCGCTTCTGCCCGAGCTGCTGATCCGCCCGGGCGCGATCGTGCCGCTGGGCCCGGTGACGCAGTGGGTCGATCAGCAGCCGCTGACCGACCTCACGCTGCTGATCAACCTGGATGCGAACGGCCAGGCCTCGGGCAAGCTCTACGAGGACGCGGGCGACGGCTACGGCTACAAGCAGGGCGCGTACCGGCTCACGACGTGGAAGGCCCACCGCGAGCCCGGCACCGACCGCGTCGCGATCACCGTGACCGATGTCGAGGGCGACTACACGCCGCCCGGCCTCAGCGAGCGCTCGACGACGGTGCTGGTCCTCACGCAGGAGTGAGCCCCCGCGGGCAGACAGCGTTAGCGGGGCGGGGGCGCCGGGGGGGGCGGCTGCGCGTCGAGCCGTGCCTGCCAAGGCGAGGCCTGAGCGCGCTGACCGGGCGTCGCGTGTTCCCACGCTGTGTACAGCTCGACCAGCCCGCGGACACATGCGAGCGTGTCCCGGTGGGCCGCACCCTGAGTCCGCTCAAGGATTGCGTGCGCCTCGAGCAGGTTGGCCTAGGCAGGCTCGAACCGCGCCGGGTCATCGTTGGCCGCAAGGCGCGCGCGCCCCATCGCGCTGAGGATCGTCGCAAGCCTCGGCGTGCTCGGGCCCGTGAACGCCTTGCGCGCCGCGCCCTCGGCTGGCTCCAGCAGCAGGAGTGCCTCGCCGCCCCGGCCCTGTGCCAGGAGCGCATTCGCGACGCTGCCGATCGCTTGCAGCGTGTCGGCGTGCTGATCGCCCAGCGCGCGCCGGTACTTCTCCAGAGCCTCGCGCCCATAGGCCTCGGCCTCGGCCAGCCTGCCCTGCGCACGCATCAGCCCGCCTAGGTTCGTGATGGACTGGAGGGTGTCGGGGTCATCCTCGCCGAACACGCGTCGCCGCCGTTCGAGCGCCTCTCTCAGAAACGGCTCGGGCTCCGCGCGCTTGCCGCCGGGAGGGATCTCATTCAGCCCGGCCGGATCGAGCTGTGCTACTGCACGCACCAGCGTCGCGTGCGTCGTCCGCGCGGGCCGGAGATCCGCCTTCCACAGCTTGGTCAGTTCGCCGGCCGTCGTGCGGGCCGAGGGCGTCCGCGGCCAATTGCTCGGCGTTCGCGGAAATGTGTGAGGCTGCGCTTCGCCCAGACGCACGAGGATCGTGTACTTCCAGCAGGTCGCGTGCAGCAACTGATCCCAGAGCCCATGCGCGCAGCCGCGGGGCTTTGCGAGCGCCTCGCGGGGCGTCACGCCACGGAGTGCGCCGAGCAGCGTCGGCCCGTGCCAGCCGGAGCCCCGAAACACCGCGTTGAGCTGGAACACCAGCGCTTCAAGCACGTGCATAAGCCCAGCCTTTCGCGCGGCAGGCCTTGAGCGGCGCCCGTTGGCGAGGGGCACGGCACAGCACGTGCCGTGCAATACGCCACCGCCCTCGGCCCCACGCTTCGGCCAAACGGGTGGTGCGAGACGAGCCCGAACACACCGACCGCGCGGGGCCACGGTCGGCGCTCCGGCTCACCACGCACTCACGGCGTCTCTACGTCTCTGCACGAGTCGACCACTTGGCTGCTCGACGACTTCTCAATATGCCCAGAGCGCGGAGCTCTCCGAGAGGCCCGCTCACTTGGGCATCGGCTTGCCCTCGGCCGGGGCGACGGGTGCGGCCGGGCGCACCGCGCGGACCACATCCGCAGGCGCCTTCTCGGGCTTCATCGCCGGATTCGTCGCGTCCTTGGCGCGGGTGTACGTGATCTCCATCGTCCGCGTCTCGGCGCCGTCGTGGCTCTCGAAGAACTCCTGCGTGTACGTGTCGGCGCCCTTGAAGGTCATGACCTCGCGGGTCTTGACCTTGCCACCGGTCATCGGGTCGTCGCGCTCGCCCGTGAAGGTGAACACTCCGCCCTCGCTGTCGCAGGTGCCGGTGGTCACGCTCATCGCGGTCGACATCGAGTCGACCCAGAAGCCCTCGTGCTTCTTCGTCGCGTTGTTGAATCCGGTCAGCGCCACGCCCGTGAAGGGCTGGCCCATGAACTCGCCCTTGTACTGCGAGTAGAGGTATCGCCCGCCGAACTCCATCCGCTGGCTCATGCGCCCGGCGCTCTCCATCGCGGGCGAGGCGGGGTCCATCCACACCTTCACCTTGGTGTCCCACTCGCCCACAAACCGCTCCAAGTGCTTGTGGTGCTCGGTCGGCGCGTTGGCCTGCTCCCACATCTTCATCATGTCCGCCGGGCTGGGCTGGCCGGCGGGCTGTTCGGGTTTCTTCGCTCCCCCTTCGGGCTGCGCCACGGCAATCAGCCCCGCCAGCGCGATCACACCGCCCGACAACAGCGTCCACTTCGTCACGTTCGTGCGCATGCGTCACCTTCTCCCGCCATCCCGACGGGCTCGCCCCGGCCAACGACCGCCCCACCGAATCCCAGCGTCCTCACCCTCCCCCGCGCCTCCAGCCTCACGCGAGGCCGAGCCATCAAGCGCTGCGCGAGTCTACTTCGCAACCACGCCGCGACGCGCCCCGCGCGGAAACACACCAGCCTTCCACAATCTGTTCGGGTCGCCTCGCCCGTGTGTGGTCCGCCCAGCCGACACGCCCCACGATCAGCCCGGCACGCGGCTAGGGTTTCGCGTGATCGAACTGGCTTCAGACTCTCTGCGTGTCCGCCTCGACCCCAAGATGGGCACGGCCTTCTCGCGCGTCGACCTCGCCGGGCCCACACTGCCCACCGGCGAGCGCTGGTGGCCGCTGATGCGCCCCGCGACCGAACCCCTGCTCAGGCCCTACTACGCCGCGTCGTATCTCATGGCCCCCTGGCCCAACCGCATCCGGGCCGCCCGGTTCACCTGGAAGGGCAGGGACGTGCGCCTCACGCCCGACTTTGAAGACGGCACGGCAATCCACGGCCTCGTCAAGGACCGGCCCTTCACCCTCCTCGACCGCACCCCCGAATCCGCCCGCCTCGAACGCATGCTGACGCCCCAGGGCGGCTGGCCCTGGCCCGCGCGCGTCGTCGCCCGCTACAGCGTCGAGGGCGCCACGCTCCGCGCCACGCTCCGCATCGAGAACCTCGGCGGGGGCGACGATCGGCCCATGCCCGTCGGCGCGGGGTTCCATCCGCACTTCCAGCGCAGGCTCTGGGCCCAGGCCGACAGCCTCCGCGTCCGCGTCGCGGCCCGCGGCCGATACCGCATGACCGCCTGCATCCCCGACGGGCCCGCCACGGACGACGACGTCTGCGCGCGCCTGCGCGAGGGCCTGATCGTCGCGAACGAACCGCTCGACGATCTCTTCGCGCTCCACGCGCCGCCACCGCCGCCCGTGACGGAGAGCGCACTCGCGCCCGAGCACCCCGACCGCTGGCACACGCCGATGACGCTCGAATGGCCCGGCGCGGGCGTGCGCGTCGCGACGCGCTGCACGCGTGAGTTCTCCCACGGCGTGGTCTGGGCGCCCCGGCGCCTGGAAAACCCCGCACGCACCGAAGAGTTCGTCGCGGTCGAACCTCAGACCGCCGCGACCGACGCGTTCAATCTCGATGAGCGCACCAGCAGGGCGAACGGCGCGGAATCCTTCGGCACGCTCGAGCTTCGGGCGGGCGAGAGTTTGGACCTCGCCGTGGAGTGGCACGTGACCGATCTCAAGGGCCGGGCGTGGTCGGGCCCGCGTGCGTGAGGCTCAACGATGGCAACGTTTCTCTTCAAGACCGAGCCTTCGGAGTTCAGCTTTGACGACCTGGCCAAGGCGGGGCCATCGTTCTGGGACGGTGTGAAGAACCCGCAGGCGCTGATCCATCTGCGCACGATCAGGCCCGGCGACGAGGTGCTGATCTATCACACGGGCAACGACAAGGCGATCGTGGGCCTCGCACGCGCCGAATCGGGCCCCGTCGCCGACCCCAAGAACCCTGGGATGAACGATCGGGGTGAGCCCCGGTTCGCGGTGGTCAAGCTCACGGCCGTAGGACGATTTCCGTCCCCTGTTGAGCTGGGTCGCATCAAGGCCGACGCACGGTTCGCCGATTTCGGACTCATCAGGCAGGGACGCCTGAGTGTGATGCCCGTGCCCCCGGCGCTGGATCGGATCCTGCGGTCGTGGACGGGCGAACCGATCCGCCTGCGTTGACTGAGACCAGACGGGTCGCGCGGGTCCGAGCAATACATGACCTTTACGCAGACCCGCCCCCAGCTCGCTGTCGTCAGGTCCGCCGCGATCACGCTCTTGGCCCTCGCGGGCCACGCCCGCGCCCGGGACGCGATGGCGAACGTCAACGCCTCGGCCGTGCTCGACGCACTCCGCACGCCCACGAACACGCCCGCGACCGTCCAGCCGCCCCGCGCCAGCGAGCGCGAGATGCCCAAGAGCGAACAGCCCCGCCTCCGCGGCTCGCTCACGCTCGATTGGGTCAGCGCCTACTTCACCTCGGGCCTCAATCAGGAAGACTCGGGCTTCATCGTTCAGCCCGGCCTGCGCCTGGACTTCACGCTCTTCTCGGGCGAGGACACGCGCCTGGCGCTCGTCGGCGGCACATGGAACAGCATCCACGCCAAGCGCACGCTGGCGGAAGTTGAAAACAAGACCATCCGGCACTGGTACGAGACCGATCTCTTCGGCGGCGCCGCGCTCGAGTTCGGCCCCCTCACGTGGGAGACGATCTATCAGGTCTACTACTCCCCCGCGCGCGCGTTCGAGACCAGCCAGGAGATCATCACCAATCTGGCGCTCGACGACTCCAAGTGGCTGGGCGACTTTGCGCTCAGCCCGTACATCGAGTTTGTGTTCGAGATCGGCTCGAACTAATCCGAGGGCCCGACCTTCCGCCGCGGCGTGCTCTTCGAGACGGGCATCGAGCCGGGCCTCGATGTCACCGAAGACAAAGAGGACGGCACGCAGGCCTGGCGCCTGAGCCTGCCGATGGCCCTCGGCCTGAGCGTGCACGAGTATTTCGAAGACGCCGAGGGCAAGGACCGCCCCTTCGGGTTCTTCGAGCTGGGCCCCAAGCTGACGATCCCGCTGAGTAAGGCCGAGGACGGCGTGCAGTGGTCGATCAACGGCGGCGTAAAGGTCCTGTTCCTCGGCAAGACGCCCAAGGCGCTGAACTCCGACCGCGGCACGGCCGTCGTCGGCTACGCCGGCGTGCAGATGGGCTTCTGAGCCGAGCCCCAGCAAACGCCCCCGAGCGTCTGAGGCCGGGGGCGCAGAGAGAAAGAGGAGTTTCGTCGGTCGCGTTCGGCGCTCACCGGCCCTTGCCGAAGATCGCCTGCGTGCCGGTGCCTTCGAGCGCTTCGCCGAGCCGATTCAGCGAGTGCGCGTACGCGGCAGTCCGCATCGGCACGCCCTTCTCGACGCTGAGCTTGTGGACATGATGGAACTCGCGCGCCATCACGGCCTGCAGCTTGGTGTTCACTTCGTCGCGTGTCCAGTAGTAGCCGGACTTGTTCTGCGTCCACTCGAAGTACGACACCGTCACGCCGCCCGCGTTGGCGAGGATGTCCGGAATCACCATCACGCCCGCCTTGTGCAGGATCGCGTCGGCCTCGACGGTCACGGGTCCGTTGGCCAGTTCGAGGATGACCTTGGCCTTGACCTTGCCCGCGTTGGCGTCGGTGATGACGTTCTCGACGGCCGCGGGCACCAGCAGGTCCACGCCCAGCTCGAGCAACTGCGCGTTCGTGATCGTCTGACCGCCACTGGCCAGCAGCGAGCCCGTCTGCGCCTTGTGCTTGGCCTGCGCGGGGATGTCGAGGCCGCTCGGGTTGTAGAGCGCGGTCTTGGAGTCTGAGATCGCGACGACCTTGTACCCGTCGTGGTGGGCGAACTTGGCGAAGGTTTCGCCCGCGTTGCCGAAGCCCTGCACGGCGACGGTCTTGGTCTTGGGCTCCCAGCCGAGCATTTTCTGGAGCTCGTGGAGGATGTCGTATCCGCCGCGCGCCGTGGCATCGTCGCGCCCGAGCGAGCCGCCCATCGCGACGGGCTTGCCCGTGATGACGCCCGGCTGGCGCGCGCCCACGATGGTGGAATACTCGTCCATCATCCACGCCATGATGAGCGAGTTGGTGTAGACGTCGGGCGCAGGGACGTCGATGTCGGGGCCGATGTTCGCGGCGATCGCGCGGATGTACCCTCGGCTCAGGCGCTCGAGCTCGGCCTTGCTGAGCGAGCGCGGGTCGACGATGATGCCGCCCTTTCCGCCGCCGAACGGGATACCGACGACGGCGCACTTGAAGGTCATCCAGAACGCCAGGGCTTTCACTTCCGAGGGCGAGACGTCCCAGTGATAGCGGATGCCGCCCTTAGCCGGGCCGCGCGAGTCGTCGTACCGGCAGCGGTAGCCGGTGAAGACGCGGAGCGACCCGTCGTCCATGCGGACGGGGATTGAGACTTCAAGGAACTGCTTGGGCTGGCGCAGGCGCTGCACCGTCTCGGCGTGGGCCGAGCTGATGCCCGAGGCCAGGTCCAAGCGCTTGAGGGCGTTGGCGTAGACGTCGATGTGCGTGCTCATGCCCAAAGTATACCTTCAAGTCCGATATCGTCAGGTCCATAGACCACTTGGGACGCAAGCCATTGTCATGCCTGGCCTTAGGCACTCATGAAATCGTCAGCTTCGCCGCTGCGAGCGACGCCCCCGCGAGCGCGAGCCAGAGCACGAGCGCCTGGACGAGCACGCGCCAGCCCACGGCCTTCATCGCCGCCCGCGTGATGCCCGCGCCGATCAGAAACAGCGCAAGCTGAAAACCCAGCCCCGCGCCGAAGCGGATCTCCTTCGTGTGCTCGCGCACCGCGGGCACCAGCGCGCTCAGCACGCACGCAAGCACGAACAACACCACGATCCACGGCACCTGCACGCCGCCGCTGATCCCCGCGCTTGCGCCCTCGCCCGCGCGCTGGCGCCTCACCCACCAGCCCGCGATGAGCGCGATCGGCACGATCCAGAGCACGCGGGCGAGCTTCACGACCGTCGCGGTTTCGAGGGCTTGGCCGGGAACGCCGCCTTCGGCGACGTAGCCCTTGGCCGCGCCGGTAACGCTCGCGACGTCGTGGATCGCGATGCCGGCCCACGTGCCGAACTGCACATCCGAAAGATGCAGCGCGTGCGCGATCGGGGGCAGGATGTACAGGCTCGCGGCATTGAGAATGAACACCGCGCCGGTGGCAATCGCCATACTCGCGCTCGCGGCGCCGATGGCCGAGCCCGTCGCGGCGATGGCGGACCCGCCGCAGACCGCCGTGCCCGCGCAGATGAGGATCGACTCGTCGCGCCCGGTCCGCAGCAGCCGCGCGAGCAGCGCGCCCAGGCCAAAGACGAGGATCATCGTGAGCGCGGAGAACACCAGCCCCTCGCGCGCGATCGACCAGAGCTGCCCCAGCGGCACGGTGAGCCCGAGCGTCGCGACACACCACTGGATCAACTGCTTGCTGACCTTCTTGCTCAGCGCGCCGAACACCGACAGCCCGGCCAAGCCCACCGCGATGCCGACCGCGAGCGCGATCGCGGGCGAGGCCCACGGCAGCGCGCTCGCCGCGGCGAGCAGCACAAACACCGCGACCTTCCACATCGGCGCGGCCTGGGTTGCCTGGGCGGAACTCACGCCGACGAGGATAGGGTTCGGCCCCGAGTCGTGAAGACTCCACAGGATCGCGCACGCATGAACCCTGCCACGCCCGTTTCGCCCCACCCCACCGGCTCGGCCCTCGCGCACCACTGGGCGCTGGACCCGGCGAAGATCTATCTCAACCACGGCAGCTTCGGCGCCTGCCCGCGCGCGGTCCTTGCCGCACAGGACGCCCTCCGCGCCCGCATGGAGGCCGACGCGGTCGCGTTCTTTGTCGAAGACTTCGAATCGCTGATGGATTCCTCACGCGCGGCGCTGGCGAACATGCTCTCCTGCGCGCCCGGGTGCATCGCGCCGATCACCAACGCGACATGGGCCGTCGCGACGGTTGCCGACAACCTGCTCTGGTCGGGCTTCCTCCGCGCGGGCGATGAGATCCTCGTCCCCTCGCACGAATACCCGGCCTGCAAGAACATCATGGCCCAGCTCGCCTCGCGCACGGGCGCGCGCGTCGTCACGGTCGAGCTGCCCTTCCCGATCACGGGCCCCGATGAAGTCTTCGACCGAGTCTTGGCCGCCGCGACGGACCGCACGCGCCTGGCGCTCCTCAGCCATGTCACCAGCCCCACGGGCCTTGTGCTTCCGATCGAGCGTCTCGTGCCCGCGCTCGAAGGCCGCGGCATCCGCACGCTCGTCGACGGGGCGCACGGCATCGGCATGCTGCCCCTGAACCTCGGCGCGCTTCGCCCGAGCTATTACACCAGCAACTGTCACAAGTGGCTCTGCGCGCCCAAGGGCGCCGGGTTCTTGTTCGTGCGCGAGGACCTCCAGACCGGCTTCCGGCCGCTGGCGCTGAGCAACAACGCCAACCTCCCCAAGCCCGGGCGCGCGCAGTTCTTGACCGAATTTGAATTCTGCGGCACCACCGATGCCACCGCGTTCCTGGTCCTTCCCGAGGCGATCCGCTTCGTCTCATCCCTCGTCCCGGGCGGCTGGCCCGAGGTCATGCGCCACAACCGCGCGCTCTGTCTCCAAGGCCGCGCGATCGTGTGCGAGGCGCTGAACGTCGCGCCCCCCGCGCCCGAGAGCATGATCGCCTCGATCGCGACGATCATCCTTCCCCCCCACCATCCTCACGATGAGCCCCGGCGCAAGGCCCTCAGTCAGCGCAAGAGCAAGTACCACGACGCGCTGCAGGACGCGCTGCTGCGCACCCATCGCATTCAGGTGCCCATCTGGGGCCTGGCCGACAAACCCGACCGCTTCGTCCGCGTCTCGGCCCAGCTCTACAACACGCCCGAGCAGTACCGAGAACTCGCCCGCGCCCTCCGCACCGAGCTCGACGCCGAGGCCCGCCTGCCGCTCTGAGCTCGCCCAGGCCCGTTCAGCCCGAGTTTCCGGGGGTTGGTCGGGTGTCATGGCGTGCGGGTTTGCGGTATCGTGAGGGCTTCACGCGGGAGCACGCGGATGACGCAGACGGCAGCACCAACCGAGTTCTGGTCCGGCAAGGGCGCATGCGCGGCCGACGCGATCGCACGCTTCCCCAAGCTCGCCGCGCTGATCACGTACCTCGACCGCCTCGACCACCGCGCCGACCTTGCCGAACTCACCAAGCTCCTCAGCGACCTGAGCGTCACGCGCCCCGACATCGCGCCCTGTTGCTCCTTCGGGCAGCGCGGCTATCGACGCAACACCATCTGCGAATCGCCCTGGTACGAACTCCTCGCCCTCTGCTGGCGCTCGGGCGACCGCACGCCGATCCACGACCACGCGGGCGTCTCGTGCGCCTTCAAAGTCATCGAAGGCACCGGCACCGAGATCCGCTTCTCCCCCACGCCCTCGGGGCTCATCTGCCCCGTCGCAACGATCGAGATGGCGCCGGGTTATGTCTGCGCCGCCGCGGACGCGGACATTCACGAAGTCGCCAACATGCAAGCCCCCGGGACCGACCTCATCACGCTGCACATGTATTCGCCCCCGATCCGCAGCATGAACACCTACGACTTCACCGCGCCCATCACCGCCGACACCCGCGGCGTATACGGCAGCGCGACCAAAGTCGCCTCCGTCGTCGAAGGCGAAGACATCCCCTGCTGAGGGGTGGCGCGTCAGCGAAACTCATGACCCCCCTTTGACGGCCGATTGATTCTTTGATAAGCTCGATGCGTTTCGGTATCGCGCTGGGCCGCGCCGGTCAGCCCATTCGGTAACCGACACCGCCTCTGCTTCGGGGACGCTGAATGCCACGGATTCACGGATGGGTGCCGCTCATCGGCCTGACCGCGTTGGCCTCGGCGACGAGCTCGACGGTCGCGCCGCGCGCGACGCCGCTTTCGCTTCCGCGCCTACCGACCACCGCTACGTCGACGATCGCACCCGACGTTGACCCGGCCGAGCTGCGCGCGGAGATGGGCCAAAGCTTCGAAGCGCCCGCGATGATCCAGGACTGGATCGGCGAGCCGCTCGTGCAGCAGACGCGCATTCCGGGCAAGCTCCGCGGCCAGTTCATGCTCAGCAATCGAGTGACGGAGCCGCGCCCCTGGCCGCGCGGCTCAGAGCCCGCGCCACTCCGCCGCACCCTGCTCGATGATCGCACCAACGCCGCGTCCGTCGTCGTGCGTCGGAGCCCGGGTGCCAGCGGGTCAAGCAGCGCGCCGATCGAGTCCAGAAGCGCGGCGATGCTCTTCGCGGCGCTCGCGGACGAGGTGAGTTTGGAAGCCGCGGGGCAGGTCGGTCCCGGCGGCTCGCTCTCGTGGTCCGAGCCCTCGATCATGTCGAGTTCGCTCTCACTCGCGGTCAACCCGTGCTGGTCGATCCGCGTGACATTGAGCGCCGACGAACTGGGAGCGACCGGCCAACTCGCCGTCGGCCTCCGCACCATCTGGGTCAGCGCCCGCGAGGGCCAGGCGCCCACAATTGCGTCACGGGCTTCGCGAGATCTTCGCCTCGGAGCCGCTCGGAATCACATCCAATGGGCCTCATCCTCGCTGCAGGAAATGATTCAGAGTGACTGCGCCACGCCAAAGAACTGACGGTTTCGCAACGTCGGAGCTGTGAGGCCTCATCGATGAAACGAGCTTCTCGTCTTTGGACCATCGCGTTCGTGGGCCTCACAGCGGGCTCGCTCGCGCTGATCGTCAGCCGCACCGGGAGTGGAGCGGCGAACGGTCCACAGACTGGGCCCGGCATCGCAGCCTCGCGGCCGCTCACGCACTCCGACTGGCAAGCCTCACAGCGCGCCAAGGAAGTCCGGCGGCTTCAGGAGTTGCTGAGCGCTGTCGCCTCGTGGGATCGTCGAGATTCTTCGACCGAGGCCCTCGAACAGGCCAAGCGCGATCTGTACGAGCTCGAGCAACTCGCGCTCGAGCTCGCGCCGAAGGGGCACCCCCAGCACGCGGAGTACATGCGCTGGATCGCCAAGGGCTGGTGGGACATGGGCGAGCTCTCCCGCGCGAGCGCCCGCTACGAGGACGCGATCGCGGCGATCCAAGGCTCGCCCGCCGAGCTCGAGCTGCGCCGGATGCTCGCGCAGTGTTATCTGCTCGACGCTAAGCCCGCCGACGCCGCACGGGTGCTCGAAGCGGCGTACGGCCGTGCGGACGCGATCGCCGAGAACCCGCGGCAGGCGATCATCGCCAAGGCGCTCGCGCTCGAACACCTCGCCTGGGCCTACAAACAGCTCGGCCAGACCGACAAAGAGCTCGACGTGCGCCTCCGCGTGTTCCGCGGGGACGACGCCATGCCCGATACCAACACGCGCGCGAAGATGGCCTTGGGAATCGCCCAGGCCTATGACAAGCTCGGGCAGCCGGAAGAGGCGCGGCGGTGGTACGAGCAGATCACGCAGCCCGGCTACGAGCGGACCTTCCCGCCCGAGATGATGCTCTCGGTCCACATCAATGCCGCACAGAGGCGATATCCCGTCGATTCGCTCGAACACACCGACGCGCTGCTGGCCGTCTGGCGCGACGAGCGATGGGCGATGAGCTCGGGCGCGCTCAGCCTGGGCAACGGCATCACCGGCCGGCTGCAGCGTGAGCGCCGCAGCGCCGAGGCCGACCAGGTGCAGCGCGAGCAATTCCGCCGGTCGTCGGCGATGCTTGCGCAGAGCCTCACGAACGAGATCGACCGCCGAATCGCGCAGGACGAGCAGCGCCTGGCCGCGAGGTTGCTCGCCAACTCGGCCGCCCGCCGGCAAGATCCCGCCGAGGAGCTTGAGTGGCTCAGGCGTTACCAGCCGCTGATCGCGCCCAACGACAGCGCCGAGCAAAAAGAGGTCGGTCGGCGGATCGACGAGCTCTCGCGCTGACCCTTCTCACCCCTCCACCGCGGACTCTTCGAAGAATCCGCCCCGCAGCTCGCCCGCAACAAACCGATCGAGCGCCTCTTCGACCTCGGCGGGCGTGCGGGCGTTGCGCACGGTTTCCTTGAAGGGCTTCACGCCGATGACCTTGCCCGTGTCGGGGTCGCGCTCCATCAGGCGCTTGGCGAACCACGACACGCGGCGGTTGATCTGGAACATCGCGTAGCGATCGTCCTGATTCTCGCGCATCAGGTGGAAGTAGCGCCGCATGATCGCGATCTTCTGCGCGATGGTCGGCTCGGGCGGCGTCTGGCCCGTGGTCTGGAGGCTCCAGGCGTCGCGGAAAAGCCACGGCGTGCTGAGCGCGCCGCGGCCGATCATCACGCCCGCGCAGCCCGTCCGTCGGATCATCTCCACCGCGTCGGCGGCCTCGCGCACGTCGCCGTTGCCGATGACCGGGATGCGCCCGCCAACTTCCTCGACGACGCGCGCGATCCCCGCGTGCTGCACGACGCCGGAGAACTTCATCTCCGTCGTGCGCCCGTGGACCGTGACCGCCGCGACGCCGACGTCCGCGAGCATCCGCGCCAGGTGAGGCGAGCACGCGCGCCCGCCCTCGTAGTCGCTCGTGTGCCAGCAGAGCCTCATCTTGCACGTCAGCGGCACCGGGCCCGCGGCCGTCGGGCACCGGTCCAGCTCCTGCCTCACGCGCTGCGCGATCGCGACCGCGCGGGAGAGGTCGGTCAGCAGCTTGCTCCCGCCGTCTTTCTTGGTCACCTTGTCGACGGGGCAGCCCATGTTGATATCAACAATGGTCGCGCCGTGTTCGACGGCCCATCGCGCGCCCTGGGCCATGATCTCGGGGTCGGAGCCATAGAGCTGCATGCCCACGGGCTTGTCGAAGTCGTTGGTCTTGGCGAGGTCGAGGCTCGTCGCCGTGCCGCGGAGCAGGCCCTGCGGGCTGAGCAGATCGGTGCACGCGAGGCCCACGCCCCCCTGCTCGCGGCAGACGGTGCGGAAGGCCAGGTCGCAATAGCCCGCGATGGGCGCGAGCAGCAGGTTGCTCGCAAGCCGCACGGGCCCGATCTGGATGGGCACGCCGATCATGCCAGAGTGTAGGTTTGCGCCGACGCGCTCACGGATGCGGACGATCGATCCCCGCCCACGCCGCGAGAAACTCGGCGATCTCCGTCGCGCCGACGTAGAACGTGCGCCCCTGCGCCGAGCGGCCCGGGATTGGCACGTTTCCGAATTCTTCGGGCAGCACCAGCGCGGGGCAGGCCTGATTCGCCTCACCCAGAAGCTCGATCACCGCGTGGCGAGGGCGCGGAAAGTCCACGTACCGAACTTCCAGCCGCTCGCGCAGCGCGGGATACATCGCGAGCACCCCCTCAATCGTCGCGGTGTGCGGGCAGAAGAACGTGCCGGGCCCGACCTTCGGGTCCGCGAAGGCCGGCCTGAGCATGAACAGCGTGGGCTTCATCGGGCTCTTTCTTTCGGTGCGAGAAAAAGGCCCCGCGCGGGGCGGGGCCTTGGGATCTCTCGGAGTTGTCTGCGAGATCAACGGACAACGATGGGTTAGAACGACGGAGCCTTGCCCTCTTCGGCGGGCGCGGGCTCGCCGGGCTCACCCTCTTCGCCCTGCGACATCGACTTCACGATGCCGCTGACGGTCGTGATGACGTCGGTGGGGACGAAGAGGCGGACCTGCACGCCCTGGTCGTGCGTGGTGCCGCCGATCGCGACCGGCGAGACCTTCTCGGGGATCTTCATTTCGCCGCCGCCGCCCATCATCATGAGGAAGCCCGACGCGAGGTCGAGGATCGACTTGGTGCCGATGAACGCTTCGAACGTGCGATCGCTGGGCAGGTTCGCCGCGACGGCCTTGAGGTCCGCCGAGGCGCCCAGGCCCGAGCCGTCCTTCGCGGCCTTCAGCGCCGACGAAAGCAGCGGCGTGTTCTCCGACATCGTCATCACCACGCCGCCCTGCGCGGGCGCGACGAAGCCGCCGAGCTTCCCGCCCGGGCCCATGAGCTGCGACATCATCGACATCGCCATCTGCGCGTTGGGATCATTCGGGTCGGCCTTCATCGCCATCGACCACGAGTCGACCTTCGCGCCCTCGACCTCCTGCGCGCCGGGCTTGTAGCTCGTCTCGTAGGTCATGCCCTCGACCTGCTTGCCGTTGAAGTCCTCGTACATCTTCTTCATCGAGGCGGCATACTCGGCGGGCTTCTCGGTCTGCACGTACATCACCGTGCGCGAGAACAGGCCCGTCTGAAAGAGCGCGGGCGAGGAGCCCATCATGAACGTCAGGCCCGACGTGCTGTCGATCTGATCCGAGAAGACCTTCATCGTGTCCGGCGGCAGCATGGGTTCGACCGCCTTGCCGCCCTCGGCCTTCGCGGCCTCAGCCGCCTTCTTCGCCGCGGCTTCCTGCATGCTCGCCATGTTCTTCACGATCTGGCGAATCCCCGCCGCGCTGGTGTCCACGCTGCCCGCGATCAGGAACTGATCGCTCGGCACGCGCGTCGTAAGCGCCGAGGCCTTGCCCTTGGCCGTGAAGAACTTCCCGACCTCGGAACCATCCTTGAACTGCGTGCCGATGTCGAGCGACACACCCTTCTCGCTCAGGCCGATCCCCAGCACGCCCACGCTCGCGTCACGGATCCACGAATTGGCGACGAGCTTGATCAGGTCCTGCTGCGCGGCGAGCTGGGCGCCCTGCGGGCCCGCCATCATCGCCATCATGCCCAGCGTCCCTTCCATCTGCTTCACGCCGTCCTTGAGCACCGGGCCCAGCGCCTCGACATTCGCGATGATCACCGTGTCCGACGCGTCGCTGATCCGCTGCCCGTTGGCGCCCAGCGTCTTGGCGTGCGCGGCCTTCTGGCCCGCCTCACCCTTGAACCCCTCGAGCACCTCTTCCTGAGGCGAAAGCGCCGCGAACCCGCCGCCCAGGTCCTTGATGTGCATCGACTGATCGCCGACCTTGATCGTGTTCCCCTCACCGCCCAGGCTCTTGGTCAGCTCGGCGTAGTTGCTCACGGGCACGACCATCACGATCGGCGGCTCGGCCTGGGCCATCTCGTCGCCCTGGGGGGGCGCGGGGGGCTTGAGCATCACGATCGCGGCCGAGCCCTTGGCGTTCAGGCCGGGCGTCTTGAGCAGCGCGCCCGCCATCCCGAGCGGGCCCGTGTCCGTGATGCCCAGGCTCTTGGTCAGTTTCTCGAACTGCGTGTGGAAGCTCTCGAGGTCCTTGATCGCCGCGACGACCGCGGCATCCGCGGGCACGCGGTCCAACGCCGCGGGCAGGTCCGCCCGCGCCGAGAACGCCAGCCCCGCGACCAGCACGAGACCCATCACCTTCGACACCCTCGACGCGCGCGTGTACATGCCCAATCCCTTTCGTTGCCCCACCGCCCTCACATCCGTTCGCCCCAACAACCCCCGCCGATGTCCTTCAGACGCCCAGTATACGGCCCGGTTCGGCCCGGCCCGCCGTTGCTCGGGCATCCGCGCCCTCGCGCGTAAATCTCTCAAAAACAACACGTTGCGCACAGACCGCCCCCACCCGCCGCCCGCACGGACGCCACACCCGCATGCGATGTTGATCGGATTCGGTCCGTCCGGGTTTCGGCGCCTTACAGCCCTTCGTCCTCGCGGTCCTGCGCCCGCTGGGCGCGCTGAGCCTCACGCTCGGCGCGAGCCTCGGCCTCGGCGCGGTCCACCGAGTCCTCGCCCAGGTCGTCTTCGTCCCGAGGCACGCGCGGGCCCGACTCGACCGCGAACGGCGGCACATCCGCGGTCAGCGTCACCCCGCCGACCACGCCGCCGCCGCCAGCCGCACCGTTGGCCTCGCTGCCCTCAAACAGCTGCGCCTGCCCCTCGCGCGGCGGCCAGCTCATGCCCTTGGACTCCGCCTCTTCCTTCGCCAGGCGCTTCATCAGGTCCCAGTCGCCCTCGGTGATCAGCACGTCGCGCGCGACCGAACCCTTGTGATCGCTGATGATCCCCGCGATACCCATCAGGTCGATCAGGCGGCTCGCGCGCGTGTACCCGATCGCCAGACGCCTCTGAAGCAGCGACACGCTCCCGCGCCGCGTCTCCAGCACGATCTCCACCGCACGCTCGAACAGCGGGTCCTCCTGCGCGGCCTTCAGGCTCGCGCTGGAGTTGTTCTTGCTCTGCAGCAGGCGATCCTCGTCCGACAGCGAGGACAGACCCGTGCCCTCCTCGCCCGGACGGCGCAGCGTCAGCAGCTGACGCTCGAAGCTCGGCGCAGCGATCTCCTTCATGAACTTCACGACCTTGCGGATCTCCAGATCATCCACCAGCGTGCCCTGCGCACGCATCAGCTTGCTCGTCCGGGGCGACAGGAACAGCATGTCGCCCTGGCCCAGCAGCAGCTCGCCGCCCTTCTGATCCAGCACGATCCGCGAGTCCAGGCCCGACGCGACCTTGAACGTGATCCGGCACGGCATGTTGCCCTTGATCAGACCCGTCACCACGTTCGCCTGCGGGCGCTGCGTCGCCAGGATCAGGTGGATGCCCACCGCTCGCGCCTTCTGCGCGATCCGGATGATGTGGCTCTCCACCTCCTTGTTGGTCATCATCAGGTCCGCCAGCTCGTCGATGATGAACACCATGTACGGCAGCTTCTTGGGCGTCCGCGCCTCCTGCTCGGGCGTCTCGATCTTCAGACGCTCCTTCAGCTCGTCCCACGGCAGATCGTTGAAGCTCCCGATGTCCCGGCACCCCGCCTCCGCGAGCAGTTCGTAGCGCTCGTCCATCTTCGCGCACGCCCACTCGAGAATCGCCGCGGCCTTGGACATCTCCGTCACCACCGGGCACATCAGGTGAGGGATGTCCTTGAACTGGCTCATCTCGACCATCTTCGGGTCGACCAGCACCAGCTTCAGCTCGCTCGGCTTCTTCGTATAGAGGAAGCTCATGATGATCGTGTTCATGCACACGCTCTTGCCCGAGCCCGTCGTGCCCGCGATCAGCATGTGCGGCATCTGCGTCAGGTCCGCGATCAAGGGCTCGCCCGCCGCGTCCTTGCCCAGGAACATCGGCAGGCGCATCTTCGCGTACCGCTCGGGCTTGCTCATCAGCTCCTTGAGGCGCACCTTCTCCTTCGACGCGTTCGGCACCTCGATGCCGATTGTGTCGCGCCCGGCCTGATTCGCCACGATGCGGATGTTGATCGCCTTGAGCGCGCGCGCCAGGTCCGAGTCGATCGCCTCGACCTGCGACACCTTCGTCCCGGGCGCCAGGCGCACCTGATACATCGTGATCACCGGGCCCGACTCGATGCCCACCACCTCGCCGTCGATCTTGTACTGCTTGAGCGAGCTCTCCAGCGCCTGCGCCTGCTCGCGGACGTACTCCTCCAGCTTGGCGTTGAAGTTCTCCTCGGGCTCTTCGAGGATGTCCAGCCCCGGGAACTGATACACCTTGCCCTCGGGCACGCCGTCGCCGGGGTTCGCGCTCTCGGCCTCGGCGCCGTGCAGCGCCTTGAGGTCCGCCTCGGTC
>JANRKN010000037.1:0-69958 GCA_033763435.1 Planctomycetota bacterium
GGCGCCCCAGCAGCGGCGAGAGCGTCACCTGATACAGCTTCACCAGCAGCGTGGGCGCGAGGATCGCCCAGAACCGCAGCGTCCGAGGCGAGGGATGGGGCAGCGGCGGGATCACGCCTGAGTCTCGCGACGCGTGCTCCGACGCTCGTGCTCGGCATGGGCCTGGGTGACAAGCCGCACGAGCAGCTCGCGATACGCGGCCAGGGGCAGCTCGGCGTGCGCGCGGGGGGCGAGGATCAGGTCGTACGACGTGCCGTCGGCCCGCCGCGGGAACTCGTGGCGTGAAAGCCGGAACGCCTCGCGCAGCAGACGCTTGATCCGCGAGCGCCTCACCGAGATTCCAAACGACCGCCCGACCGAGAGCCCAAGCCGGGGCACCGCGCGCCCGTTAGGCAGCGAGAAGACCGCCAGCGGCCCGGCGGCCTTACGCATCCGCGCATTGAACACCCGCTGAAACTCCAGCGCGTGCGTCAGCCGATCCGCACGCCGAAACGTCGCCCGCGCCGGGCCCGGCGACGTGGGTGGGCCCGGGGGAGGAAAGGGCGGGGTTGGATCGGTCGGCACGGTCACCGGGCGATCGTTGGGGCCTCGGGGGCGGCGGGGCGGTTGGGCGTGGGGGTGTGTGCGCAAAAACGACGTCGGGATTTGCCCGCGAGAGCGAGGCGAGTTCACGATGCCGCGCGGTCGAACCGATAGGATGGTCGGGGCGTAAGTGTCCACTAGCCTTGAGGGGCGTCTGCGATGAGCCGGTTGACGGGCAAGGAGCGTCGCGAGCAGTTGCTGGACGTGGCGGAGAAGCTCTTCGCCCGTCATGGCTACGCGCGCGCGACGACGGCCGAGCTGGCCAAGGCCGCAGGCGTCACCGAGCCGATCATCTATCGCCATTTCGATTCCAAGCGCGCGCTGTTCATCGCGCTGATCCAGCGCACCGCCCAGCGCACGCTGGGGTACTGGGAGCAGCAGCTGGCCAGCGCCGCGGACCCCGCCCAGCGTCTGCGCCGGCTCATCGGCGAGAACCCGATGGTCTCTGAGCAGGCCCGCGAGGCGTACCGCGTGTTCCTGCAGGCGATCACCGAGGTCGAGGACGACGAGATCCGCAAGGCCGTCCACGACCACATCGGGAACCTGCACGCGTTCCTCGTCCGCGAGATCGTCCGCGCGCAGTCCGAGCACAAGGTCGCCGCTCGCTTCACGCCCGAACTCATCGCCTGGCTGCTCATCGACGTGGGCCTGGGCTATGGGCTGCTCTCGGCCCTGCGCATCCCCGGGCACGGCATGGACGCCCGCGGCGCGCACGTGCAGGAAGCCATCGCCCGCATGCTCGTTGGCCGCGGCGGCGACGAGGCCTGACCGCGAACCCAAGCCCGTGACCCCGTGCGTTCGTCCCTACGCTCGGGCATGCCCATGCCCGACGTCGTCACGCGCTTTGCCCCTTCGCCCACAGGCCACCTCCACATCGGTGGCGCACGCACCGCCCTCTTCTGCTGGGCCTTTGCCCGCAAGCACCGCGGCGTCTTCACCCTCCGCATCGAAGACACCGACCAGGCCCGCTCCAGCGACGAGTCCGCCCGCGGCATCATGGAAGACCTCGCCTGGCTCGGCATCGACTGGGACCAGGGCCCCGAGTTCACCACCAGCGACGGAAAGAAGATCGGCGGCGACCCGTTCCGCGTCGGCCCGTTCTTTCAGGCCCGGCGCGTGAAGCTCTACAACGAGCACCTCATGCGCCTCATCGAGCAGGGCAAGGCGTACCCCGCCTTTGAGAAGCCCGAAGAGCTCGAGTCCAAGCGCAAGGCCGCGGTCGCCGCGAAGCAGACCTACCGCTACGACCGTGCGGCGCTGCGCGAGATGCCCGACATCAAGGACCGTCTCAAGCGCATGGAATCGGGCGAGCCGCACGTAATCCGGTTCTTCGTGCCCGATGAGCCGGTGCGCGTGCAGGACGAGGTGCTGGGCGAGGTGAAGTACGCCGCGGGCGAGGTGGACGACTTTGTGATCCGCAAGGCCGACGGATTCCCGACGTACCACTTCGCGGTCGTGGTGGACGATGAGACGATGGGCGTGACGCACGTGATGCGGGCGCAGGAGCACCTGAACAACACGCCCCGGCACGTGGCGCTTCAGAAGGCGCTGGGCTTCCGCACGCCGGTGTACGCGCACATGCCGCTGATCTGCAACATGGACTCCTCGAAGATGAGCAAGCGCGACAAGGCCAAGGCCGCGCGCGCCGCGATCAAGCAGGCCTCGCAGAAAGAGCCGGGCGTGGCCTCGCGGCTCGCTTCGGAAACGGGCCTGGGCGAGAAGACCCTCGCGGACTTTGTCGCGGGCGAGATCGACACCGTCGAGGTCGCGACCGCGATCGGCGCCAGGCTGAACATCGCGCTGCCCGAGATCGAAGTCGCCGACTTCCGCGAGAACGGGTATCTGCCCGAGGCGATCAACAACTTCGTCGCGCTGCTGGGCTGGAACCCGGGCATGAAGCTGCCCGACGGGAAGGACCTCGAGAAGTTCGACAACGCGTTTCTGTGCCAGCATTTCTCGGTCGAGCGCATCGGCAAGACCAGCGCGAAGTTCGACCGCACGAAGCTGATGAGTTTCAACGCCGACGCGATCAACGCGCTGCCCGACGCGGTGTTCGCCGCGCGCTGGCGCGCGTGGTGCGCGGAGTTCTCGCCCGAGATCGTGCGTCGCGTGCCCGAGGCGCGGTGGGGGATTCTCGCGAGCGCGGTCAAGGCGCGGGCCAAGACCTTCCGCGAGGCGAGCAAGCCCTGCGCGTTCGCGATGCTCGACGACGGCGCGATCGTGTTCGATCAGGCCGCGGTGGACAAGAACCTGCTTGCCAATGACAAGCAGGGCCTGGCGCTGCTGCGCGCGTTCCGCGAGGCCTTCGCGGCCGCGTTCCCGGAGAGCTCGGGCGACGAGGTCGGCGCGGGCCCTTCGCACGCGATCATCGAGACGCTCGCGAAGGACCGGGGCCTGGGCATGGGCCCGGTGGCGCAGGCGATCCGCGTCGCGCTCGCGGGCGTCGCGGTGACGCCGCCGCTGGGCGAAACGATGGCCGTGCTGGGCCGACGCTCGACCCTCGCGCGGTTGGACCGGTGCCTCGCGACGCACCACGGGTAGGTCGGCCCTCCGAGCCGACACGGAAGTGGCCAAGCGGTCGAGTGGCTGGGTGCCCCGACCCGCGGAGACGCACAGCGTCGACGCGCGTCGGGTGAAGCCGCCCGAGGCGCACGAACTCGCCCAAGCGCTCGTTCATGCGACTCGGGGCACCCAAGCGTGCGCCCATTCCACCACCCACCCAATCAACCCGCGGCCTTGATTTGCTGCGTTCCCGCTCTGCTGCTTTGCGGCGTTTCCTCACGGCCCCGCGAGTCGGTACAGCGGCCCCTCGCGATGCACGCGGCCCTTGATCGCGCCCGAGCTCTCGCCGCGGAAGACGCGGTACAGGTCCGCGACGATCTCGGGCCGATGCAGATAGCCCCAGTGATCGAACAGCGCCTCGCGCGGGTTCACGCGGATCGTCGGCTCATCGCGCTCGAGCAGGCCCCGCGCCCATGCCTCGGCACGCTCGCGCGGACGCACCGCCGCGCGCGCCGCACGGTCTGTTGCGTCGCCCGCGCTCGTGCGCACTCTGTCGGGCAGCGCGGTCGTGTCGACGATCACCGTCCGCACCGACATCGGCGGCGTGTGCCAGTCCCGCGGCCCGTGCAGGCCCAGGCGCTTGTCGCCGTTCTTGGTCGTCTCGCTGATCCGCAGCGCGTCATCGCCGAAGTGGTTGTACACGTGCACGCGGTCGCAGTACTCGGGCAGCGCGTGCAGAGGCTCGCCCGGCTCGAGCGCGTGCCATTCCACGTCCGCGTTCAGGAGCAGCGTCTCGGCGAAGATCGAGCGGCGCAGATGGCGGTACGGCGCAATGCCGCGGAAGAACTCGCGCAGCACCTGATTGCCCATCGAATGCGCCGCCAGGTGCAGCTTCTGCCCGCAGAACTCGGGCACGTCCGCGCCCGTGCGCGCGAAGAACTCGCGGTAGAAGCTCAGCGCCTTGCCGAAGAGCCTCCCGAGCGCGAGGCCGCTGGGCAGCGCGATCTCCTGATCGGCGCGATAGCCGCGCACGCTGCCCCGGCTGGGCCAGGTGAACATCACGATGTGCCCGATCGGGCTCGCCTCGGGCTCGACGTACACCTCGTGCAGGCGCTGAAGATTCTCCAGCGCCTCGTGCCAGGTGTAGTTGAAGCCGTGGATGAAGAACAGCGCGTGGGCCTTGCCCTCGGGCCCGGCGCGCATGCGCTGGTACAAGTCCAGAAACATCCGCGCGGTGCCCGCGACCGATTCCGGGTCGGCGTCGGGCGCAAGCCCGTAGCCCGGGTGATTCGCGTCGGGCGCGAAGGTCACGAAGCGTTCAAGCTCGGCGCCCCCGAGCCCCGGCGCGCTCGAGGCGGGCGCATAGCGCGCGACGCGGAAGATCGGGCTGGGCTCGTGCGCTTCGGCATTGACGCGCTCGAGGCCGTCCGTGCCCGCGCGCACCTCACGGTTGGTGACGATCCAGTGCATCGTGCCGCTCCCGGTGGAAGAATTCCCCGCGGCGAGCCTACCACTCACGCGCCGACGCACAAGCCGCGAGGGGCAACTTCCCATGACGACACCCCGTCAGCCGTCCGCCGAAGAGCCGATCCCCGACGCGCCGGTGGTCCCGGATGTGTTTGACTGCTACGAACTCTGCGTTCAGAGCCCCCGGCACGTCAGCGCGTTTCTCTACGCGCTCCACGGCGGGGCGCCGCTGGTGCTGCGTGAAGATTTCTCAGGCGCCGCCGCGGCCTCGCTGCGATGGATCCGCGATGGCCTCGCGCGGGGCGACGCCGACACGCGCGCGCTCGCGGTGGACCTTGACGATGCCGCCCTTGAACGCGCGCGGGCCAAGGCCGGGAGCGCCGCGCACGCGCTGAGGCTCGTCCGCGCGGACTGTCTCGAAACCACCGACCGCGAGCCGTGCGACGTCGCGTGGGTCGGCAACTTCTCGATCGGCTATCTGCACACCCGCGCGGACCTGATGCGCTACCTGCGCGCGACGCGCGAGCGGCTCGCGCTGGGCAACGGCGGGTTCGGCGGCGGGGTCCTCGCGCTCGACACCTACGGCGGGGCGGGCGCCTTCAAGCTCGGCGGGCTCGATCGCACCCACCCGGGCCGCGGGCACGAGACGATCCGCTACGCATGGCGGCACGAAGAGGCCGACGCGCTCACCGGCATGGTCACCAACTCGATCTCCTTCCGCGTCGAGATCGCGGGCGAGATCGTCGCCGAGTATCCGCGCGCGTTCGTCTATCGCTGGCGCCTCTGGTCGATCGCGGAGCTGCGCGAGGCGATGCTCGAGGCGGGCTTTGCCTCAACCGAGGTGTACAGCGACGTGCGCGTCGCGCCCGGCGAACGGCCCGTGCCGGTGCGCGCGGGCGAACTCAGCGAAGACTGGATCGTCGTCGTCGCGGCGCGCGTGGGGTAACGGGCACATCAGCAAATCAGCAAAGCCGCAGACCGTGCTTTACCGCTTCGACGAGGGGATCTTGCCGAAGAGCCGCTTGGGCGGGAGCTTGGTGGGCACGATGCCGCCCGGGAACTTGGAGGGGTCGACTTCGGCGGGCATCTGCAGGTTGGCGGCGGCCTGGATGCGGTTGACCTTGGGCGCGGCCTCGCGCTCGGGCAGGTCGATGCGCAGGCCCGCGGGGGCGTCGTGGTCGCGATAGCTCGCGGGCTTCTCGCCGGGCGCGAAGTCGCCGTAGTCGAGCTTGGGGATCTCGGCGTTGATGAGCACTTCGATGTCGGTGAGCAGGCCGCCCTGCTTGGGCGTGACGAACGACCACGCGACGCCGCGCCGACCCGCGCGCGCCGTGCGCCCGATGCGGTGGACGTAGATCTCGGGGTCCTCGGGCAGGTCGTAGTTGATGACGTGCGAGATGCCCTCGACGTCGAGCCCGCGGGAGGCGAGGTCTGACGCGATGAGGCACGCCAGTTCGCCCTCGCGCAGGCGCTTCATCGTCGAGTTGCGCTTGCCCTGGGACATATCGCCGTGCATCGGGAAGGCCTCGATCCCGGCCTTGCTCAGCGCGGTCGCGACCTCGTCCACCGTGCGCTTGAGCCGGCAGAACACGACCGTCAGCGCCGGTTCCTCGTGCTTGAGCAGGTGAATCAGCAGTCGCGTCTTGTCCCACGGCTGCACGGTCAGATGGTGCTGCTCGACGAGCGAGACGGTAAGCGAGCCCGCGCTCGTGACGATCTTCTCGGGGTCGCGCATGTGCCGGCGCGCGAGCTTCTCGATCTCGCCAGAGATCGTCGCCGAGACGAAGATGCTCTGCCGCGGGCCCGGGGGCGGGCACTTGTCGAGGATCCGGCGGATGTCGTCGCGGAAGCCGATGTCGAGCATGCGGTCCACTTCATCGAGCACGGCAAAGCGGATCTGGTCCAGAGGCAGCAGCCCGCGCTCGTGCATGTCCAGCACGCGCCCGGGCGTGCCGACGATGATCTCGCCGCCCTTCTCGAGGTTGCGCGACTGCGTGCGGATCGCCTGCCCGCCGTAGACCGTGACGGGGCGGATGGGCGTGAACTTGCCCAGGTCGCGGATTTCCTCGGCGATCTGCAGCGCCAGCTCGCGCGTGGGCGCGAGCACCAGCGCCTGGAAGGGCGTGCCCGCGTTGCAGGCGTGCAGCAAGGGCAGGCCGAACGCGGCGGTCTTGCCCGTGCCGGTCTTGGCCTGGCCGATCACGTCCTTGCCCGTGAGGATCTGCGGGATGATCTTGGCCTGCACGATCGTCGGGTGCTTGAAGCCCAGCGCCTCGACGCCCTTGAGCACGCTGCTGCGCAGGCCCAGGTCCGCGAAGGTCACCTGCTCGTCGAAGATCTCGGGGCCCTTGCCCGCGTCGCGGTTGTGCGCGAAGTACCCCTCCAGCGCGGCCTGATGCGTGTCGGCGGGCGGCTGGCTCTCGACCATCTGGCCCGAAGGCGCCGCCTGAGTCTCGGCGGCGGGATTGGTCGCGGGCGTGCTCGGGTTCGGGCCGGGAGTGTGGGGGGCGTTCGCGTGCGAGTCGGAAGTCTGGTTCATTTCTGGGGGATCTTGTCTGATTTACAGACGGCAAACACCAGCGTCCTCCGCGGCGTGTTCGACGCGTCGCGGGCCGGCCTCGTGGTCCAAGAGAGCCCAAGTATAGGTCAGCCGGGAGCTTGGCCCGAGTCCGGGCGCTGTTCGGTTGCCGCGGGCGTGTGGGTCAGCTCGATCAGCGCGGCATGCTTGGCCAGCGTCGCCGCCGCGGTCGAGGCCGCCGCGAGCCACCCCGGCCAGCCGTCGCGCCACGCGCTCTTCAGGACGACCTGCTTCAGGAACGCGCCCGCGGGCGAGGTGCAGAGCTTGAGCACGCTGCCGCGCCGGCCTTCGCGCGCCATGCTGCGCGCCATGGTGCGCGCGTGGACCATCTGCTTCTCGAAGAACTCGCCGAAGGTGCCGATGGAGTCGTGCCTGAGCACGCCCGCGAGGTCGGCGTGGGTTCCGCGCGTGAGTTCGAGCTTGTCGTGGGGGTCCAGCCCGCCCCAGCGCGCCGCGCCCGCGCGAACGAGCCGCAGCCGCCACTCGGGCTGCCAGACGTGGTTCAGGGGCTGGTCGCGGTAGTAGACCACGCGCCGAACGCGATACCCCGCGATCGCCGGATCGTCGCGCTCGATGGCCGCTCGGATCGCGCGCGCAAGCTCGGGCTCGACGCTTTCATCGGAGTCGATTGACAGCACCCAGTGGTCCGCGCTCCGTGGCGCGCCTTCGGGCGTCTGAGACGCGAGTTCCAGCGCGAGCTGCTTGGTCGCGACGTGTCCGCGCCAATGGGTGCGCAGCACGCGGGCGTTGAACCGGGTGAGGAGTTCGAGCGTGCCGTCGGATGAGCCCGAGTCCACCGCGAGGATCTCGGCGTTGACGATCGGCGCGAGCGAGTCGAGCGTGCGCTCGAGCGTCGCTCGGTTATTCTTGCAGACGATGGCGGCCGAGAGCGAGGGCATATCTCCGACCGACAGCGTACGGGCACCCCGGGCCTCGGGCGCTGGGCCCGTGCGTCTGCTGCGCATGGGCGACTCGGCGCGCGATGCCGCGCCTCGCTGGGCGCTGGCGCTCGAGTCCTTTGACCCCGCCTCGCCCCCCGCGGGCGTGCGCGTCCTCAAGCGCGAGAACACCTCGGGCGTCTTTCACGCGCGGTTCCTCGGGCGCGAGGTCGTCATCAAGTCGCGCGTGACCGTCGGCCTCTGGGCGCGGCTTCGGCAGCTTTTCAGGCCCGGCAAGGCCTGGCGCCAGTGGGAGGGGGCCCAGTGGCTCCGCGCTCAGAACCTGCCGACCGCCGAGCCCTTGGTGCTTGCCTCGCGTCGATCGCGCGCGGGGCTCGAAGAGCTGCTGGTGCTGGCGCACGTGCCGGGCAAGACCCTCCTCGAACACCTCGCCGACGCGTCGCTGCCCGTCCGGCTGCAGCACGTGCTTGCGCGCGAGGCGGGCCGGCTGGTCGCGGCGATGGTCCTGCCCGCGCCCGACATGCGCGGGCGGTTCAATCGCGACCACAAGCCGAGCAATCTGCTCGTGCCCCGGCTCACGCCCGCGGGCGCGGAGATCGCGGTGATCGACACGGTCGACCTTCGCCCGATTCTCAGGCCCAAGCAGGCCGCGGGGTTTGCTCGGCGGATGCTGGCCTCGATGGTGATCGAACCGACGGGCTGCGGCGTGCCCCCGCGCCGCGCGCTGATGGCCCGCGCACTCGTCGCCTGCTGGCACGAACTGGCCTGCCGCGCCGACGCCTCGGGCCGGGTCAGGCAGGCCGGGTATCGCCCGGGGGCGATGCGCGCGACCCAGGCCGGTCGGCTCGCGAGGCTTCATCTGCGCCGTCAGTGGGAGCGCATCGCGCGCCTGATCGAGGCCCACGGCGACCCCACGCCCAAGGTCAACCCGCTTTCGACCCCTTCTCCCGGCGCAGAGCCGGCGGCCGGCGGATAATCCGCGAACGCATGTCGGCCCTGCCGCCCATCCCCCCGTTCTCCGACGCGCCGGCGCCCGCCGCCGACGCCGGGATGCCGCTCGGCCCCCAACCGGCAGGCCCCCAACCGGCAGGCCCCCAATCGACCGGCCCCCAACTGGCCTCGGGCGTTTCGCCCGCGATCCCGCTCGCCGCGACCGAGCCCGACGCCTTCACGCCGCCCCCGCTCGCGCCGCTCCAGCCGACTTTCAGCGCGACCGACCCCGACACGCGCGTCTATGTGGGCGATTGCCGGGAGCTCTTGCCGCGGATCCCCGAGGTTGCGCGAGGCGAGGTGGACCTGGTCTTTGCCGATCCGCCCTTCAACTGGAACCGCGCGTACGACCGCTGGCACGACAAGATGCCGGATGCCGAGTACCTGCGCTTCACGTACGACTGGCTGGACCTGTGCGTGAACAGCCTGAAGCCGACGGGCTCGATGTGGGTCAACATCCCCGACGACTGGGCGGCCGAGATCGTCGTGCACCTCAAGCAGCGCCAGATGACGATGGTCAACTGGTGCGTCTGGCACTATCGCTTCGGCCAGAACACGCGCGTGCGGTTCATCAACTCCAAGGTCCACGCGCTGTACTTCTGCAAGGACGCCGACCGGCGCACCTGGAACGCCGAACCCGTCCTCGAGATCTCCGACCGCGCCGCGATCTACGGCGACACGCGGACGCTCTCCAAGAAAGACGGCCTGCCCCCGGGCCGGCGCGTGCCGATGGACGTCTGGTACGGCACGTTCTGGGGCCGGGTGCAGGGCAACAACGCCGAACGCCGCCATCAGCACGACAACCAGCTCCCGGAGATCTACCTCGACCGCGTCGTGCGCAGCTCGAGCAACGCGGGCGACCTGGTGCTCGATCCGTTCGTGGGCTCGGGCACGACGGGCGTGATGGCCCGCGCGGTCGGTCGGCGATTCATCGGCACCGAGTTCAGCCTCGACAACGCCGACCGCGCCTTCAAGCGCATCCTCGAAGGCCCAGTCCGGATGCTCACCGATGGGCCACAGTCGACCGCCATCTTCCGCAAGCGCAAGGCGCTCGACGTGCCCGCCCCCGGAACGCACTCTGCCGGAACCCATATGCCGGGAACCCCCGCGCCCTTCGGCGCCGCCCGCGACCTGCGCGCGCATGCCCAGATTTCAGGCCCCGAACGCTCCGAACCGCCCGCGCCGCGGGGCGTCTAAACGGTGAGCATCACGCGGAAAGGACGCCCCCGATGGTCAGCCTGCCCTGGAACATCAGCCTTTGCCTCTGGCTCGCCGCGGGCGCAGCGGCGCCGACCGCGCTGGCTCCCCTCGAAACCGGCTCCGCGCCGATGGGCGCGCCTCTCGTGTCTGAGCTTGAGTCCGGCGGGGCCGATCCAACCAAGATCGACAGCGTCGATGATCTTCTGACCGCGCTCGAGCGCGCGGACGAAGGGCTCAAGACCCTCACCGCCGACATCGTGTACGACAAGGTCTTCGATCTCGCGGGCGACCAGCAGACGCGCCGGGGCAAGGTCTACTTCGAGGCTCTCGCGGGCCAGCCCGGGTCCGAGGGCACCAAGGCGCGCCGGTTCGCGATCGACTTTGACCAGCTCATCGTCGGCGGCGCGACCGGCCGCGTCGAGAACGAACGCAAGGGCTACATCTTCGATGGGCAGTGGCTCGTCGAGCGCACGCCGGGCCAGAAGCAGATCATCAAGCGCCAGGTCGCGCCCCCGGGCGAAAAGTTCGACCCGCTGCGCATCGGCGAAGGCCCGCTGCCCCTTCCCATCGGCCAGAAGAAGTCCGACATCCTCAGCCGCTACCGCGCCGAACTGCTCCCCGCCGACAAAGACGTCGCCGAGGGCGACAAAGGCTTCGTCATGGGCTCGTACCAGCTCCGGCTCGTGCCCCGGCCCGAGCGTGAGCGCGAGGACGAGTTCCGCGAGATCCGGCTCTGGTACCGCGCGTCGGGCGACGGCGCGAACCTGCTCCCGCGCATGGCGCGCACCCGCGCGCGCTCGGGCGATGAAACCACCGTGCGGCTCATCAACGTCAAGCTGAATGCCGCGATCCCCGCCGAGGTGATGGACACCACGACGCCGCCCGGCTGGGACGCGGACATCCGCCCCTGGCGCGGCAAGGTCTCCGACGCGCAGAGTGCGGCCGCGGCGCTCGAGGCCGAACCCGTCCCGCCCGAGACTGTGCCCACCGAAACCAAAGTCCTCCCCGCCGAAACGCCCAAGAAGCCCGAAAGCAAGCCCGAGCCCAAGCCGGAGCCGAAGCCTTGACGCCCCGCCCCGCGCGACTTCTGCTCCTGCTCGCGGGCTGGGCCTGGCCCGCGCTCGCGCAGGACGTCGCGCCCGAGGGCAACCAGGACGCCACCGCGCCGCGGGGCCTCGTGGCGCCAGAAGAACAAGAAAGCACCGAGCCCGAGCTCGCGCAGGGCGTCCGCACGCTGCTCGATCAGGGCTTCTTGTCCGTTCAAGAACGGCGCGACCTTCGCATTCTCCACGGCGCATGGACGCTCGAAGACCTTGACACCCCCGCCCGTCGCGCGCGCGCGGCGCTGCGGGCGGGCGTCCTCGACGACGCGAGCCTCCGCGCGCCCTCCGCGGCGCCCGAAGACCGCGCCGAGGCCGCCACGCTTGCCGGTGAGTTTGCCCGCGCGCTCGACGAACTGGGCGATGCGCCGAGTGTCCGCGCGCAGCGGCTTCGCGCGCTCGCGCTCCGTGGGCTGGGCAAGGTCGATGAGTGCATCGCGACGCTGGACGCTCTGGCCGCGCGGCTCGCGGGCGCGCAGCTCGAAGCGGGCGAACTGGCCGAGGGCGTGCGGGCGCTGGCGCTGCGAGCGCGCATGAAGGGCCAGGAATCGACGGGCGGGCGCGACTTCAAGGCGCTCATGGCGCTGCTCGCGCAGGCGCGCACGGGCGCGGGGGCCTTCAGCCCCGACGTGCGCCTCGCTGAGGCCGAGCTGCTGTACGAGAAGGACAACTTCGCCGAGGCGGGCGCGACGCTGGGCGAGCTGCTGTCGCTGAATCCGCGCGACGCGCGGGCGTACGCGCTGCTGGGGCAGATGGCCGTCGACGGGCTGGACCTGGACAAGGCCGAGGCGATCGCCGCGCGGCTCGACGAACTGCGCACGACGATCACGACGACGCAGGCCGCGCCCAGCGTGCTGGCCTCGCGCGTGCGTGTCGCGTCGGCGCTGCGGCTCAACGACCCCGACGCCGCGGAAACCGCCCTCGCCCCCGCGCTCGCGGTCTTTCCTTCGCACGCGATCGTGCGGGAGGCGCAGCTGGGCATCGTCGCCTCGCGCTTTGACCCCGCCGCGATCGACACCGCGCTCGCCGAACGCGACCAGACTCACGGCGCGCGGCTGGCCGACGCGCACCTGCATGTCGGGCGCGTGCTCAGCGAGCGCCGGCAGTACGAGCTGGCGTCGAAGTATCTCGAGCAGGCCTCCGCGCGCGAGCCGCTGTGGGCCGCGCCGTGGACCGAGCTGGGCTTGCTCGAGGTTCAGGCCGGTCGCGACGATCGTGCGGCGTCCGCGCTCAAGAAAGCCGCCGCGCTCGACCCCTTCAATGTCCGCGTCGCCAACTCGCTCAAGCTCATCACCGAACTCGCGACCTACGCGACCTTCGAGAGCGCGCACTTCATCGTCCGCTGCAAGCCCGGGCGCGATGAGGTCCTGGCGCGCGAGATGCTGCCTGTGCTCGAGCGCCTGCACGCGCGCGTCGCGGGCAACGCGCCGGGCGGGATCGATTTCGTTCCGCCTCAGAAGACGATGATCCAGGTGCTGCCCGATCACCGCTGGTTCAGCGTGCGGATCACGGGCATGCCCAGCGTGCACACGTTCGCCGCGTCGACAGGCCCGGTGATCGCGATGGAGTCGCCCGCGCTCGAGCCCGGCACGCTCGTGGGCACGTACGACTGGCCCCGCGTGCTGCAGCACGAGTACACCCACACCGTCACGCTCGCGCGCACCAACAACCGCATCGCGCACTGGTTCACCGAGGCCGCGGCCGTCTATCTCGAGGACAGCCCGGTCGATTTCTCCCGCGCGCAGCTCCTCACCCGCGCGGTGCTGAACAACGAATTGCTCGGGCCCGACGAGATCAACCTCGCCTTCGCGCGCCCGAAGAGGCCGACCGACCGCGCGCTGGCGTACGCGCAGGGCTGGTGGATGTACTCGTTCATCATCGAGCGCTGGGGCCCGCGCGCGCCGCTGGAGATCATGGACCGGTACGCGAGGGGCCAGCGCGAGCGCGAGGCGATGCGCGAGGTGCTGGGCCTCGAGCGCGACGCGTTCTTTGCCGAGTTTCAGTCGTGGGCGCTGGGGCAGCTTCGCGCGTGGGGCATGGTGCCCGCCGAGGGCGTGCCGCGCGTCAAGGAACTGTTCTTGCGCGACAAAGTCGAGCCCGGGCCCGATGAGCCCACCCCCGAGCGCATCGCCGCGTGGCTCACGGAGTTTCCGGATCATCCCGAGCTGCTCGCGCTCGACCTCGACGAGCGGCTGAAGGCGCTCCCCGAGTCAGGACCCGCGCCCGAAGGCTTGTCGCGCGAGCTTGCGCCCGTGCTCGAGCGCGCGCTGCGCGTGCGGACGCTGGACCCGCTTCCGCGGCGGGTGCTCGCGCGGCTCGCGCTGGACGCCGGGCAGACCGAGCGCGCCGCGGAGCATTTGGAGTGGCTCGACGCGCGCGAGCAGCACTCGCCCGTGTTCGCCGCGGAGCTTGCGCGCGTGTACGCTCGATCGGGCTCGATGGACCGCGCGAGCGAGAAGGCCGCGCGCGCCGTGCGCATCGCGCCGTTCGATGGCACGCTCCGCGAACTGGCCGCGACCATCGCCGTGCAGCGCAAAGACTGGGACCTCGCGCAGGCCCACATCGAGGCTCTCGCGCGCCTCGAGCCCGATCAGCCGCTGCACGCCAAGCGCCTCGAAGCGCTCAAAGCCCTGCGCGAACAGAACTGAGATCGCTCACGCACCCGTGCGCAGCCGTCGCTCCGAGCCCGGCGCGCCCGACAGGATCGCGCGCGACAGGAACGCGCCCTCCGGAATCGCCGGCGGCGGGCCCGGATCGTCGTTGCCCACCCACCCCGTCCACTCCATAAACCGCGCGCGCAACTGGTCCGTGATCTCCTGCGGCTTCAGGCGCGCCTGCGAAAAATCCATCACCGGCAGCACCCGCAGCGATGTCTCGCTCGACTTCCAGAGCGACGCCCACGCCGGATCGACCTGAGGCGTGCCATCAATCACCATCGGCAGCACGCGCGCCCCGGCCTTGCGCACCAGAAACCCAAGCCCCGGATGAAAAGGCCTGATCCGCCTGGGCGGACGCTCGAGCCCGCCCTCCGGGAACAGCCCGATCACGCCGCCGGCCTCCAAGTGCCGGATCGCCTCGCGCAGCGCGCGCGAGTCCGAGCCCCCCGGGTCCACGTCGATGATCCGCAGCCACTGCCACATCGGCTCGAGCAGGGGCGAGCGCATGTCCTCCGCCATCATCCAGCGGATCTCAAACGGGCACGCCGCCTGGATCATGATCGGGTCGATGCCCGCCGTGTGATTGCACACGACGATCAGCGGGCCCGGCGCCCGCGACGCGGGGACGTGCTCGGCGCCCGCGACATCGAGCCTGTGGACGACTCGCGCGTAGATCTGCGTCGCGCGGTACGCGATGCCGAACACCACGTCGTCCTCACCGCGCGGATTGTCCATCACCCAGCGCGCGAACAGGCCGAGCACGACCAGCGCGGCGAGCGTCGCGGGGATGAGGAGCAGCCAGAACATCGGAGCGTCATGTTAGCACTCACAAAGTTAGTGAAGAAGGGGATTTGTGTGTGGTTTTTGTTGGGGGATGTCGGCGGTGGGGGGGTGGGCCGCGAAGAATGCCCGCGGAGGCCCCTTCGCATGGCGGATCTGTGGCAAGCCCGGCGCGACGACGCCCGCCGATCGGTCGAGCCGCTCGCGGTGCGCATGAGGCCCGCCTCGCTCGACGAGTTCCTGGGCCAGGAGCACATCCTGGGCCCGGGCAAGCTCCTCCGGCGGATGATCGACGCCGACACCATCACCTCGATCATCCTGCATGGCCCGCCCGGCACGGGCAAGACGACCCTCGCCGAACTCATCGCCCGCAAGACCAAGCGGCACTTCGAGCGCGAGAACGCCGCGAACGCCAGCGTCAAGCGCGTCCGCGAGATCGTCGATGCCGCCGTCGCGCGCCTTGAGGACTCGGGCCGGCGCACGATCCTGTTCCTCGATGAGATCCACCGCTTCTCGCGCTCGCAGCAGGACGTGCTGCTCCCTGACGTCGAGCGCGGGCTCATCACGCTCATCGGCGCGACCACCGAGAACCCGCTCTTCAGCGTCAACTCCGCGCTCGTCTCGCGCTCCACGCTGCTGCGCCTGGAGCCGCTGCCCGCGCAGGCCATCGGCGCGCTGCTCCGCCGGGCGGCCGCGGACTCGGCGCGGGGCCTGGGTGGTGTCGCGAGTGGTGGTGGCGGCGCGGGCCGAACGATCACGCTCACCGACGAGGCGATCGAAGTCTGGGCGAAGAAATCCGACGGCGACGCGCGCCGGGCCCTCACCGCGCTCGAAGTCGCCGTCGCCAGTTCGCGCGATCGTCCCGGCGCCGAGCTCGTGATCGACCGCGCGCTCGCGGAGGACTCGATCCAGCAGAAGGCCGCGGTGTACGACGGCACGGGCGACGAGCACTACGACAGCGCCAGCGCGCTCATCAAGAGCCTCCGAGGCAGCGATCCCGACGCGGCGCTCTACTGGCTTGCGCGCATGCTCGAAGCGGGCGAAGACCCGCGCTTCATCGCGCGCCGGCTTGCGATCCTCGCGAGTGAAGACATCGGCAACGCCGACCCGCGCGCGATCATGGTCGCGCAGGCCGCGTGGAATCTCGTCGAGCGCATCGGCATGCCCGAAGCGCGGATCACGCTCGGGCAGTGCGTGACGTTCCTGGCGCTCTGCCCCAAGAGCAACGCGTCGTACGCCGCGATCGAGGCCGCGCTCTCGGCCGTACGAGAAGGGCGGACGCTTCCCGTGCCCATGCACATCAAGGACCGCCAGGTGCGCAAGGCCTCGGATCTCTCGGCGGGCTCAGCGCGGGGCGAGGGGTATCAGTACTCGCACGATGCGCCGGGGGCCCTGGGCACGCAGGACTACATGCAGGGCTGGGATCAGGTCTGGCCGGGCGTCGCGCGCGAGTTCTACCAGCCCACCGACCGCGGCTTCGAGGCCGAGCTGCGCAAGCGCCTCGCCGAGGCCCGCGCCGCGCGAGGTCAGGTCCCGCCGACGACCGACGTGAGGCCCGGGCCGGAGCGTGCGCCATGACCGCCCCGCCCGATGAGGCCAAACGCGCCCTGCGAAGGGCGATGAAGTCCACCCTTGCCTCGATGGGCGCCCCGGCCCTCGCGCAGGCCTCCGCGCGCGTGACCGAGACGCTGCTCGCCCGTGAAGAAGTGACCCGCGCCCGCGCGGTGCTCGCGTTTTATCCGATCGAGCACGAGATCGATCTGCGTCCGCTCGTGGCCACCCTGCTCGCCCGCGGCGTGCGCGTCGCGCTGCCAAGGGTCGAATGGGCCTCGCGCCAGATGAGCGCGATCGAACTGGCAAGCCCCGCCGACGTCGCGCCGGTCCGGGTGGGGCCAGTTCGGGTGGGAGCGGGCGGGCCCGTGACGCTGCTCGAGCCCGCGGGCAACCGCGAGATCGGGCCCGAGGCCCTGGACCTGGTGCTCGTGCCGGGCCTGGCGTTTGATGCGCTGGGCGGGCGGCTGGGGCGGGGGGCGGGGTTTTATGACCGCTTTCTGGGCGGGTGCGTCGCCGCCCGGCACGTGGGCGTCGGGCTGGACGCGCAGGTCGTCGAGGCTGTCCCGATGGGCCCGGGCGACGTACCTTTGCACGCGGTCGTGACCGATCGCCGATGGATTCCGGTTCAGACGCGGTCCGCCTGACCGGGCGCGGGAGGGATCCTGCCCCGAAGGCCTCGGGCCCGCACGTAGACGAAAGAGGGAACACGGATGGCGCTGCCTTCGCAGATGGATCGTTCGGGCGATACCGCCCGGCCCTTTGCCTCCCGCGGACGCTCAGGCTCGGGCAAGCTCGTGGTCGGCGGCGTCGCGCTGCTGCTCGTCGCGGGCGGCATCGTCGCGATCTGGCAGCTCGGGCTCTTCGGCTCGCGCAGCCCTGAGGCGGGCGCCCTCGCCCCGAGCGCCGCCAGCGCCGACCCCCTCGCCAACACCGCGCCCACGCCCGTCCCCGCACCGGTCCCCGCGCCGATCACGTCCACGCCCACATCCACCGGCGTCGGCGCTCTGTCGGCCACGCCCACCGTCATCGGCCAGGGCTCGCTCTCCGAGCCCCGCCCCTCCGACACGCCCCGACCCGCGCCGGTCGATGTCACCAGCCCCGACCTCAAGCCCCAGCCCGCACCCACCCCCGCCCCCGGAACAACACCCGGAACCGCACCCGGCACTACGCCCGGCTCGACTCCGGGCCTCGGCACGCCGGGCACCACTCCGACCGGCTCACCCTCGTCGGCGATCGAGGCTCCGGGCTCGGTGAGCGAAGTCCGCTCGCTGATGGACCAGGGCGAGCAGAAGCTCGCCTCGGGCGATCCCGTCGCGGCGCGTGCGCTTTGGAGCAAGGCGCTGCTCGACAGCCGCGCGGGCGCGAGCGATCAGCAGACGCTGCGTGAGAAGCTGCAGAAGGTCAACGAGCAGCTCCTCTTCTCGCCCACGGTCACCAAGGGCGACCCGCTCGTCGAGAGCTACACCGTGGTCTCGGGTGACAACCTCGTGCGGATCGCCCGCAAGCGCGACCTCGCGACCGATTGGCGCCTGATCCAGCGCATCAACAAGGTCAATCCCAACGCGCTTCGCGTCGGCCAGAAGCTCAAGCTCGTCCGCGGTCCGTTCCACGCCGTCGTGCACAAGAGCGAGTATCGCCTGGACCTCTTCGCCGGCTCGCCCGATGACTCGAACTCGTGGCTGTTCATCCGCAGCTTCAAGGTGGGCCTGGGCGAGGGCAACTCGACGCCGCTGGGCACGTTCGTGATCCGTCGCAACAGCAAGCTGGTCAACCCGCCCTGGGTCAACCCGCGCACGGGCGAGCGCTTCGCGGCCGACGACCCCAAGAATCCGATCGGTGAGCACTGGCTCGGCTTCGAAGGCCTGGGCGAGAGCGCCGCGATCACGGGCTACGGCCTGCACGGGACCGTTGACCCCGACTCCATCGGCAAGCAGGCCTCGATGGGCTGCGTCCGCATGGCGACCGACGACATCGCCCTGATGTACGAACTGCTCGTCGAGCAGATCTCGACCGTCAAGGTCGCGCCGTAAGGCCTCGCCACTCACACGCCTCCCCGCGCGCCCGGCCCAACAGCCGGGCGTTTTTTCGCGCGGGCGAGGCCCGGTCCGACCGCCCCGTGCGGGCTTGGTTGGCGGGTTCGGGCGGGCGCGGCGTAAGTCTTTGTCAGAAATGGGCCTGTGATGTGGATGATTCCGCCGGATTCGCGCGCGTGGCGCGGGCGGAAAACCTAGACTTGCGGTCCTTCTTTTTGGCTCCCGGTCGGGGTGAGTTTTTCGGGCGCCGAGGGACGTTTGAGGACCGCACGCGCATGACGACCAAGCCGCCGACGAGCACGACCAACGGCCTGCCCGCCGACCCTGTCCGCGTCGACGCGCCCGCCACGGGCGGTGTGGGGCCCGACGGCCGGCCCGACACGCGCTCGACCGCGCCCAGCACCACGTCCTATGGCGCCGAGCAGATCCAGGTCCTCGAAGGCCTCGAGGCCGTGCGCAAGCGCCCGGGCATGTACATCGGCGGCACCGACCTCAACGCCCTGCACCACATGGTCTACGAGGTCGTCGACAACTCCATCGACGAAGCCATGGCCGGGCACGCGACGCAGATCGCCGTCACCATCCAGCCCGACGGCTCCTGCCGCGTGCTCGACGATGGCCGAGGCATCCCCGTCGATCCGATCAAGCACGAGAAGCCCGAGTTCGATGGCAAGCCCGCCGTCGAAGTCGTCATGACCGTCCTGCACTCAGGCGGCAAGTTCGGCCAGGAGGGCAGCGCGTACAAGGTCTCGGGCGGCCTCCACGGCGTGGGCGTCTCGTGCGTCAACGCGCTCAGCGAGTACCTCCGCGCCGAGGTCCACCGCGAGGGCAAGATCTTCTCGATCGAGTTCGAGCGCGGGCGCGTCATCAAGCCTTTGGCGCAGGTCGGCGTGATCCCCGAGGGCACGGCGCGCAAGACCGGCACCGCCGTCACGTTCCGCCCCGATGCCACGATCTTCCCCGACGTCACGTTCAACTACCAGACGCTCGCGACGCGCCTGCGGGAGCTGGCGTTCCTGAACCCGGGCGTGAATATCCGCTTCTCCGACGAGCGCGTGGGCGCCGATGGCAAGGTCCACGCCGAGACCTTCCACGCCAAGAACGGCCTGCTCGAGTACGTCGAGCACCTGATGACGGGCAAGAACGCCGTGTCGCCCCCGGTCTACATCCGCAAGGAAGACCCGGCCAACTCGCTCGTCTGCGAGGTCGCGCTCCAGTACCACGACGGGTACAACGAAACCTCGCTCTCGTTCGCCAACAACATCAACAACCGCGACGGCGGCACGCACGCCCAAGGCTTTAAGCTCGCGCTGACCAGAACCCTCAACGGCTACGCGCGCAAGGCCGGCATCATCAAAGACTCGGACCCCGTCCCCTCGGGCGAGGACCTGCGCGAAGGCCTGATCGTGATCGTGAGCGTCAAGCTCCCGAACCCGACGTTCAACAACCAGCCCAAGGAGCGTCTGCTCAACCCCGAGATCGAGACGTTCGTCTCGGCCGCGGTGAACGACGGGCTCCAGTCGTGGCTCGAAGAGCACCCGGGCGACGCCAAGCGTCTGTGCCTCAAGGGCATCGTCGCGGCGCAGGCGCGCGAGGCGGCGCGCAAGGCCCGCGAGCTCACGCGCCGAAAGAGCGCGCTGGACTCGGGCTCGATGCCCCACAAGCTCCGCGACTGCAAGACGCGTGACGTGGCCCGCAGCGAGATGTTCATCGTCGAGGGTGACTCGGCCGGTGGAAGCGCCACCCAGGGGCGCGACGTCGAGACGCAGGCGATCCTCCCCCTCCGCGGCAAGCTGCTCAACGTCGAGAAGGCCCGCATCGACAAGGTGCTCGCGTTCGAGGAAATCCGCACGCTCATCTCGGCCCTGCGCTGCGGCATCGGGCAGGAGCTCGACATCGCCAAGCTGCGCTACGGCAAGGTCATCATCATGACCGACGCCGACGTCGACGGCTCGCACATCCGCACGCTGCTGCTCACGTTCTTCTTCCGCCAGATGCCCGAGCTGATCCGCCGGGGGCATGTGTTCATCGCGCAGCCCCCGCTGTATCAGGTGTCGACGGGCCCCGGGCGCAACAAGAAGTCGCGCTACGTGCTCAACGAGCGCGTGCTGCAGGACACGCTGACGGACATCGGGCTCGAGCTCGCCTCGCTTTCGATCCGCGACGTGGACCGCGCGCTGAGCGAGACGGGCGACGTGCACGAGGCGCCGGAGATCGCGCGGCTCGCGGGCGATCAGGCCCGCCGCGCGGTGCACCTGGTGCGCCGGACGGCCGAGCTGGTCGAAATCGCTGAGCGCCGGGGCGTGAAGTTCACCGATCTGCTGGGCCTGCGCCGGAGCACGCGCGCGGGCGGGCAGCTCCCGACGTACCGCGTCGCGGTCAAGCACGTCGAGGGCCAGCCCAAGCCCAGGCTCGAGGATGAGTTTGCCTGGAGCGAGCGCGAGGCGCACGAGCTGGCCAACGCGCGGGGCCTCGCGGGCGACGACTCGGCCGTGCGCGAGCTGCACGAGAACAAGGAACTCGAAAAGCTCTTTGCCGACCTCGCGCAGCTCGGCCTGCCCATCGACACATGGGCGACGGTGCGCGAGGAGAGCGTGACGGGCGAGAAGCTGCCCGCGCGCTACGCGTGGGTGATGACCAGCGACGCGCCTCAGGCGTCGCACGAGCCGGCGGGCGAGGGCGCCGAGCAGTCCGGGGCGCAGGAAGACGAGCAGGAGTCGGCCCGGCCCCGCTCGACCGGGCGCGTGGTTGAGGCGGACAACCTGTCGATGCTGCTGGACGCGCTGCACGAGATCGGCCGGCGCGGGATGGAGATCAAGCGCTTCAAGGGTCTGGGCGAGATGGACGCCGAGCAGCTCTGGGACACGACGATGGACCCCACGCGCCGGGTCTTGCTGCGGGTGAACTGGGACATGGCCTCGGACGCGGACGCGATCTTCTCGATCCTGATGGGCGAGGAGGTGGAGCCTCGCCGCAAGTTCATCGAGGACCACGCGCTCGAGGTCAAGAACCTGGACGTGTAACGCGGCGCGGACCGGCACGCTCGGCGCAGGCCCCCGAGGCTGCGCACGCGGCACAGATGGATCGACTGAGCCAGTCCCCCCGATCGCTCGTTCGGGAGGTCGCGGCACGCCCCCGTGCGCTCCCGGGTCAACCCGCGCGCCCGCCCGACCGATGCGGACGTTGAGGTACCGCACCGCGTGGGACAGTCGCCCAACAACTCTTCGTCGCGTAGGCCCAACACGTTGGGACTGGACGACCGCGCGCTGGAGAAAGTTCTCGGCGTGCTGGATGGGAAAGATCGGCCCTCCAAGCCCGGGCGCGCGTTCCTGCGCTGGCCATTCCGGCGAACGACGGTGCCGGTGCTGGTCACGCACCCCTCGGGGCAGCAGGTGAGGCTGGACCTTGCGTGCCGGAACCTGTCGCGGGGCGGCATGAGCCTGCTGCACGCGAGCTTCCTGCACATGGGCACGCGCTGCACGGTGACGCTGCGCGACGGGATGGGGCAGACGCGCGAGATGGAATCGACGGTGGTGCGCTGCCGGCACTGCGCGGGGATGATCCACGAGATCGGCGTGCGGTTCGACGAGCCGGTGGACGTGCGCGACTTTGTTCCGGCGGCGCCGCTGGCCGAGCGCTTTGCGCTCGAGGCGGTCGATCCGTCCACGCTCGAGGGCCTGGTCGCGTGGTCGGGCGCCGCGGCGATGGATCAGATGATCCTCAAGCACCTGCTGCGCAAGACGCGCCTGACGTTCGTCGCGGCGGCGACCTTCGCGCAGCCATGGGCCGAGCTGATGAGCGTGCTCAGGGGCGCGCGCGTGATCCTGATTGACGACGCGGGGCCTCAGTCGGATGTGGTGGGGCAGATCCGCGCGATACGGGGTGCGCGCATCAGCGCGCCGATCATCGTCCTGACCTTCGATCGGGGCCAGCTCTCGCGTCAGCGCCTCGCGCAGGTGCCGGCGGATGAGTTCCTTGCCAAGCCCCTGACCGAGGAGCGGCTGCTCCGCGCGCTGGGCGAGTTTCTCGTGCTGGGGCGCGCGAGCGATGCGTCCGCCGCCGAGCCCGCGCTGCGCTCGGCCGCGAGGGAGCATCTCGAGAGCTTCGCCTCGGAGCTTTCGCGCGCGATCGAGGACCTCGAGCGCCTGATGCAGAGCGCCGACGCGATCGGCGCGTTTGCTTCGTGCCAGGCGCTCAAGGGTACCGCGGCGTGCCTGGGCTTCACGAGCATCGCGCGGCTCGCCGACCGGGCTGGCGCGGCGGTCGCTTCGGCGATGAGCGTGCCCGCGGCGAGCGAAGAGCTCCGCGCGCTGGTCCGCGACTGTCAGCGCGTGCGCGGGCAACTGCCCGCCAGTGATTCGGATTCGATCACGCAGGAGAAGGCGTCATGACGAGCCCGACGGGTCCGAACAGCCGCAACGTGCAGTCCGCGGGGCGGGTGAACTCGCTGGGCGTGGGCCAGGCCGCGCTCGACGCGCTGATCAAGAAGCTCGAGACACCCGCGCCCGGCGCGGGCAAGCACGACGCGAAGGTCCGCCGGCAGTACATCCGCTGGCCCTTCCGCAAGGAGTCGATTACGCTGCGCGTCAGCGGGCCGACGTGGGCCGGCATGGGCTCGGCCGAGGTTCAGGTGCGCGTCGCGTGCCGGAACATCTCCAAGGGCGGGATGAGCGTGCTGCACAACTCGTTCCTGCACACGGGCACGCGCCTGGTCGTCGAGCTTCCGCCTCCGCCCGGCGCGCCCGAGGACGAGCCGCCGCGCCTGATCCCCGCGCAGATCGTCCGCTGCCAGCACCGCGGGGGCGTGGTGCACGAGCTGGGCATCAAGTTCGATGAGCAGCTGGACGTCCGCGTGTTCGTCGAGCGGGATCCGTTCGATCAGCGCTTCAGCGTCGAGGCGCTGGACCTCACGCGCGTCATGGGCACGCTGGTCCACGTCACGCGCAGCCCGCTCGAGCAGCGTGCGGTCGAGTCGGCGCTCAAGGGTGCGCGGGTGCGGATCCGTGCGTTCGCGACGGCCGAGGACGCCGCGGCGTTCAACTGGCTGGGCCTCGCGCCCGCGGGCAATGCCGACCCGTCCGAGCAGGCGGTGCTCGTCTGCGATCTGGACACCGAAGGCTCCGGCCCCGCCGACGTGCTGAGCGCGCTGTGCATGAACGGGTTCAACGGCGGGCGACCCGGGCCGCTGATTGTCCTGTGCGAGGACACGGGCCTGGAAACGCGCCGAAAGATCGCGACGCTGCTGAGCTCACGCCGGAGCCAGCGCTGCGATGAGCCGGCGATTTTCCTTGTGAAGCCGATCGAGCCTCAGAAGCTCGTCAAGGCCGTGGCGGAGTGTCTGCTCACGATGCCGCCCGAGGAACAGCCCAAGGGCAAGGGCGGCAAGCACGCGGCCTGAGGCAGCGGCGAACACAACCGACAAGGGCGACCGACGGGACTCGAACCCGCGACCCCGAGGATCACAACCTCGTGCTCTAACCAACTGAGCTACGGCCGCCATCTTCGCGCCCGCGCTCTGCACGCGGGGCCCTGACGATAGAACCCTCCCCGCCCGGAATCGACACGCCCCGCCCGCGGCCCTCACCTCCAGGGTCTGGCGCCGCGAGCGCCGTGGGCGCGGCCGAGGACGCCCAACCTCCGCGTGCGGAGGGGCTTAGACGACCCTCGCGTCGGGGGAGCTCCCCCAATCAGTCGAAATACGCATAAACAGGTCTTGAATAGGACGAAGGCTTGGACTAGGCTCGGCATGGGTACGGGGCCGGATGTTCACGCCCGCGTCGGGGCCGGGCCGATGTTCCGATCCCCGCCGATCGAGGGCATTGTGGGGCTGCACGTCCGGTGGACGCGCGGTTTCGCAAGGCCCGCGGCCAAGTTGCGGGGTAACGTGCCGACTCACGCCGGCTCATCCCGGCGCCGACGAGTGATGAAGGTGGGGCGTTGGTGATGGGGCGATGAAGGCGGCGGGAGCGGTGGGGCAGGGCAGATCGGAGCCAGTCATGCGCAAGACCCTCACGGACCTGAATCTCTCAGTGGAGCGTGTCGTCGCCAACGCGTCGACCGCGGAACTGATCGAGCGTGCGATCGCCAACGGTGAGGGGCGTCTTGCGTCCAACGGCGCGCTGGTCTGCATGACCGGCGACCGCACGGGCCGCTCGCCCAAGGACAAGTACCTCGAGGATGAGCCGGAGATTCACTCGGACATCTGGTGGGGCAAGATCAATCAGCCCGTCAAGAGTGAGGTGTTCGAGTTCGCGCTCGACGCGGCGGTGTCGCACCTGAACTCGCGTCCGAAGCTGTACACGTTCGACGGCTATGTGGGCGCCGACGCGCGCTATCGGTTAGGTGTCCGCGTGGTCGCTGAGCAGGCCTGGCACGCGCTGTTCTGCCAGACGCTGTTCATCCGCCCGGGCTCGAAGGCCGCCGGGCCGCAATCGGGCCCCTTCAAGCACGACTGGACCGTGATCAACGCGGGCCGTCGGCGCCTGACGAAAGCCGAGATGGACCGCTACGGGCTCAAGAGCCCCGTGCTGATCGTCCAGAGCCTCACCCGCAAGACCGTCGTGATCCTCGGCTCGGAATACGCGGGCGAGATGAAGAAGTCGATCTTCTACGCGATGAACTACGACCTGCCCAAGGTCGGCGTCTTCCCGATGCACTGCTCGGCGAACGTCGACAAGGACGGGTCCAACGCCGCGCTGTTCTTCGGGCTCTCCGGCACGGGCAAGACGACCCTGTCTGCTGACCCCAACCGCGCGCTGATCGGCGACGACGAGCACGGCTGGTCCTCCGAGGGCATCTTCAACTTCGAGGGCGGGTGCTACGCCAAGTGCATCAAGCTCACCAAGGCGGGCGAGCCCGAGATCTGGGATGCGATCCGCTTCGGGTCGGTCCTTGAGAACACCGCCATCGACCCCGCGACGCGCGTGCCCGACTACGACAGCGCGAAGTTCACGGAGAACACCCGCGTCACGTACCCCGTCGACTTCATCAACAACGCCGTGATCCCGTCCGTCGGCGGGCACCCGCGCAGCGTGATCTTCCTCACGGCCGACGCCTACGGCGTGCTGCCGCCGGTCGCGCGCCTCACGCCCGAGCAGGCGATGTACTACTTCATCAACGGGTACACCTCCAAGCTCGCGGGCACCGAGGCGGGCGTCACGGAGCCCCAGCCCAACTTCTCCGCGTGCTTCGGCGCGCCGTTCATGCCCAGGCCCCCCAAGGTCTACGCCGAGATGCTCTCTGAGCGCATCCGCAAGCACAACGCGAGCGTTTATCTGCTCAACACCGGCTGGTCGGGCGGGCCCTATGGCGTCGGCTCGCGCTTCAAGCTCGCGTACACCCGCGCGATGGTCACCGCGATCCTCAACGGCTCACTCAAGACCGCGGAGACCGTGACCGACCCCGTCTTCGGCCTGCACGTGCCCAAGCACGTCCACGGCGTGCCCGACGAGGTCCTCATGCCGCGGAACACGTGGAAGGACCAGAGCGCCTACGACGCCGCGGCCAAGAAGCTCGCCCACCTGTTCCGAGAGAACGACGCCCAGTTCGAGATGCCCGACGCCGTCCGCGCCGCCGGGCCCAAGCAGGGCTGAACCCGAACTCCAACCCGCCCGTGCGAAGGCCTTCCTTTGGGCCGAACACGGGCGGATTCTGAGCACTCCTCTGTCCGACCCCGCGGCTGGAAACCCCGCGGGGTCGGCGTGTTTCAGAGACACGAACGCCCAAAAAAGCCCGACAATCTCCGCCCCCACGCCGCCCCGCGCCCGTGACTCTCACTCACCCAACTTCTAGGATTCACCCATGAGCGACCGCAAGCCCTTCATCGGCGGCAACTGGAAGATGAACACCAACCGCGCCACCGCCGCGGAACTCACCCGCGGGGTCATCGACGGCCTGCTCCGCGTCGAGGGCGTTGAGGTCGCCGTCTTCCCGCCCTTCCCCTATCTCCTCAGCGTCGGCGGCATCCTCCGCGACCGCGGCTCGCTCATCAAGCTCGGCGCACAGGACGTCTACTTCGAGCCCGATGGCGCCTTCACCGGCGAAGTCTCCATCCCCATGCTCAAGGACTGCGGCGTGCAGGTCGTCCTCGTGGGCCACTCCGAGCGCCGCCACGTCATCAAGGAAAACGACGAGCTCCTCAACCGCAAGCTCCGCGCCGTGCTCGACTCGGGCCTCGAAGCGATCCTCTGCGTGGGCGAGACGCTCGAGCAGCGGCTCTACGGCGAGACCGACACCGTCAACCAGCACCAGGTCAAGACCGCCCTCGCCGATGTCTCCGCCGACCACCTCGAACGCCTGACCATCGCCTACGAACCCGTCTGGGCGATCGGCACGGGCAAGACGGCCAACGCGTCGGACGCGCAGGACGCGCACGCGAAGATCCGCCGGCTCGTCGCGGGCCTGTACAACTGGGAAATCGCCGGGCGCATGCGCATTCAGTACGGCGGCTCGCTCAAGCCCGCGAACGCGGCCGAGCTTTTCCAGCAGCCCGACGTCGACGGCGGCCTGATCGGCGGCGCCGCCCTCAAGGCCGCGGACTTTGTGTCCATCGTCCGCGCCGCGTCCGCGCAGGCCAAGACGAAGGCCTGAACCAAGGCCGGGCCAGTAGTGAGTAGCCAGTAGCCAGTGGGGCGAGCGCACGCGGTGTGCTGTTCCGCGACGAACGCCACTCTGAGATCGCACCTCGCAGCACTCACCCAGAGCATCACGCTTCGCGGGCGGCTCGCTGCTTCCCACTGGCCATTGGCCACTCCCCACTGGCCCCAGCACTCCCGCATACCCTCCTTCTTCACCAGCTTTTCCACGGAGTTCCCGATGTCCGACGCGGCTTCGAACGTCAAGAGCATGGACGCGATCATGGCCCTCTGCAAGCGCCGAGGGTTCGTCTATCAGGCCTCGGACATCTACGGCGGAATCAACGGCTTCTGGGACTACGGCCCCCTCGGCGCCCAGCTCAAGAAGAACCTCCGCGACGCCTGGTGGCAGGACATGATCCTCAACCCCTGCTGGGGCCGAAAGGGTCCCGGCGGCCAGCGCGTCCAGTGCGTCCCCCTCGAAACCTGCATCATCCAGCACCCCAAAGTCTGGGAAGCCTCGGGACACGTCGGCGGATTCAACGACCCCATGGTCGACTGCAAAGAGACCAAGGGCCGCTATCGCTACGACCACGTGATGGTCTACGTCCCCGAGTCGGGCGACCCCGGCGACAAGCCCGTCTTCGCCTACGTGGGCGACCAGCCCAGCGAAGCCAAGCAGAAGAAAAAGGCCGAGAAGACCTTCGGCGCGATCAAGAGCGTCGCGCTCTCCTCGCTGCCCCGCCCGTGGGATCGCGTCATCGGCCCCGATGCCGAGAAGCCCGGCACGCTCACCGAGCCGCGGATGTTCAACCTGATGTTCGACACCATCCCGGGCGCGATCCGCGATGAGGCCAACAAGGCCTATCTCCGCCCCGAGACCGCGCAGGGCGTCTTCCTCCACTTCAAGAACGTCGTCGACTCCTCGCGCGTGAAGATCCCCTTCGGCATCGGCAACACGGGCCGCAGCTTCCGCAACGAGGTCACGCCGCGCAACTTCACCTTCCGCTCCCGCGAGTTCGAGCAGGCCGAGCTCGAGTTCTTCTGCCATCCCAGCGAGAGCCGCGACTGGTACGTCTTCTGGCGCGACTTCCGCATGGACTGGTGGAAGTCCATCGGCCTCGCGGGCGAGAACCTGATCCTCCGCGAGCACGACAAGGACGAGCTCTCGCACTACTCCGTCGGCACCAGCGACGTGGAGTACCGCTTCCCCTTCACCGCGCCGGGCTTCGGCGAGCTCGAAGGCATCGCCCACCGTGGCGACTACGACCTCACCCAGCACCAGACCCACAGCAAGGTCAAGCTCGACTACTTCGACACGACCCGCGGCGAAACCCTGCCCAACGGCGGAAAGAAGGGCGAGCGCTACATCCCGCACTGCATCGAGCCCGCCGCCGGCCTCGACCGCGGTGCGCTCGCGCTCATCTGCGAGGGCTACACCGTCGACCCCGCGCGCCCGAGCCCCGAGTTCCTCAAGCTCCACCCCCGCATCGCGCCCATCAAGGCCGCGGTCTTTCCGCTCGTCGCCAAGGACGGCATGCCCGAGGTGGGCGAGCGCCTCGCCGACGAGCTCTTCAAGAAGTTCGGGCGCATGGGCTTCGTCGAGTTCGACGAGAAGCAGTCCATCGGCAAGCGCTACGCCCGCATGGACGAGGCCGGCTGCCCCTTCTGCTTCACCGTCGACGGCGACACCCTCAAGGACCAGACCGTCACCCTCCGCGACCGCGACACAGGCCAGCAGCAGCGCATCGCGCTCGACAAGGTCAGCACGTTCGTGAGCGAGAAGCTCGGGCTCTGATCCATGCTGCCGATCCGCCGGGAACCGCTGAGCGCCGACGACCGCACGACGCTCGGGCGGATCTTGGCCGTCGATCAGGCTCTGTCGCTCCCGGGGCTGAGCGTGCGGTCGATCGCGCTGCGTGTGCTGGTCTTCGCGGGCGGCTCGGCACTCGTTTGGTTCGGCATCACCGCGTTCGTCGGCAGCGTGGGCTCGGGCCCCGCGGGGCCGCTGGGCGTCGCGATGATCATCGTCGGCGTGCTGCTGTTGCTCCTCACACTGATCTGGCCCAGCAAACCCCGCACGCTCACGATGACGCCTTCGCCCTCGATGGATCAGGCCGCGCGCGCAATGCTCGATTCAGGCGAGGCGATCATCGCCGAGGTGGTCTGCGACGCGGCGTGGACGATGCCCGACGAGTACCCCGACCCCGGCCTGCCGCGCGTGCTTGTGCGCCTCGCGCCCGATCAGTTCATGCTCTTGCCCGAAGCGCCCGCGATCGACGGGCCCGACGGCGGGCCGTACCACATCCCCGCGCGCTCGGACCTGTACCTCTCCGCGCTGCCCGAGCACGAGCCGTGGATCCTGCACAGCCATGCGCACCGCGGCGCCGAGCGCCTGCCGCTGCGCGAGGATCTGCTCAAGCTCTCCGAAGCGGAGGCCGACAACAGCCTCGAAGAGTTCCGCGCGTACACGCGCGCCGAGCTTCCCGAGCGCTGGCGCGCGATCGTGAGCGCGTGAGGTGCCTCACGGCCCCGTGCGCTCAGGATCCGGAAAGTCCCGCTCCAGCGCGCTGACGAAATCGGTCACCATGCTGTAGACGGGCCGATGAAGCTGCTCGACCGTGCCGTCGCGCGTCGCGACGAGCGAGAACGCGCGATCGAGCTGCGCGAGGTCGGTCGTCGAGACGACGCAATGAAACTCGCCCAGGCCCGCCGGGCCGAAGCCGAACTTCCGCCGCGCGAGCGTCCAACTCTGGATCCGCCCCTGATCCTTCAGGTGGTCGAGGTACCGCTTCAGGTGCCCGGCGAACTCCAGGTCCTTGTGCGATTCCTTCAGATTGAACCACATGTGGTAGTGATTCACGTCGCGGGCCTTTCTCGTTACTCGGTGCCGTACATTCGGTCGCCCGCATCGCCCAGGCCCGGCATGATGAACCCCTTCTCGTTCAGGCCGCGGTCCAGCGCCGCCGTGTACACGATCACGTCCGGGTGGTCCTTGCCGATCCGCCGCAAACCCTCCGGCACCGCGACCAGACAGATCATCCGCAGGTCGCGCGCGCCGTTGCGGCGCAGCATCGCGATCGCCGCGCTCGCCGAGCCCCCCGTCGCCAGCATCGGATCGACCAGAATCACCGGGCCCGAGCCCAGGTCCTTGGGCAGCTTCTCGAGATACGCCCGCGGCTGGAGCGTGTGCTCATCGCGCGCGAGGCCCAAATGCCCCACCCGCGCCTCGGGGATCAGGTCCATGATCCCCTCGGTCATCCCCAGCCCCGAACGCAGCACGGGCACCACCGTGATCGGCGCCGCGAGCCGCCGCGCCTTCATCCGCTCCAGCGGCGTATCGACCTCAAACTCCTCGGTCGGGAACGTCCGCGTGACCTCATACACCATCAGGCCCGCGATCTGATACAGCAGCGACCGGAACCCGCGGTGCCCGCGCGTCCGATCGCGCAAGTACGCCAGCTTGTGCTGGATCACCGGGTGATCGAACAGACGCAGATTCGGGAACTCGGCGTGGGGTGCGGGCATCGCGCGGGCTCCTTACTTCTTGCCGCCCGAACGGGCAGCGGTGCGGGCCTTCGTGCCGGTCTTTCGTGCGGGTGACTTCGTCGCGGGCTTCCTCGCGCTGGGCTTCGCGGTCTTCTTCCCGCGCCCAGGCCGCGCGGGCAGCACGAACGACCGCTCGTTCCACAGCTTCTCCAGCCGCTCATCCAGCGACCCGCCCGCCGGCAGCCGCTCGCCGCACGCGATCAGCAGGTCGACCATGTTGTGATAGTCCGCGACCGACACAAACTCTCGCGCGACCCGCGGCAGGCCCTGGAACGTTCCCGCCTGAACCTCCGCCAGGTTCGCCATGTTGTGATAGTTCCCCAGCGGCAGGCACACGCACGTCGACTCGTACCCCGCGTTGACGAACACCGAACTCTCGCACGCGCCCCCGGCCATCAGCTTGCGTTGCCATTTCCACGCGGGCACGTCGCTGTTCTTCTGCGCTGCTGTGGGCGTCGAGGGCCCGCCCGCGATCTCTTCCGCGCGCCGCGCCACCGCGTCGGTCAGCGTCGGCGAGAAGACCGAGATCCGGTCCCCCACGCGGACGATCGGCCCGCCCCCGATCGGCGACTCGGCAAAGCTCCGCGAGTTCTCCAGGTTGATCACGCGCGCGTTCGTCGGCACCGTCCGCGCCCGGCACGCGCCGATCGCGCCCACAAACCCGATCTCTTCCGCCAGCGTGAACAGCAGGCAGACCTCCCGCGTCAGGGTCTTCCGCCGCTCGATCAGCACATCGAACGCCGACAGCGCCGCCGCCACGGCCGCGAGATCGTCGCACGCATCCGTATGGATCAGCCCATCGATGATCTGCGCCCGCTCCAGCAGCCAGCGCCCGACGTCGCCCACCGCGATGTTCGCGTGCGCCGTCTCGTCGTCACCGTCCAGCTCCACCAGATAATGCTTGAACGGGCTGGCCGCGCCCTTGACGATCGCCGGGGGCGCGCCCGCGGGCGGCGTCCCGCTCGTCTCGCCCGTGATCGTCCCCGCGTGGGGCGTCCCGTGCGCATCAAACACCTCGATCCGCGCCTCGCGGAAGTACTCGTCCATCACCCCGCCGCGGAACGACACCTCAAGCACGCCCGGCGCGACGATGCGCTCAACGACAAATGCCGGATGATCCAGGTGCGCCGTGATCCACAGAGGCCTCGCGTCAGCACCCTTGCCGCGCTTGCTCCCCGGCGCGAGCCTCAGCACCATGTTCCCGCACGCGTCGCGCGTGAGCCGCGCCGCCGGACGGTCCTTGGCCCAGGCCTCGATCCATCGCTCCACGCGGAACTCGCGCCCCGCGGCGGTCGGAATCTGCGTGATCTCCAGCAGCCAGCGCTCATGCTGCGCTCGCGCCCGCGGGCTCGGCGGCTCAAAGGTGCTCATGCCCCGATGGTACCAAGCCTCTCCCGGACCCGTCCCTCCGCTCGTCGCCCGGCAGCGCCCGCCCGCCCGCGATACAGTGCCGGTATTCCATGGGTCAACCCCGCGCAGGACATCTGACCGGGGGTGAGGGACGAGACTCGGCCGTGGCTCGCTCGGCCGCGCTCAAGGTCGTCCGTGCCCTGCGCGCCAAGGGCTTCACCGCCTTCTTCGCGGGCGGCTGCGTCCGCGACGAGCTGCTGGGCCTGGACCCCACCGACTACGACATCGCCACCGACGCCCGCCCAGACGCGCTGCGCTCCATCTTCCCGCGCGTCGCCGAGGTCGGCGCGGCCTTCGGCGTCATGCTCGTCCGCGAGGGCCGCGCGGTCGTCGAGGTCGCCACCTTTCGCGCCGATGGCGAATACACCGACCGTCGCCGCCCCGACCGCGTGCACTTCTCCGGGCCCCTTGAAGACGCCAAGCGCCGGGACTTCACCATCAACGCCCTCTTCCTCGACCCCGACCCCGCCGCTGACCTTCGCGAGCGCGCCGCCGCGGGCCCCGCCGAGGCCGAAATCGCCGGCGCCCGCGCGACCATCTCGCTCTTGCCCGAACGCCCCGCCGACCCCCAACATGCTCACCCGCGGGGTCTGGTGATCGACTTCGTCGGAGGCCGCGCGGATCTTGACGCCCGGCTTCTTCGCGCGGTGGGCGATGCCGACCAGCGCCTGGCCGAGGACCATCTCCGCGCTCTGCGGGCGGTGCGATTCGCCGCGAGGCTGGACCTGGCGATCGATCCCGCCACGGCCTCGGCGGTCCGGCGCCACGCGGTCGAGCTCGCCGGCATCTCGCGCGAGCGCATCGGCGACGAGATCCGCCGGATGTTCGCCCATCCCACCCGCGCCAAGGCCGCGGCGTTGCTCACCGACCTCGCCTTGGACGGACCAACGCTCACCGAACCCTCTCTCAGCGCGCCCGACGCCCCCTCTCGCGCCCCTTCCTCGCCGCTGCTTTCGCGCCTGCCTCCGGACGCGCCCTTGGGCACCTCGCTGGCCGCGTGGGCGCTCGCGCGCGGGCACGTGCCCCAGGCGGGCGAGGTCAACGACGCGCTCGTCCGGCGCTATCGCGCTGCGCTCTGCCTGAGCAACATCGAGCGCGACCAGTTCGCCGACGTCCTCCGCGCCCTCGTCCTGCTCGGGCTCCCCGGCGCGCCCGACGAGCCGTGGTGGAATCGCCTGGGCGTCGCCGGTCGCAAGCGCTCGGCCGCGGTCCCCGCCTTCGCCCACGCCCTCTTGCTGCTCGAGCTGGTCGACCCCACGCGGGCCGGGCTGATCCGCTCCGATGTCGCGGTGCTCGAGGCCTCGCCCACAGGCTTGGCCCCCCCGGCGTTCCTGGGCGGCGAGGACCTCATCGCCCTGGGCCTCCGCCCGGGGCCTGAGTTCAAGAAGACGCTCGACGCGATCTACGACGCGCAGCTCGAGGGTCGGGTGCTCACGCGCGAGCAGGCCGTGGCGCTGGCGCGCGGGCTGATCCAGACCGCGAGCACCTGAATCGACCGCTTCGACCCTCTCCCCGGGGGCCGCCGCGGGGCCCGGTTGCGCCTCCAACCCCTCCCCGGGCCCGGGCCCGAAGATTCGGCGGCGACGGGGAACCAAAGCCGATCCGCGAGCGTCCGATCCGGCGGGGATCTCCGCGCACCGGCTGCCCACCGGGGGTTCGTGCCCGACCGGCGGGTATTCACCCGCGGGCTTGGGAGCCTCGGCGGCGTCGGTTACAATCTCGGCCCGGTCAGTTCGTCGGTCTGAGGCACGTTGGCGGGTGCGGACGTGAGCGAAAAGAAGGTGGCCCGTATGAATCGAATGCGGTCGTCGTCGATGCACAGCTGGTCCCGGTCTTGCACGAGCCGCCTGCTCGGCTCGCTCTCGGGCGTGACGCTCGCCGCGGCGATGCTGCTCGCGACCGCGGGCGCCGCGACGCCGGTGCTCGCTCAGGCCTCGGGTCAGGGTGGTAGCCAGGCTGCCAAGACCCCCGAGCGCGCCAAGCTCATCTTCAAGGACGGCACCGTCCGCGAGGGCGAGATCCTCACCGAGACCGACACCACGATCCGCTTCAAGGGCTCGATCAACGGCCTGCCGTTCGAGGTCGAGTACAAGAAGGCCGACCTGCTCAAGATCGAACGCCTCGCCAGCACCCCCGCCGACGCGGCGCCCGCCGTGCCCGCGGTGCCCGTCGCGACCGCCGCCAAGGCCGAGCCCACGGCCTCGCCCGCCAGCTCGGGCGACAAGAAGAAGGTGTACTGGATCGAGCTCAAGGGCGAGTTCGGCGTCGACATCGCCGAGACCCCGCTGCGTCAGGCCGTGCGCGACGCGCAGAACAACAAGGCCGACGTCCTGCTGCTTTCGCTGGAGAACGACTGGAGCGAGGGCATCCAGGACCTGCCGAGCGATCCGGAGCTGGGCGAGTTCGACGAGCTGTTCCGCGCCGAGAAGTTCGCCCCGATCCTGAGCACCGAGCTCATCGAGAACTTCGACACGCCGCCCAAGGTGGTGTTCTGGGTCAAGCAGGCGATGGGCGGCGCCGCGTTCCTCCCCATGGTCGCACCCACGATTTACTTCGCGCCCGAAGGCCGGATGGGCGGCATCGGCAACCTCTCAACCATGTTCGGCTCGATCGGCGATGAGGTCGTCCGCCAGAAGCAGTACTCCCTCCGCATGGCCCATGCCGAGGGCATGGCGATCCTCGGCGGGCACGACTACCGCATCATGCGCGCGATGGCCCGCATCGAGTACGTGCTCAGCGTCCGCTTCGAGGGCGGTCGGCCCGTCCTGCTCGAGCGCAAGCCCCAGGGCCCCGACGAAATCCTCCTCACGTGGGAAGGCGTCGACCCGAACAAGGACTCGATCCGCGACCGCGCCACCGGCGAGGGCAAGGACGTGCTGACCCTCAACGCCAAGCTCGCCCAGGATCTGGGTGTCTCGCAGGGCACCGCCGAGAGCATCGACGACCTGCTCTACAAGATGGACCTCTCCCGCTCGGGCGAAGTCATCCGCGGCAACTCGCAGGGCATCTTCCAGCAGTGGCGCCGGGGCCTCGACAGCGCCAAGCGCACCATCCGCGAGAACCTCCGCAAGTTCGCCGAGACCCAGGTGCAGGGCGACTTCACCGAGCGCACCAAGGCCCGCGGCACGCAGCAGCGCATGCTGCAGGAAATCCTCGACCTCCTCAACCGCTACGGTGAGTCCATCTCGGGCCGCTGGCGCGGGCAGAACGGCGTCCCACCGCCCCAGCAGCTCCGCCTGCGCATCGAGACGCTCAAGATCGAGCAGCTCCTCGACGGGCCCGGCGGCGGCGGCGGTGGTGGGGGCGGCGGCGTGGGCGGCGGCGGGCGCGGGCCCCGCGGCTAAGTCCCTCGTGTCCGCGTTCCTCGTTCGATCCACGCAGATCAGCATCGCCGGCGCCCGCGCTGAACGGGGCCCGGCTTTCGGGAAGGACTGATTCATGCTCCGACTCTCGCGTCTGACCTCCGCCGTCGCGGCCGCGGCCGCGCTCCTGGCCTCGCTCATCACCCCCGTCGCGACCACCTCCCGCGCTCACGCCGGCGTCGCGATGTTCGAGCTCGCCTCCACCGACCGCATCACGCTCAAGAGCGGCAAGGTCGTCGAAGGCACCATCCTCAAGGAGCTCGACGGCTACATCTGGATCCGCACCCGCTCCAGCGGCATCGAGCGCGAAGAAGTCATCGCGCCCACCGACATTCTTCGCGTCGAGCGCGGCTCGGCCCCCGCCGCGCCCGACGCTCAGGCCTCCACTCCCACTCCCGCCTCGACGCCCACCACGCCCGCGACCCCCGGCACGCGCATCTCGGGCGCCGCGCCCCGCGCCGTCGTCATCACCCTCGGCGGGCCCGAGGGCGACATGGTCGGGCTCTACATGACCGCCAAGATCCTCAAGGACATCATCCCCACCATCGAAGAAGAGCTCGGCCCCAAGGGCGAGCGCGAGCGCATCGTCGTCTTCCGCGTCACCAGCGGCGGCGGCATGCTCCTGGAAATCCAGCGCCTCAGCGACGTCATCCACAACGAGTACAAGCCCCGCTTCCGCACCGTCGCGTGGATCCAGTCGGCCATCTCCGCCGCCGCCATGACCGCCCACTGCATGGACGAAATCTACTTCACCCCCCAGGGCAACTACGGCGCCTGCACCGGCTGGTCGGGCCAGCTCCAGGCCGTGAAGGACCGCGGCCTCGAAGAAGCCCTCTTCATGATGGAAAAGATCAGCGCCCGCGGCGGGCACGACCCCCGCGTCATGCGCGCCATGCAGATCGACGAGCCCCTCAGCGCCGATATCGATGAGAACGGCGACGTCACCTGGTACCAGAACGAAGACGGACGCTTCGTCCTCAACCGCAAGGGCTACATCCTCACCTTCAACGCCCAGCAGGCCAAGCAGTTCAAGTTCTCCCGCGGCACCGCCATCACCCTCGACGAACTCCGCAAGGCCATGAACCTCACCGAGGTCGAGTGGGTCGGCAAGCCCACCAAGGGCTCCATCTGGCCCATCTCCCGCGCCGAAGAGCTCAACGTCCGCTTCCGCAAGCAGGTCAAGGAAGACGAAGAGCGCCAGAACGAGTACTTCACCCTCTTCCAGGTCGGCATGAACCTCGCCGAAGGGCTCCGCGGCGACAAGGACCGCCAGGCCAAGGTCCTCAAGATCGCCCGCGACAACCTCGACAACATCGAGCGCATGGTCCGCAACAACCCCAACTTCGCCCTCCTCATCGGCCTGCTCCCCGACCAGTTCAAGGAGTGGGTCGAAGAGCAGCGCAAGAACATCCGCGACCTGGCCCGCTGAGCCTGCCCCCACACGTCCCGCAGGCCCGTCCGCACCCCGGGCGGGCCTGCTTCGTTTCTCCGCCCGACGCCCCACACCCGCCACAACACTCACCGCACACCCCGGCGCCCCGCGCCGACGCGGCCCACCCAAGGACCACGAATGACCGCCACCGCCGCCCGACCCACGCCCGGCTTTGTTCCTCCCGTGCTCGACGCGACCAAGTGGGACCTGATCCGTCCGCTGCTCGAGGGCCTGCGCGACCGCGAGGTGAACTCGGCCTCGGAGTTGGAAACCTGGCTGCTGGACCGTTCCGAGCTCGAGGCCGCGATCAGCGAGAGCGAGGCGGTGCTCTACATCAACATGACCTGCGACACGGGCGACGCCGCCGCGGCGCAGGCGTACCGCGAGCACATCGAGACGATCCCGCCCAAGGTCAAGCCCATCGCCTTCGAGCTGGACAAGAAGCAGGCGGCGCTGTTCGCGCGGTTTGGTTCGGGCCTGGGCCCCGCCGGGCGCTACACCGTGCTCGAGCGCGACACCCGCGCCGCCGTCGAGCTCTTCCGCGACGAAAACGTTCCGATCGAGACCGAGCTTGCCAAGCTCGGCCAGCGCTTTGAAGAGCTCTCGGGCGCGATGAGCGTGCAGTTCGAAGGGCGCGAGCAGACGCTCCCCCAGATGGGCAAGTATCAGGAGATGACCGACCGCGCGATCCGCGAGGCGGCCTGGCGCGCCGTCGCCGACCGTCGCCTCAAGGACGCCGAGGCGCTGGACTCGATCTACGACGAGATGGTCACGCTGCGCCATCGCGTCGCGAAGAACGCGGGCTTTGAGAACTACGTGGGCTACGCGTTCAAGAGCAAGCTGCGCTTTGACTACACGCCCAAGCACTGCCGCGACTTTCACGAGGCGTGCCGGCGTCACGTCGTGCCGCTGGTCGCCGAGTGGGACCGCCGCCGCGCCTCGCAGCTCAAGATCCCCTTCGAACAGCTCAGGCCGTGGGACCTGTCGGTCGATCCGCTGGGCCGCGGGCCTCTGCGCCCCTTCGAGGGCGGGCGCGAACTGGTGAGCAAGTCCGTCGCGGTCTTCCAGAGCCTGGACCCGCGGCTGGCGAAGATGCTCAGCTCGATGGGCGACGGCGCGAACACGCAGGGCGCCCGCAACGGCGCGTGCCTCGACCTCGACAGCCGCAAGGGCAAAGCGCCGGGCGGATATCAGTACAACCGCGACCGCTCGCGCAAGCCCTTCATCTTCATGAACGCCGCGGGCCGCTCCAGCGACGTCACCACCATGCTCCACGAGGCGGGCCACGCCTTCCACTCGATCCTCTCCGACCAGGAGCCGCTGCTGGCGTACCGCCACTCGCCGATCGAGTTCGCCGAGGTCGCGAGCATGAGCATGGAGCTGCTCACGATCCCGCACATGCGCGCGTTCTATCCGAGCGACGAAGAGTTCTCGCGCGCGACGCGCCTGCAGCTCGAGCGCTCCGTCGGCATCCTGCCCTGGATCGCGACGATCGACGCGTTCCAGCACTGGATCTACGAGCACCCCGACGCCGCGACCAGCGCCCGCCGGGCCGAGCGCACCGCCGCGTGGCTCGAGCTCGAGCAGTCCTTCGGCCATCCGGTCAACTGGCAGGGCCTCCACGCCTACCGCGCCACCATGTGGCACCGCCAGTTGCACCTCTTCACGCACCCGTTCTACTACATCGAGTACGGCATCGCGCAGCTCGGCGCCCTCCAGCTCTGGCTCATGAGCCTCGAGCGCGGACCCACCGAGGCCGTCTCGCACTACCTCAAGGCCCTCGCCCTGGGCGGCAGCAAGCCCCTGCCCGAGCTCTTCGCCGCCGCGGGCCTCACCTTCGACTTCGGCCCCGACACCGTCGCGCGCCTCACCGACCGCGTCCGCAAGGAAATGGAGAAGCTCCCCGAGTGAGGCCCGTCTCGACTCGCACGCAAACGACAAGGCCCCCGATCGCTCGGGGGCCTTCTTCGTTGATGTGAGTTGTCCGTTGCCCGGCCGCGCTCAGCGCCGACGGCGTGTCGCCGCGAGCGAGGCCAGCCCCGCCAGCGCCAGCGCGCCCGGCGCGGGGATCACCTCGACGGTGATCGCGCCCGAGTTGTTGAACCAGCCGAAGCCGTCCATCACGCCCAAGTACAGCCGCGTCGCGCCCTCGGGCACGACGAACGACTGCACGCCGCCCTGACCGTCGAATCCGTCGCCGATAAAGAACGCCTGCTTGAGCAGCGGGCTGAGCGACGCGAAGTCTTCCGCGCCCGGCGTCGAGAAGTCCAGCGCGTTCGGATCTTCGCTCCCGTCGGGCTGGTCATCGCTGAGGAACACGCCGATCAGCGAGCTCACGCGCGCGGTGAGATCTGAGATCCCGTTCTCGGTGCCGGGCGTGCGCGCGCTGAAGTAGCCAGAGATCCCGTCCGGGCCCCAGTCGCCCGGCGCGTCGGGCGTGTAGTTCACCGCGCCCTTTGCCGAGAAGCTCAGCACCATGCCCCCCGAGATCGCGATCGGCGCGAGCACGGGGCTCTGCGCGGGCGCGGTGTCCTGCCCGTTGCCAGCGACGCTTCCCGCGGGCATCCCCGCGAGCCAGAGGTTCGAAGTCCCGGGCACCACGATCGCGCCCTGCGCGACCGACGACATGACCGCCGCCGCCGCGATCGGCAGCGCCGAACCCATCACGCTCTTCATGTTCCGCCTCTCTCAATCCACTCCGCGCGCGGCCTGCCTCCGAACGCCGAGACCTCGGCACGCGCTTCTCCACTCCCAGAGTGCCGCGTGTTCTCGGTCTCGGCCAGTGATTCCGCCCGTTCACCCGTGAGATTTTCGGGCCAGCGCCCGCTGCGGTACGCTTGGCCGATGCACCCCACCAGCGCCGATCGTCTCGCGCTCGACCGCGCCGCCGCGCACCGCGCCGTCGATTGGGCCTTTGACTACCTCGCGCGCACCCAGGCCGCCGCGCCGGGCGCCCCCACGCCACCCGTCCGCGCACGCACGCAGCCGGGCGAGCTCTTCAACGCCCTCCCCGCCGCCGCGCCCGAAGCGCCCGAGCCCTGGGACGCCGCGTTCGACGACCTCGACCGCCTCATCCTGCCCGGCATCACGCACTGGCAGCACCCGATGTTCTTTGCCTACTTCCCCGCCAACGTCACGGGCCCCTCGATCGTCGGCGAGATCCTCTCCGCCGGCCTGGGCGTGCAGGGGATGCTCTGGCAAACCTCCCCCGCCTGCACCGAACTCGAAACCCGCGTCCTCGATTGGCTCGGCACGCTGCTCGATCTTCCCGCGCCCTTCCTCAGCCCGTCGCGCACAGGCGGAGGCGTCATCCAAGGCACCGCGTCCGAAGCCACGCTCGTCGCGCTCCTCGCCGCACGCGCCCGCGCGCGGGCCCGCGGCATCGCCGACAGCGCCATGACCCTCTACACCTCCACCCAAGCCCATTCCTCGGTCGTCAAGGCCGCGATGATTGCGGGCCTAGCCTCCTCTCCCGACGACCGCGCGCGCCTGCGCCTCATCGAGACCGACGCGCAGTTCCGCATGGACCCCGCCGCGCTGGACTCCGCGCTCGCGCGCGACCTCGCCCAAGGCCTCGCGCCCATCAGCCTCACCGCGACCGTCGGCACCACGGGCACCACCGCGATCGACCCCATCCCCGAGCTCGCCCGCATCGCCCGCGCGCACGCGCCCGAGCTCTGGATCCACGTCGATGCCGCGCACGCGGGCGTCGCCGCGATCTGCCCCGAATTCCGCCCCTGGCTCGCGGGCCTCGAGCACGCCGACTCGCTGTGCGTGAACCCGCACAAGTGGCTTCTGACCAACTTCGACTGCGATTGCTTCTGGACGCGCGACCGCGCGAGCCTGCTCGCCGCCCTCTCGGTCACGCCCGAGTACTTGCGCAACGCCGCGAGCGACGCGGGCGCCGTGATCGACTATCGCGACTGGCAGATCCCGCTCGGTCGGCGCTTCCGCGCGCTCAAGCTCTGGCTCGTCCTCCGCACCTTCGGCGCGCGCGCCCTCCGCGACTACATCCGCGAGCACGTCCGCCTCGCGGAGGTGTTCGAATCCCTCGTCGCCTCCGACGATCGCTTCGAGATCGTCACGCCGCGCACGATGAACCTGGTGTGCTTCCGGCTCCGAGGTGACGACGCCAAGTCCAAGGCGCTGATGGACCGCCTCAACGACGCGGGCGAGATGTTCCTGACGCACACCGTGCTGCCCGGGCCCGATCGCACGCCGATCCTGACGCTGAGGCTGGCGATCGGCGCCGTCGGCGTCACCGAGGGCCACGTCCGCCGGGCGTGGGACCTCATCCGGGCCGCGGTCTGAATCCGCCTAGCCTTGATCCCATGCGGCCCACCCTCGCGATCCTCTCCCTGCTCTCCGCAGCCTCGCTCATCGGCTGCTCCGCGCCCAAGACGCAGGGCACCTTCGACGTCCCCGCCGGCAGCTACGCCCAAGCCTTCGACGCGACCCGCGACGTGCTGCGGTCCTACCGCTTCACCCTCGAACGCACCGACGCGCAGCAGGGCGTCATCACCACCGCGCCGAAGACCACGCAGGGCCTCGCCTCGCCGTGGGATGCCGAGCAATCAAGCGTCGGCCAGGAGTGGGAAGACTTCGTCAACCAGCAGCGCCGACGGGTCCGTGTGACCTTCGAACCGGCGGTTGAGTCGGCGGGCCAACCGGCGGGCGACTCCACCGCCAATCCACAGGCCGTCAACAGTGGGGCCGTCAACAGTGGCGGCGAGTCCGACCTCAAGCCCCTCGTCGGCAAGGTTGAGGTCATCGTCGAGCGCGTCCAGCGCCCCGGCTGGCGCCCCGCGACCCGCAGCATCCGCTCCAGCTCCTTTGCCTACGACGAGGACTTCGGAACCCGTGGCCTCTGGCCCACCTACACCGTGGTCCAGTCCGGCGACCCCGACCTCGCCGACCGACTCGCCGACCGACTCGCCGAGCAGATCCGCAGGCGCCTCGCCCCCCGCTGAGCCCCCGCTCCCACCAAACTCGGGCGCCCGCGCGGAGCTGGGCGCCAATAATCGGATTTTGTTCGGTATCGCTGGACCCGGGCATCTCCGGGGCTATGCTCCCCTCGATGAACGGCACCTTACCTCCGCACGTTCCCCGCCGGACCTGTTGACCGTCCTCACGGACGCTCGGTCCGGCACCCTTGGGTCTGTCCGTCCGCTCTCGCGACCGCCCTTCCAATCGGCTCCGCGACCGGCCTCGACAACGGACCCGCTCATGTGGTAATCTGACCAAACATGGTGCCCCAGGCGAACGCTCGCCCGGGGTTTCCCAATCAGCACTCTCCAAGCCTCTCAGGCCGAGAGCGCCGAGATGGGGTTGGTGGTGTGGTGTGGTGGGACGGATTTGTTGGGGTGGTGGGGCTCAGCAAGGAGGTATCTCATGACCACGACTTCGGTACAGGGGCACAGCCGCGCTCCGGCCGTCGTGATCATCTTCGCGTTGATCATCGCTGGCGGAATTCTGTATTACTTCGTCGACCAGCTCGGGGGCGACGTGGGCACCAAGGCCGCACAGGCCAGCTCGCCCACTGCCGTCGCGATCCATGAGGCCGCCATGTCGGGCGATCTCAAGGGCGTGCTGGCCAAGATCCAGTCCAAGACGCCCGTCGACGTGCCCTACGAGGGCAGCGAGAAGTGGCGCGAGGGCATGACCCCGCTCATGTCCGCCGCCGTCGCGGGCAAGAGCGACATCGTCAAGGCTCTGCTGGGCGAGAAGGCCAACGTCGACGCGACCGCGCGCGACGGCAAGACCGCCCTCATCTACGCCGCTGGCTGGGGCGATGCCTCCACCGTCGAGGCGCTGCTCGCCGCGCAGGCCCGCGTCGATGCCCGCAGCAACGACGGCTGGACCGCCGTCATGATGGCCGCGGCCCGCGGCACGCCCCAGTCCGTCCGCGCTTTAGTCCAGAAGGGCGCCAACGTGAACGTGAAGAACAAGTGGGGCCAGTCCCCGCTCGTCATCGCGTCGCGCACGGGCGAACTCGATAAGGTCCGCGTCCTGCTCGACGCGGGCGCCAACGTCAACGACCGCGACCAGACCGGCACGACCGCGCTCGGCATGGCCGCTGCCGCCGAGAGCGGGCTGGACGTCATGAAGGCCCTCATCGAGGCCAAGGCCGACGTCAATCAGGCCGACAACGACGGCATCACCCCGCTCATGAAGGCCGCCGACCGAGGCGACAAGGACAAGGTCATCCTTCTCCTGAACCACGGCGCGCGCCCCGAACTGAAGGACTCCTCGGGCAAGACCGCGCTGGATTGGGCCCGGGGCCGCGACGATGACGCGGGCCGCGCCGTCGCCGCGCTCCTCTCCGAGGCCAAGGGCTCCTGAGCCCGCCGGCCAACCTCAGCACACCCACAGGCTCGGGCCCCCGCCCGGGCCTGTTTTCTTTCCTGCGTTCCCGCGCGGCGGTGTTACCATGCACGCAGTCACGGAGGATTTCTCGATGGCGATCCGGATCGTCTCGTTCGCGGGCAGTCTGCGGGTGGGCTCGTTCAACAAGAAGCTGGCGCACATCGCGGCCATCGGCGCGCGCGAGGCGGGGGCCGACGTCGTCGAGCTCGACCTCCGCGACTTCCCGCTGCCGCTCTTCGATGAAGACGTCGAGCGCGAGCAGGGCACGCCCGCGAACGTCAAGCGCCTGAAGGAGATCATGATCCCCGCCGCGGGGCTCATCATCGCCTGCCCCGAGTACAACTCCTCCGTCACCGCCGCGCTCAAGAACGCCATCGACTGGGTCTCCCGCCCCGCGCCGGGCGAAGGACGCCTCGCCGCGTTCAACGGCAAGGTCGGCGCGATCATGTCCGCCTCCCCGGGCGCCCTCGGCGGCCTGCGCGGCCTCGTCACGGTCCGCAGCGTCCTGAGCTCCATCGGCGTGCTGGTCCTTCCAGATCAGGTCGCCGTCCCCAAGGCCCACGAAGCCTTCGACGAGGCCGGCAACCTCCGCGACAGCGCGGTCCATCAGGCCGTCAAGGCCCTGGGCGCCAAGTGCACCATCGTCGCTTCAAAGATCAACGCCTGAGCGCCAGCCCAGACCCCCGCCCAGACCCCAACCCATAACCCGGCCATGACCGCGCCCATGACGACGCCCCCCCACGCGACCAGCCCAGGCGCCTCGCGCATGCCCAAGCTCCGCGCGTTCGTTGACGGCGCGCCCTTCACCAAGTTCATCCTCGCCGTCATCGTCACCAACGCCGTCGTCATCGGCCTGGAGACCTATCACGCCTCGCCCGTGTGGGCAATCGTCAACCAGATCTGCCTGGCGATCTACATCGTCGAGATCGTCCTCAAGTTCCTTGCGCGTGATTCGGTCCGCGCGTTCTTCTCCGATGGCTGGAACCTCTTCGACCTGGCCATCATCATCGCCGCGTTCCTGCCCGACGTGGGCGAGCTCGGCACCGTCGCGCGCATCCTCCGCGTCTTCCGCGTGCTCAGGCTCGTCCGCACCATCCCCGAGCTCCGGCTCATCGTCTCGGTCCTCGTCCGCTCGGTCGTCTCGATGAAGTACATCGGGCTGCTGGCCGTCATCTTCTTCTACGTGTTCGCCGTCATCGGCGTGAAGGTCCTCGGCCCGCACCAGCCCGAGTTCCGCGACCTCCACACCGCCCTGTTCACCCTCTTCCGTGTGCTCACTCAGGACAACTGGGCCGAACTGGTCTACACAGGCCAGGAGCACGTCGGCTGGTACGCCACCGCCTACCACACCGGCTGGATCATCCTCGCGACGTTCATCCTCGTGAACCTCGTCGTCGGCGCGATCATCAACAACTACCAGGAAGTCCAGCAGATCGAGCAGCGCAAGCTCAAACCCCTCGACACCTCCGACCGCCGGCTCGAAGAACTGATCGCGGAAGTGCAGGAGATCCTCCGCGCCCGCCACGGCCGGGGATCCTGAACCGCTCTCATCCCTCATCTCCGGAGAACACTGCCATGCCCAAGGACAAGAAGAGCAAGAAGGACAAAAAAGCCCTGAAAAAGGCCCACAAGAAGGCCAGCCCCCCCAAGGTCAAGCCCGGCAAGAAGAAGGACAAGCTCGCGCCCACGCCCGTCACCACCGGCAAGGGCGCCTCGCCCGTCGAGATCGGCGCCGACTTCGTCGCGATGTTCAACCGAGGCGAGTGGCAGCAGATCGAAGACAAGTACTACGACAAGAAGCTTGTCTCGATCGAGGGCCTGGGCGTCAACCTCGCCTGGCACGGGCGCAAGGCCGTCCGCGCCAAGAGCGAGGCCTGGATGGCCGACCACCAGATCCATGGCGCCTCCGCCGAGGGCCCCTTCGTCGGCTCCACCGGCTTTGCCGTGCGCTTCAAGATGGACGTCGAAAACAAGGCCGCGGGCACCCGCGAGATCATGGACGAAGTCGCCGTCTACACGGTGCTCAAGGGCAAGGTCGTCCGCGAAGAGTTCATGTACTTCGCCCCCGGCGCCCCCGCCAAGGGCTGATCCGCCGCGGCATCCCCGCGCCGCACACGGCCCATCCTTGACCGAAAACACAAGGCCCCCGGGACACACCATCCCGGGGGCCTTCGCATTCCAGGAAGTTCCCCGCCCTGCCCTCCCTCCCGGGGCCTCTCCGGCGCGGGTTCCTATAGTCTCAACCCGGGCTTCCGGGGCTGGGGCCGGGCCTGTGCGTCGGGCTGCGGGCTGGTTCAGTTCCGTGGGGTTCGGTCGGGAGCGGTTTGGGCGGCGGGCGTGGTTCCTGCGGTTCTCGGCGGTGGGCGGAAGAAAGGTGCGAAGCGTGGCAGAGCGTCACTTTGATGTCGTGGTCATCGGCGGCGGGCCCGGCGGCTATGTCGGGGCGATCCGGGCGGCGCAGCTCGGCTTCAAAACGGCCGTCATCGAACGCGCCAAGCTCGGAGGCGTCTGCCTCAACTGGGGCTGCATCCCCTCCAAGGCCCTCCTCTCCAACGCCGAGCTCTACGAAAAGCTCCACGACCGCGAGTCCTGGGGCCTGAAGATCTCCGGCGAGATCGGCTTTGACTGGTCCAAGGTCATCACCCGCTCGCGCGATGTCGCCTCGAAACTCAACAAGGGCGTTGAGTTTCTGATGAAGAAGAACAAGATCGAGCACATCACCGCCTCGGCCAAGATCGTCTCGGCCGCCAAGGGCACCCAGCCCGCCCGCGTCGAGCTCTTTGACTGCCAGGTCAACGAAGAGCGCACCGACTCGCCCATCACCCCCGCCGGCAAGGCCCGCGAGACGATCACCGCCTCGCACGTCATCATCGCCACCGGCTCGGTCGCGCGCGATCTGCCCTTTGCCAAGTTCGACAACGACAAAGTCTGGGGCGCGCGCGAGGCCATGTACAACAAGTCGCAGCCCAAGAGCCTCATCGTCATCGGCGCGGGCGCGATCGGCATGGAATTCGGCTACTTCTATCACACCTTCGGCACGAAGGTCACCGTGATCGAAATGCAGCCGCGGATCCTGCCCGTCGAGGATGACGACGCGTCCGCCGCCGTCGACAAGGTCTTCCGCAAGCACGGCATGGACATCCGCACCTCGACCACCACGCTGGGCATCGAGAAGACCGCCTCGGGCGTCAAGGTCACCGTCGCCCCCGTCATCACCGGGCCCGACGGCAAGCCCAAGGGCGACGAGTCCAAGAAGGAAACCCTCGAGGCCGAGAAGGTCCTGCTCGCGATCGGTGTCAAGGGCCGCTTCGATGGCCTCTTCGACGCTTCACTGGGCCTCGACACCTGGCGCGACCACATCAAGACCGACTTCGTCCCCCAGGGCTGGAACGGCCCGGGCACCGGCACCGTCAACGAAGCCATCGACTACAAGACCAACCTCCCGGGCATCTACGCCATCGGTGACGTCATCGGCCCGCCCTGGCTCGCCCACGTCGCGGGCGAGGAAGCGATCCTGTGCGTCGAGCGCATCGCCTGGCGCGCCAAGAAGCTCCACCACGAACCGCTCCCCATGGACTACTCGGTCATCCCGGGCTGCACGTACTGCCACCCGCAGATCGCCAGCGTCGGCTTCACCGAGCGCGCCCTCAAGGAGCGCGGCATGGTCAAGGGCAAGGACTACCAGACCGGCACCTTCAACTTCAGCGCGCTGGGCAAGGCCATCGCCACGCGCAACACCGACGGCTTCGTCAAGATCATCCGGGGCCTGCCCCGCGGTGAGATCCTCGGCGCCCACATCGTCGGTGACCAGGCGACCGAACTGATCGCCGAGCTCTCCCTCGCGCGCCGGCTCGAAGCCACGAGCGAAGAACTCATCGCGACCGTGCACGCCCACCCGACCATGCACGAATCGATCCACGAGGCGGCGCTCGCCTCCGAAGGCCGCGTGATCAACTCGTAACGCCTCAGGCCGCGACGAGATCCCTTCCGCACCTCCGCCCCCGGGCCCTTCGGCTCGGGGGTTTTCGTTTTTGGTTGATTCGGGCCGGTGTTTCCCGCATACTGCCCATGGCAAGCCCACAGGGCGCGGAGGTTGTGCGTGCGGACCAACATTGCGGACGGTGAGCGGACCTCGGCAGCATCTCGTCGCGGGTGGGCGGGTCGGAGTTTGGCAGGCCTGACTCTGGCGGGCGTGCTCGCCCTCTCGGCGGGCCTTGCCCACGCGCAGGTGACCCGGTCGTGGAACAACCCCTCCGGGGGCGCCGCGTCCAACACGCTCAACTGGCTGCCCATCGGCCTGCCCGCTCAGCAGGACGCGCTGGTGTACAACCTCAACGCGACCTATTCCGTGCTCTTCGACCCCGCCGTGCCGGTCGTCCGCGCCCAGACCTTCCGCCGGGGCACCGTCTCGCTCCAGATCGCCCTGAACCACAACACCTTCGACGAGTTCACCATCGGCCAGCTCGCGGGCGATGTCGCCGAGGCGCGTCTCACCCAAGGCCAGCTTGACACCCAGGACCTGATCCTCGGCCTGAACTCCGGCTCCTCGGGCACGCTCCGACTCCTAGGCCCGTCAACCTCCGACGCGCAGGTTGTCCGCGTCGGCATCGCAGGCGCGGGCACCCTTGAACTTCAGCCCGGAGCGAGGCTCACCAGCACCTCGACACTCAGCGTCGGCGAGCAGGCCTCGGCCGTCGGCAGCGCGCTCATCACCGGCGCCACCAGCCAGCTCTCGGCCTCGGCCCTGAGCATCGGCCCAGCCGGTTCGGGCACCCTCACCATCGGCTCGGGCCCCGCCGACACGCCCGCCGTTCTGACCACGGGCGTTTCCTCGATCGCCCCCAACGCCACCGGCCTCGGGGAGATCGTGCTTCACGGAGGCTCGCTCCAGCTGGGCACCCTTCGCATCGCCCGCAACACCTCCGCCGCCGGCGCAGGCACAGGCGAGCTTGACGTCCGCGGCGGGCAGGTCGCCGCCGCCGTGATCGACGTCGGCGATGACCAGAGCGGCTCGGGCATCCTCCGCGTCTCGGGCGGGCGCGTTGATGTCGGACAGCTCAGCATCTTCGGCTCGCCCACCCGCGGTCAGCTTCTGCTCAGCGGAGGCGAAGTGGCTGTCACGGGCGCGCTCACCGTCAACGGCGCGCTCACCACCACCGGCGGGCGGCTTGTCCTCGCCGATCAATCCCTGAACCTCGTCACCACCAATCTCACCCTCGCCGGCGGCGAAGTCTCCGTTCAGCAGGGCTCCACCCTCGAGGTCTCGGGCGACCTCCGCCTCACCGTCGAAGGCGCCGACCTCAACCTCGCCGGCACCGGCACCGTGCTCAACACCGACGAACTCGTCAACGAAAACTCCGCCAGCGCACCCAACCTCTCCACCATCCGCGTCGAGTCGGGCGCGCAGGCCTTCGTCCGCAGGCTCCGCATCCTCAGCGGCTTGGGCGACGATGGCCTGAGCATCAGCAACGCCACCGTCGAAGTCGCCGAGGACGTCGAGGCCGTCAACAGCGCCCTGCGCGTCGGCGTCGGGGGCGTCCTCCGCGCCGCGTCGGTCTCACTCCGCGAAGGCTCAACATCCAGCATCGACGGCATCCTCTCCATCACCGGCCCGATCACCCTCAACAACTCCACCATCAACTCCTCAGGCCCCGTCACCAGCACGCTCCTGGAATCCACCGCCACCGGCGCCGTCACCGGCCTGGTCTCGACCATCAGCCGCTTCTCTGTCGGCGCCCCGCTCCGCTTCAGCGGGCCCCAGACCCTCCGTCTCACCCCCGGCGGTGTCTCCACCGTCATCGGCGACCAGTCCAACCCCACCGGCGTGCGCCTGGCCTGCGACCACGTCGAGATCCTCGGCCCAGGCGGCAACCCCCCGGGCACCCTGGACCTCCGCGACCAGAGCGAGATCGAACTGGGCACCACCGCCCCGGCCTCCTCCGTCACCATCCGCCTTGTCACGCTCCGCTCGCTGATCAATCTCTCCAACAGCTTCCGCGTCTTTGCGGGCTCTCTCGCGCTGGGCAACGCCGACATCCAGCACCCCATGTTCCTCACGCGCGCGGCCTCGGTCAGCATCGAGGGCTCGGTGTCGCTCCGCTCGCTGCTGGGCCAGCCCGGCCTCACCATCACCCGCGTCGCAGGGCCCGTCGCGCCGTCCATCACCGTCCAAGGCGATTTCCTCGGCTCGGGCTCCACGCAGGTTCCGATCACCGTCAATCCCTCGGGCGAGTTCTTCGCCTCGGGCAACTGGTCCTTCACCAACAGCTCGGGCCTCACCACCCCCAGCCTCCGCACCACGGTGCCCGGCGTCTCGATCGATCTCAGCGCACCCTCCCAGCTCGGCGCTGTTCAAGGCCCAGGCCCGCTGACGATCACCAACACCGCCGGCGTCACCCTCGACTCCATCTTCACCACCGGCCTCCTGCAGGCCGCGAGCCTGTCCGTCTCCTCGCGCGTCGACCCCGCGGGCACCGGCATCGGCGCCCTCACCTTCCGCGTGCCCGGCGCCCTCAACACCGGCGCCAATCTCCGGCTCGTCTTCGACTTCACGCCCACGCAGACCGACCAGATGCTCATCGACTGCACGCTCTGGCCCTTCTCGGGCATCGTCGAGGTCCGCGGGCCCGACCCCAGCGCCTGGGGCGGCGATTCGTTCGAGCGCGAGCTGGTCGCGCTCGCGCCGGGCGCGACCGAACCGCCCCGCATCGGCCAGATCAGCCAGGCCATCCTCCCGCCGACCGCCGTCGGTTCACTCCGCGTCGAAGACCGCGGCGCGCGCATCGTGCTCGTCTGGTGCCGCTCCGACTTTGACCGCTCGGGCTTTGTCGATTCCGACGACTTCGTGAGCTATCTCGCCGCCTTTACCCGCGGGTGCGTCGCGACCGGCGAGGGCCCCTTCGGTCCCGACCCCGCCTGCGAACGCACGGCCGACTTTGACGCGAGCGGCTTTGTCGACTCCGACGACTTCGTCGCGTTTGTCGCTTCCTATCAGGCGGGTTGCCCCTGAACGCCGCGCGTACCATCGCCCATGGTTGAAATCCGCGTCGCGTACTCCGGCAACAAGAAGTGTGAGCTGCACCATCCCGAGGGCGCCGTGCTGCGCACCGACGCGCCCAAGGACATCGGGGGCGATGCCTCGGCCTTCAGCCCGACCGACCTGGTCGGCGCCGGGCTCGCGTCGTGCATCCTCACGACCATCGCGATGTACGCTGAGCGCAACGGTCTGAGCGTCGCGGGCGCGACCGCGCGGGTCGAGAAGCACATGTCCACGCCTCCCGCGCCCCGCCGCATCGCGCGCCTGCCCGTCCGCGTCACGCTCCCCGCGAGCGTCCCCGCCGAGTGGCGCGAGAAGCTCGAGAAGGTCGGGCACGCCTGCCCCGTCCACGCCTCGCTCCACCCCGAGGTCGATGCCCCCATCCTCTACGAGTACCGCTGACCGCGCCCGGCACAGGCATCCCACAGTCCAGCCGGTCGATTGTGAAGGCCAGGCTCAGATTGCGCACGAGCGCTGAAAGTCGCTGGAAGCGCGTAAGGTCGTGTCCTTCAACGCATACCGGACTCCGCTGGTCGGGCATCTTCACACAGTCTTGACGCGGGCTTGACATGGAAAGAACCCGTCCGGCGCGCGGCCCAACTAGCGTTGACCCTCTGTGTTCTGAGGGTTCCACACATGGCGATGTCGTCCAACGCGGTCCGCGTCTCGCGCGGCTTCACGCTCATCGAGCTGCTCGTCGTCATCGCGATCATCGCGCTGCTGATCGGCATCCTGCTGCCCTCGCTCGGCGCAGCCCGCGAGACTGCCCGTCAGACCGTCTGCGGCAACAACCTCCGACAGCTCGCCGCCGCGAGCCTCGCCTACGCCAACTCCAACAACGGCACCTACTGCTCCGGCCCCTTCGACAACCGCGTCCTCCGCAACTATGGCCCCATCGACCGCTTCGGGTGGGTCGCCGACATGGTCAACGGCGAGTACGCCAACCCCGGCAAGCTCCTCTGCCCCTCCAACCCCGCCCGCTTCTCCAACCGCGTGGGCGACCGCCTCACCGACAACGGCCAGATCAAGCCCTTCACCCTTGAAGAGGCCTGGAACCTCATCGACCGCGGCTTCAACACCAACTACTGCCAGAACTGGCAGATGGCCCACACCGCCATGCGCTCGGGCACCGTCCCGGGCTCGACCGACCCCGAGCGCGTGATCACGATCGACATGGCCTCGATCGACACCGGCACGCCGCGCGTCCTCAACTCCCGCGTCGTCGGCCCGCTCAACGAGCGCTTCCTGGGCAACGTCTCCACGCTCGACAAGGTCATTCTCTTCGGCGACGCCACCGTCTGGAACAACAACAACGACGACTTCGTCAACTACCGCGGCCAGCGCTACGAGGGCGCCAAGGCCGTCAGCGACGGACCCACCGCCGCGATCTCGCGCTCCTCGGGCACGGTCTGGGGCCGGCAGAAGTTCGACCGCTTCGGGCCCGTCCACGGCAAGGGCCCCCGCGCCGCCGACCCCGCCGGCAACGTCACGCACGATCGCTACCGCGGCAACCTCGCCTTCGCCGACGGCTCGGTCAAGGTCTTCACCGACGACCGCGTCCGCGACGGCTACTTCGGCTCCCGCAACGCCGACATCGGCAACTCCGGCTTCCGCGGCCTCGTCTACGACGAGCTCGAAGGCAAGGTCTACGGCGGCGTCCTGGGCGCCGACGGCCTCAAGCAGTAACCCGCTCAGTTCTTCGCCCGCCGAGATGGGACGGGCGTGTGTCGGTTCAACGATTTCATCACGGTGTGTTTCTCAGAGGGAGGTCTGTGTATGCGGATGGCGATGTGTGCGGGCGCCCTGGCGCTCACGGTCTGCGCGGGCGCGACGCTCGGTCAGACGATCACCCAGTGGAACTTCAACGTCTCGGGCGGCGGCGCATCCGTCGGCACGCTTACCCCCAGCGTCGGCAGCGGCACCATCGTCGCCCTGGGCACGCCTCAGATCGCCTTCCGCAACGGCGCCGGCTCGACCGACGTCTCCACCCCCGACAACGCCGCCCTCGACCTCTCGCCCTGGCAGGCCCAGGGCCTGAACTCGGGCGCCTCGGGCGTGGAGTTCCGCGTCTCCACCGCCGGTTTCTCCAACATCGTCGTCAGCTGGGATCACCGCCACTCCAACCGCATGTCCCGCTGGGTCCAGTTCCAGTACTCGATCAACGGCGGCGCTTCCTACTCCACCGCGGGCCTGGCCAACAGCGGCATCTTCGAAGCCTCGCAGGGCGGCGACCTCTGGTACAACAACCGCACCGTCGACCTCTCCAACGTCGCGGGCGTCGCCAACAACCCCAACTTCCGCTTCCGCGTCGTCTCGATCTTCTCTCCCGTCCCCTTCATCAACAACAACATCCCCTACGACAACGGTACCGCGTACAACACCTCGGCCGGCAACCTGACGCCCTACGACGTCGACGGCCGCTCGCGCCTGGACAACGTCACCGTCCGCCAGCAGAACACGCCCACGAATCCGGCGATCAACGCCGAGTTCTTCCCCGAGGCCGTCTGCGCCGACGGCGGCTCGGCCGCGCTGCTCACCGCCCGGCTGACGCCCGGCGTCGTCCCCACCAGCACCGGCGTCACGGTCACCGCCGATCTCTCGGCCCTGGGCTTCTCGCCCACCGAGGCGCTCGTCGACAACGGAACGCTCGGCGATGTCGTCGCGGGCGACGGCGTCTTCAGCCGCTCGGTCTACGCCGAGGTCGGCATCCCCACGGGCGAGTACACCATCCCCGTCACCGTCAGCGATGCCCAGAGCCGCACCAGCACCGTGACGGAGAAGATCCGCGTCAGCAACTGCACGCCACAGAGCGCGGGCAACGTCGTCATCTCGCAGATCTTCGGCGGCGGCGGCGCCTTCAGCGCCCCCGTCAACGCCGACTTCATCGAACTCTTCAACCGCTCCAACTCCCCCGTCAACATCGGCGGCTGGAGCGTCTGGGCCGCAGGCTCCAGCCTCGCCGCCACCTTCACCACCGATCGCCGCGGCATCATCCCCGCCAACACCATCCTCCAGCCCGGCCAGCACTACCTCGTCCAGACCCTCGCCAACCCCGGCCAGTTCGGAGCGCCCCTGTTCTCCGACGTCACCTTCACCCCCGGCTTCGGCATCGATCAGTCCGACGCCAAGATCGCCCTCGTCCGCAACTCCACGACCGTCCCCGCCTGCCCCATCAACGGCAACCCCGGCCCCGACGTGGAAGACTGGGTCGCCTACGGCATCAAGAACGAGTGCTTCCTGGGCGGCTCGGCCACCCTCTCCACCGCCGTCACCCAGAGCGTCAAGCGCAGGCAGGGCGGCTGCCAGAACACCTGGCAGAACTTCAACGACTTCCGCCTCGCCTCGCCCGAGCCGCGCGACTCGCAGCTCGGCCTCACGCCCTGCTGCCCCGCCGACTACGACGATTCGGGCTTCGTCGACTCCGATGACTTCGTCGTCTTCGTCAACGACTTCGAGCGCGGCTGCCGCGGCACCGGCGTCGGCAACGCGGGCCTCGACCCCAACTGCACCCGCTCGGCCGACTTCGACAACACCGGCTTCGTCGACTCCGACGACTTCGTCGCCTTCGTCGACGCCTTCAGCGCCGGCTGCGGCGTCTGACCTCACAGGCCCTCGGCCTCTCCGAATCCCACACCCGCCCTCGGGCCCGCGCCCGGGGGCGGTTTTCATTTGAAGCAGCGTCAGTCGGAGGGAACGAGAACAGAACAGCAGCAAACGAGCAAACCTGCAAAGCAGCAAACCAGCAAAGCAGCAGATCGAGCAGCGGTCTCGTGACGAACCCCGAATCCCGAATGCCTTGCGCCTTTCTCCCACTGGCTATGGGCCACTCCTCATTGGCCCTGCCTTCCCCGTACCATCCCGCATGCCCACCGACCGCATCGACGATCTGTACGCGATCGAGGAAACGCTGCCCGACGAGCTGCCCTCGGATCCGTTCTCCTTCGTGCGCCGCTGGTTTGACGAGGCGCACGCGCGCAAGGTGCAGCCGAACCCCAACGCGATGACGCTGGCGACCGTGGGGCCCGACGGCTGGCCGTCCGCACGCATCGTGCTGTGCAAGGGCATGAACGCGGAGTTGGGCTACGTCGTGTTCTACACCAACTACCGCGGGCGCAAGGGTCGCGAGCTTGAGGCCTCGCCCCGCGCCGCGATCGTGATGCACTGGGACGCGCTCGACCGCCAGGTCCGCATCGAGGGCCCCGTCGTCCGCAGCCCGGCCGCGGAGAGCGACGCGTACTTTGCCACCCGCGCGCTCGAGAGCCGCATCGGCGCGTGGGCCAGCGACCAGAGCGAGCCGATCGCCTCGCGCGAAGCGCTGCTCGAGAAAGTCGCCGGCACGATGTCCACGCTCGGCGTTCCGCTCTCGGCCGTCGTCGACCGAGGCAGCGCCGAGGCGCTCGTCGTCCCGCGTCCGCCTCACTGGGGGGGCTTCCGCGTATGGGCCCGCTCGGTCGAGCTCTGGCTCGGCGGCACCGGGCGCGTCCACGACCGCGCACGCTGGACCCGCGACCTCGCCCCTCACCCCGACGCCGGGGGCGATTCCTTCTCTGCATCGCCCTGGCGCGCCACGCGGCTCCAGCCGTAACCCGCCCGGCCAGCCCCACGATTCTCGGACCGCGGATCCGATCGTGACGTCTGCGCGAGTCTCACCGGTTCCCCTGCTCCGGGCCCGGGCAACCCAACGGGTGAGGGTCAACTCCCTCAGGCCTTCCCTCGATACTCCGATCGTGCGCATCCGCGCACGCATCGGAGCGAGTCCGCGCCCATGATGAAGCGACGCTGGCAACTCACGGCCGCCGAGATCCCCGCGCTCTACGCGACGCTGGATCGGCATCTCGATCGCGTCGGCCTGGTCACCCAGCCCGAGGTCGCGGTGCGTGTGCTCGAGCTCGCCTCCGACCACGACGCGCAGATCAGCGAGTACGTGAAGGTCATCAAGACCGACGCGGGCATGGTCGGTCGCCTGCTGAAGCTCGCCAACTCCGCCTACTTCGCGCAGCGCAAGGCCGTCACCGCGCTCGACCGCGCGTGCGTCCTGCTGGGCATTGAGCGGCTGCGCGCGTTCTCGCTGGGCTTCTACCTCGCCAAGAGCGCCTCGACCGACGCCGACAAGGCTTTCGCGCGCCGCTGCTGGAGTCAGGCGGTCTACCGCGCATGCCTCGCGGCGGAGCTCGCGCGCACTCTCTGCCGCGAGCACGTGAGCGAGGCCTTCGTCATCGGCCTGCTGATGGACGCGGGCCAGCCGATCATGATGCAGCTCCAGGGCCAGGCCTACGGCCCGATCGCGGGCGCCGAGGGCTCTCCCGCCGTCACGCCCCCCAACATCTACAAGGCCGAGTTTCAGAATCTTCCCTACACGCACGTCGACGTGATCGCCGCGCTCATGAAGCGCTGGAAGCTCCCCGACCTGCTCTGCAAGCCCATCGAGTGGCACCACACCGAGCCCAGCGACGCGACGCGCACCGAGTCCGTCCATCGCCTCCACCGCCTCGCCTACTACGTCGGCGCCGTCAGCCTTGATGCCAAGTCGGGCCTGCCCGTCCAGACCGTCCCGCTCAGCGGCGTCGCCGAGCGCGTTCTGGGCCTCCCCGGCGACAAACTCTCGCCCGTCGTCCAGCGCGCCTGCGACGAGTACAAGGCCTCCGTTGGCGTCTTCAGTTCCATCGCCGACCGCATGGCCGACCTCGAGAATCTCTCGCTCCGCGTCCAGGCCCAGCTCGTCGCCGTCATCGACGAATCGCTCGTCTCGAGCCTCAATCAGCACGCCGCGGTGATGCCCCGCAAGTTCACGATCGACGGCGCCTCCGTCGAGATCGGCCCGACCTACCACCGCCGCGCCAACGATCCGCACGAAGACGGCGCTGACGGCGTCGCCTACCTCTTCGACTCCAAGGGCGACCGGCTCGCCTCCTACCGCTTCGTCTCCGCCGCGGTCACGCCCGATCAGGTCGCCGACGCGCTGGGCCTCTCGTTCAGCCGCCCCGAAGAGCGCCTGCAGATCGAGCAGTACCTCCGTCAGATGGCGGCGTGATTCTCAGTCCGCCGCGTGCTCGAACCCGGGAAGCGGCGCCGCACGTTCGACGGGCCTTCCCGGCTGCACGCGCGCCCGCCCAAGCGTCTCCGGCGTGAGGCCCGAGCGCGCCAGGTGCGCGTGCCACGCATCGCGGTGCACGCTCCAGAAGTGTTCGAACGACGCGCGGATCGACGCGCCCTGCATCGCGCGCCACGCCGACTCGCCCATCGCCGCAAGCCGCGCCCGGTCCGAGCACAGCTCAACGATCGCCTGCGCCCACGCGCGCTCCTCGGCCGGCAGCACGAGCCCCGTCGTCCCGTGCGCGACGACTTCCTTGGGCCCGCCCTGATCCGCGACCAGCACCGGGATGCCGCAGGCCTGCGCCTCCATTACGACCTGCCCGAGCGTGTCGGTCAGCGACGGGAACGCGAACAGGTCCGACGAGGCGTACAGCGCCGTGAGCTCCGCGCCGTGCCTGAACCCGAGGAAATGCGCGTGCTGATTCGCGAGTCGTTCCTGCATCTGCGCGCGATAAGGCCCATCGCCCACGATGATCAGGTCGGCCTCGACACCCGCGCGCCCGAGCTGCGCCTGTGCGCGCTTCCACGCCGCCTCAAGGAACGGCATGTTCTTCTCGAGGCTCACGCGCCCGACGAAGATCACCTTGACCGCCCCGGGCCGCACGCCGGGGAACTTCGACCAGATCGACGCGTCCCGCGCCCCGCGGTGGAATGTCTCCGTGTCCACGCCGGGCTTGAGCGCGAGCACCTTCGCGCGGTCCATGCCCAGGCGCTCGAGCGCGCCGACGTAGTCCTCGCTGCGGGTGAAGATGCTCGTGAACGGGTCATAGAAGAGACGCATGAACCGCTGCGCCGTCCACGTCAGCGCCTCGTCGTCGAACAGGTGCTCGACGTACGCCGGGAAGTCGGTGTGATACACGCCCAGCACGGGCACCTTGAGCATCCGCGCCGCGAGATACCCGACCAGCCCCACAGGCCCCGGCGTCGAGATGTGGATCACGTCCGGCTGATGCCGATCGATGTGCCTCAAGATCCGCGTCAGAGGCGGCAGCGCCAGCTCGAGCTGCTCGTACTTGGGCATCTTCGTCGCGAACACCGGATCGAAGTTGAACACATTGGCCGTGATCCCCGGCGGCATCGCCATCCGCGTCGACGTGATCACGTGCAGATCCTGCCCGTGGTTCAGCGCCTGCTCGGCCATGTTGCGGATGAACCGCGACACGCCGTTCACATCCGCGAGGGTGTCGGTGAACAGGCTCACGCGCATCGGTCGTTCCAGGGGTGAGCGCCCGGGCCGGGCAGGGTCCGCATGTTCATGCTCCAGCCGCTCGACGAACGGCCTCTCCTTGTTCTGATGAAACAGGCTCACCAGATACGGCAACTGCGTCAGCTCCAGCACAACATAGGACGCCAGGTGCTCGAGCAGCCCCGCCGTATCGCGCGCCCGCAGCGCCCGCCCTGCGCTCGAACCCAGGAATCCGTGCAGCGCGCCGTAGAGATCATCCGCAAACGCCGCCATCCGCTCGTGTGAGGCCAGCGCGCACTCGGTCCCGCCTGTCGACAGCGCGCTGCGCAGGTCCGGATACTTCTCGAGCACCGGGCCGATTGATGCCCGCAGCGCTGACAAGATCGGCAGGCTCCGCGCCCGCCCGCCCCGGAGCCGTGCGCGGACCTGCGAGCGCAGCGTGTCCAGCGCGACCGCGAGCTTCCCGGGCCGCTCTGTGCGGATCCCTGCAAAGCGCAGCAGCCGCGACGAAACCGCCCGCCCGCGCGCCGAGGCCTTGGCATCGAGCGTCCGCGCGTAGTGCTGCGCCGCGACGGCCGCGAGCTGATGCGCCAGCAGCGACGAGTGCCCCGCCTCGCCCCCGACGCGCGCGCGTGTGTGCATCACCTGCCTGAAGAACTCGCGCGGATCGGTGATCGGCGCGCCGTCGTCGCTCGCCACCGCCGTGAACGTCCGCCCGACATTCAGCAGCGCGTGATCGTCCGACCCGCCCGTCAGCGCCTTCTCCCAGATTCTGGGCCACAGCGGCTCCAGCCCGTGCTCATCGACCAGCCGCAGCACCTTCGCGGGCGTCAGCGCCTCAAGGAACGTCTCAAGCCCGCGCCGGTGCGTCCCCGCGTGCGCACCGTTGAGCACCTCAAAGCCCTTGAACAGCAGCGCGCAGCGCTCGAGGTGCCACAGCGAGAGCCGCCGGTTCTGCACGTACAGCGGGTGCGCCAGCGCGTGGGGCAGGTTGTGCAGCCGGAGCCACGCGGCAAACTGATACACATCCTCACGCAGCCCCTGCGCTCCGATCTGCTCGTGCAGCTCGGGCGTCAGCCCCCACACCAGCACGTGCAGCTTGCAGCGGTCCTCGGGAAAGTGAACCGTGACCTCTTCGCCCAGCACCACGCCCGGAAAGCCGCGTTCGACGAGTTCAAGCCCGCCCGCGATCGTGTCGTGATCGGTCAGCGTGACCAGATCCATCCCGCGCGCCCGCGCCTGCTCGTACACCTTCTCGGGCGGCGAATAGCTCTCCGGACACCCGACCCAGCCCGCCGCGGCCATCACAGGCCCGGAGCTCGCCGACGAATGGCAGTGCGTGTCCATCCGCGTAAAGCCCGTCCAGTCGTGTGCGGCGCGGGCTTCAGACAGAACACCATCGGCAACGGTGGATCGGCGATCGGGCATCGGGGCCTCCGGCCTCGGCACGAACGGACCACCCCCGCCGCGCGGGCACGTGCCCGCGCACTCCAACATCGACCGATGCTATCGAAACTCTCGCCCGCGCCCGAGCCCCGCGCGTGCCCTCAGGCCTGATTTCGCAGCCTCTTCACGCGCCCCTCATCGCGCGTTGATCCGCCGCTGGCGCGGGCTTGACATTCACTCCTCGCGCGCGGTTCCCCACAGCGGCCCGTCGCGGTACCGCCGCTCGTACCACGCGTTCGTCAGCCGTCGAAGCTCAGCCGCGAACCCCAGCGCCGTCACGTCGTCCGCGTTCAAGCGCCCCGCGACATGCGCGGGCCCGAGCTCCAGGTGCGTCAGCGCCAATCCCTCGCGCTCGGCCAGCGCCCGCGCGCTCGACTCCACCATCGCCCGCGTCGGCGGGTCGCGCAGCGGCTCGCCCGCCAGCGCCGACAGCCGAAACTCCGACAATCTCTCCTCGCGTACGCCCATGCCGCCCAGCCTACCTCGCCGCGCGTACCTTCGCCCCATGCGCTCTGCCAACAACCGCGTCTCGCTGCTGATCATCGGCGCCGTGTTCACCCTCATGCCCGCGATCTTCCTCGCCGTCGGCGGCGGAATGGCCTGGTCCCAGCACCGCCGGATCGCCACGGGCCAGCCCGTCGAGGCCCTCGTTGAGCGCGCGGAAGTCATCGCCCGCGCCGGCTCGGGCCGCAACCGCCAGACCAACTACGTCCCCTCCATCACCTACCGCTACTCCGTCCAAGGGCGGGAGTATGTCAGCGACACCGTGCTGCCGCTGAGCTTCTCCAGCTCCAACCGTTCCTGGGCCTCCGCGATCGTCGCGCGCTATTCGCCCGGCGCCAAGGCCACCGCGTACTACGACCCCGCCAACCCCGCCGAGGCCTTCCTGCTCCGCGAGTACTCGTTCTTTCCCTACATCTTCACCGTCTTCCCGGGCCTGTTTCTGGGCCTGGGCCTGCCGATGCTCGCCTCGGGCCTGGGGCTCATCGGCGCGCCGCCGGCCGGCGCCGACGCGGGCGTCGCCAAGCCCTCCGCCGCTGAGCCCAACTGGTTCGAGCTTCCCCCCGCCAAGACCCTCCGCGCGACGGTCCTGGGCCGATTCATCGGCGCGGGCTCGATGCTCGCGGGGCTCCTGGGCCCGGCGCATTACTTCCTCGTCGCCGACCGCCCCTACAGCACCGTCGCCTTCGGCTTCGTGGGCGTTTATGTGCTCGTGCTGCTGATCCCCGTCGCGATGGGCATCCACGCGTGGTCGGTCTCGCGCGCCGTGGGCGATGCGCTGGTGCTCGTCGATCGCGCGGTGGCCTCTCCCGGTCAGCCGCTGACCATCCACGCCGAGCTGCCCGTTCGTCGCGCGCGCGTCGAGGGCGAGCTGCGCGCGAGTCTCATTTGCAAGCGCACGCAGGTCACGGGGAGCGGCAAGCACCGCCGCACGAGCGTCACCGAAGAGTTCAAGGTCGAGGGCGATGCCGCCCGCGTCGACCCCAGCGCCCCCGACGCTCCTCTCGTCGCCCAGCTCACCGTCGAGCTTGACCGCTTCGCCCACGTGACGTCGCCCACAGGGTCCAACCCGCGTTATGACTGGCAGATTGTCGTCCGAGGTGTCTTCGCGGGCGCCGCCGACTACCGCGCGGAGTTCCCCCTCCGCGTCGAGGCCTCGTTCTCGGACGCGACCTAAACCGTCTCACGCATCCGGAATGCTTCGCGCCAAGTCCCGTTCGTCACCGTTCGATCTGACACCTAAGTAGGGGGGTGGCCATGCTCCCGCTCGCATTGGTGGCACAACGGTTCCGGGGTTCGGAGACTTCAGGCGTGACACATCGTTCTGGCTTCAAGAGTGTGCGGGCCCGCCTGGGCGCGCTGGTGGCAATCCCGGTCCTCGGCTTGGCCCTCTTTGCCGGCCTCTCGTACCACACCCTCCGCGAGGTCAAGATCGGCGGCGAGGCCTACGCACGCATCGACGAGAGCAAGACGCTGCTCGCCGACGTTCTTCCCCCGCCCTGTTACATCGTCGAATCCTTCCTCACCGCGCACCGTCTGGGCGATGAGCCCGACAGCGCCGCGCTGATGCAACATCTTGACAAGCTCCGCGGCGAGTTCAACGACCGCATGGCCTTCTGGTCCGAGCGCGCCACCGCCCCCGGCGCGCGCCGCTCGCTCACGCAGGCCCCCGCCGAAACCGCCCGCGAGTTCTACCGCGCCATCGACGCCGAGTTCCTCCCGGCCCTCCGGGCGGGCAAGGCCGAGCGCGCCCGCGACGTGCTGAACAACACGCTCACCCCGATCTACGAGCGCCATCGCGCCGCCATCGAACAGGTCGTGAACCTCGCGACCACCGAGGCCCAAACCGATGAGCAGACCGCCGCCCAGCTCGTCGCCTCGCGCAGCCTCTGGCTGCTGGCCGTGGGAGCGATCACCGCGGGCGTCACGATCGCCGTGGGCCTAGGCATGAGCCTGAGCATCACCCGAGGTCTGGGCCGCATCCTCGCCGGCATGCGCGAGGTCGCCGAGGGCGATGCCGACCTGCGCAAGCGCGTCGACGTCGGCGAACAGAGCTCCGAGCTCGCCGAACTCGCCACCTGCTTCAACACGTTCGCCTCGCGCCTCAACGCCCTCATGCTCCAGATGCGCGGCATGACCTCCAGCGTGCGCGAAGGCACCGAGACCATCTCCGCCTCCAGCGAAGAAACAAGCCGCTCCATGATGCTCCAGGCCCAGACCGTCGCGAGCATCTCCGACGAACTCAAGAGCCTCGCGCAGTTCGCGGGCGAGGTCGCCTCCGAGGCTGGCGCGCTCGAAAAGGTCTCGGGCGACGCGGGCAAGGTCGCCGAAGACGGCGCCAAGGTCGTCAGCGAAACCATCGAGAGCATGAAGCGCATCGAGCAGGCCGTCGGCTCGGGCTCCCAGAGCGTCCGCTCGCTGGGCTCGCGTTCGGAACAGATCGGCAAGGTGATCCAGGTCATCGGCGACATCGCCGACCAGACCAACCTGCTCGCGCTCAACGCCGCGATCGAGGCCGCCCGCGCGGGCGAGCACGGCCGGGGCTTTGCCGTCGTCGCCGACGAGGTCCGCAAGCTCGCCGAACGCACCGCGACCGCGACGAAGGAAGTCACCGACGTCATCGGGCAGATCCAGCAGGAAACCCGCGACGCCGTGACGCGCATCGATCAGGGCGCCGAGCAGGTCCGCGCGGGCGTGGGCCTCGCGGCGCGCGCCAGCGAAGGCCTCACCCGCATCGTCGAGAGCGTCCGCCAGACCCGCTCCATGGTCGAGCGCATCGCCTCGACCGCGCAGCGTCAGGCCGACCTCGGCCAGCAGCTCCGCGGCCATGTCGGCTCGGTCTCGGCCTCCGCCGACGAGGTCGGTCGCGCCAACGACGCCACCAGCCGCGCCGCCGTCGATCTCGCCCAGCGCGCCGACGAACTGCACGAGGTCGTCTCGCGCTTCAGGCTGGATGAGACTCAGAAGCCGTCATAACACAGCGCCAGTGCTTTCCGCCCGCAGCCGGAACCCGGACCGTTCGCAGGCAGTTTGGGGGGGGTAAGGGCCGGTCCAAACAATTGTCCACACCCGAAATTCCGCTTGCGGCTCGCACTTTCGCTCGGGTAATCTCTGCTCCATGCACGGTGTTTCATCACCACGCATGGTTTGTCGCAGCGCTTCGCGCCCGGCTTTCACACTCATTGAGCTTGTGATCGTCTTGGGTGTGATCATGATTCTCATCGGCCTGCTCGTGCCCGCCCTCTCGCGGTCGATCGGCTCCGCCCGCACGACCCGCGGCCTCGCGCACATGCGCCAGATGACCGTCCTCGTCTTCGAGTACGCGAGCGCCCACAAAGAAGTCTTCCCCCTCGACCGCGAGAAGCGTGCCCTTGACGCGGCCTCGAACTGGTACCGCCCACTCCACGACGTCGGGCTGCTCAGCAACAAGCGTGACGCCGACGCCGACGGCCTGCGCCGATTCAACCGCGTCAACATCATGCTCACCGAAACCTTCGTCTGCGACCCCGACCTCTACATCCCGGGTCGCACCGTGCCCAGCGAGCAACGCCCAACCTCGGCCGTGCGCATCTCCGCCGTGACGTATCCATCCGCCAAGGGCGCGATGTGGGCCCCGCTCATCGACGACGGAACCCTCTCCACCTACTGGTGCTGCGTCCCCGGCTCGCCCCGAGGACCCGTCACCTTCGCCGACCTCTCCGGCTCCATGGAATACTGGGAAGACCTCCTCCCCGGCGGCGATCGCTACAACGAGAACGATACCGGCTCCCCCGTCTCCACCACCTGGTACGGCGCCCGCGGACGAGATAAGCAGAAGTAGTCCGAGAGTCGTGCTTCGCTGGGTTCCAGAGAGTAAAGGCATGACCAACCGATGCGCTTCGTGACGAAGGCTTTGATCCTGTGTGTCTGCGGGGCTCGCGCCTTCTCCCAGGGCGCGGACCTGTCGTGGCTTCGTCCGCTGCTCCCGACACCGATCTCGGCGCATGTAGTGTTGCGTTCGGAGAAGACGGGGGGCTTGGCGGCCTTCGGTATCGACGAGCGCACGGGCGCTTGGTATCGCTATCAGATCGCCGAGATCTCCGGCTTCGATCCGGCGCTGGGCGCGTTCAAGGGCCCGACGCACATGGAGCGCTTCACGGTCGATCCCCAAGGCCGGAAGACCGACTCTGTGTTTTCCAGAAGCTTGTTCCCGCAGATTCTGCTGCGAACGCTCGTCGATCACCCCCAGTGCGTGACCGAAGCGGCGCATCCGACCGAGTCCGCACCCGGGCGCATCGTCTTCACCGCGCCCTGGGGCGATCCGCTTCAGTTCGGCAAGTCCAAGGGCCGGCCCACGACATGCGAGATTGAGCTCGATCAGCGCGGCTTCGTCACGCGCACGCGCACAATGATCCAGGGCAACGACGCGCCGATGACAACGACATTCGAAACCGCCAAAGTACTTGACGGAAACATCCAAGTCGCACTGACGATCCACGACGGCACGCGCTCGGACAACCGAACGGTGCTCGACTCCGCCGAACTCGCCCCGGCAGGCGCACCCTGGACGGCCAAGTACATGGCCTCGCGTGCTCATCAGCTCCGCCTCCGCGACCCCAATGCCAAGAACTTTCCGCTACCGCCTTCGCCGAGCGCCCCGGTCGTGCCGCCCACCCGGGCCGCCGAGCCGGGGGATTTGCCGCCCGATCCCGACGAACTTGGCGCCCAGCCCTCTGGGCTGGACCGCGCCGGGCCGATCATCTCGATCGCGGGCGTGGTCGTCCTCGCTCTCGGCCTCTTCGCGTGGTGGCGTTCGCGGCGATGAAGCTCCGCGATCTGCTCACCCAACCCTGATCTCACCCGCCGTCACTTTGTCGCGCGTCGCGTCGAGGAACTCGACCGCGCGGCGAAGGTGCGGGATCACGATCGACCCGCCCACGATCAGCGCGATGTCCAGTGTTTCGAAGATCTGTTCGTCGCTCGCGCCGCTCTTCACCGCCTGGTCGATGTGATACGCGATGCAGTCATCGCACCGCAGCACCGCCGACGCGACCAGCCCCATCAGCTCCTTGGTGCGAACGTCCAGCGCCCCGGCCTGATACGCCTGCCCGTCGAGCGTGAAGAATCGCTTGGTCACCAGCGTGCCGCCCATCGGCACCGTGCCGTCGGCGCGCTTGCCGCGCGCGCCCTCGTCGCCGAGGATCCGGCTGTTCATCTTGCTGCGGAACTCTTGAAACTGCTCGTATCGGCCCATGCACGACAGTAGGGGCCCGCACGCGCGTCTACGGCTTGGGCTCGGGCCCGACCGCGCCCTCAGCCGTCAGCGGCCTCAGCGCCCGCCCGTCCGACCGCGCCAGCGTCAGCCGCGCGCCGGTCGCCCCCGAAGCCACCACGACATACGGCCCCGGCGCCTCGAGCTCGAACCACAGCGACCCCGTCGCCAGCGCAGGCACCGGATCGATCTGCACCCGCACCACCGGATCGGGCGCGGCCGAGCCGTCCGCCTCCCGCGGCTTCTTCACCCGATACCCGATCACGCTCCCCGGGTTCACCGCCGCCTGCTTGGTTTCCTCAAACGCCCACGCGGGCACGCGCGCGCCCTCCGTCGGCGGAGGCGCCAGCCAGAACCGCACCCGCAGCGTCACGTCCGACTCATTCCGCAACCCCACGATCACCGCCGCCGCGTCCGCCGAGGCACCCCGGGCCGCGACCTCGCGCGAGTCCTTGGCTGAGTCCCCTCCCGCCGACGAACACCCCGACAACGGCAGGCCCACCACTGGCACGCACAGAACCGCCGCATGGAAGCACGCACGGAGCATCATCGCTTACGACGCCCCGCCGCCCGGCGGGTTCGGCCCGCGCGACAAGTCGCCCCTGAACTCCACGCCAGCCCCCGGCGGGAGCTGGATCTCATCGACCGTCGTCCGCTTCACGACCACCGGCCCCGCGGGCGTCTGCTCGACGCGCTGATCCGTCGTCGTCCGCCGAAGCACCGGGCCTCCGGGACTTCCCGCTGAAGGGTGGGGAGGGTGGGGCGGGTGGGGAGCGTTCTGCGGCGCGCGTGAACCCACCGGCGTGGCCGCGCCGCGTCCGATGTTGTGAATGAACAGTCCCAGCGACCGCATGAGCCCCGGTTTGGAACGCTTGGGCGCGGTCATGGCGTCACCGACTCAGTGCCCGCCCCCGGGCCCGCCGTGATGATGCGCTTCGGGCTGATCGGGCAGCCGGTCGAGCACGCTCGCGATCGACTCGGGCGTGAGGCGCTCGTGGAGCTTCTCGTTCACGAGCGCGACCGGCGCGGTGTCGCACGAGCCGAGGCACTCGAGCTCGATGAGCGTGAACTTGCCGTCGTCGGTCGTCTCGCCGACATCGATGCCCAGCTTGTCCTTCACGGCCTGGGTGATCTTCGCATGGCCGCAGACCTCGCAGGCGATCGACCGGCAGACCTGAATCAGGTACGTGCCCTTGGGCTTCAGCCAGTATTCCTCGTAAAACGAGGCCGTGTCGAGCACTTCCGAGGGCTTGAGGCCCAGGAACTCGGCGATCTCGAGCATCGCCTGAGGCGGGATCCAGCCGTAGGCGTGCTGAATCTCGTGAAGACACGGCAGCAGCGCGCCCATCTTGTTCGCATACCGAGGCAGCACCCGCGCCGACAGGTCCGACTTCATCGCCGCCGTCAGGTACGGTTCGCTCCGACGCTCAACCTTCGCGCCGCCCGAGTTCTTCGTGATCCAGGCCATGCTCGCTCCAGGGTCCGATGGTCTGCCGATGGTAGGGGCCGGCCCCGCCCGGGGAACACCGCCCGAATTCGGTTCGCCCGGGTCGAAGGCCCCCGCCCGGGCCTGTCTGACGGGCGGAGTTCGGTAGACTGATCCCCGCCGATTCCCCGACCCCAAGGAGCCCCCATGGAAACCAAGACCACGACGACGACCAGCACCAGCTCGAGCGTGTACCAGAACATGCGGGCGGCCGGGGTCGACTCCAAGACCGCCGAGCGCGTTGCGGGCAACGTCCAGAACAACTCGCGCAACTCGACGCTGCTGACCGACGACCAGAAAACCCTCGCGGACCTCTCGGCCGTCAAGCCCCACCAGCTTTCGGACGAGCAGAAGAGCAACCTCCGCGCGAGCGCGTACTCCAGCGGCTCGTCGGTGAACTTTGGCCCGTCGTCGAGCAGCTCGCCCGGGACGCAGCACTTCGCGCACGAAGCTACGCACGTCGTCCAGCAGCGCGATGCCAAGCTTTGATTGAGTCGCGAGCCTCCGCTCGCGAGGTGATCCAGTCGCGAGCCTCCGCTCGCGAGGTGATCCAGTCGCGAGCCTCCGCTCGCGAGGTGATCCAGTCGCGAGCCTGCGCTCGCGAGGTAGTCCAGTCGCGAGCCTCCGCTCGCGAGGTGGCCCATCAGTTCATCACTTCAGCCCGTCGCGCATCGGCGCCGACGGGCTTTGTCCTTTGCGCGCGGACAAGAGCCACTCGGCCAGTGAGCTCGCGCGGTACGCATGGTCCCACGAGTTGTGCGCCGCCTCGGGCAGCAGCGTGAGCACCGGCGCGGGCGCGTTGCTCGGGCGCTTGATCCGTCCGCCTTCGACAAGCTGGATCATCTCGCTCGAGCGCTCGGCGGGGATCACGTCGTCGCGCAGGCCATGGAACGCCCAGATCGGCAGCCTCGCGAGCCCCTCAGCGTTCGCGCCCGTGTGAAAGCCGCAGATCGGCGCGATCGCCGCGAAGAGGTCCGCGTTGCGCGAGCCGATGAACCACGTGCCGTGCCCGCCCTGCGAGAGGCCCGTGAGCACGATCCGATCCGCGTCGATGTTCGCGCTCGCCCGCACCTCGCGGATCATCGCGAGCACCGCGGGCTCGAGGTCGCTCCAAGCCGCGTCGAACGTGGGCTTCTGAGGCGCGGTGATCACTGCGGGCCAGCGCGCGGGCTCGGCCAGCGCCGCGGGAATGAGGCCCTGCGAACACTGCCGCAGGCCGTCGGTGCCTGATTCGCCCCGCCCGTGCAGGAACACGACCAGCGGCACGGGCGCGCTCACATCCAGCCCCGGCGGCACAAACACCGCGTACGGCAGCGTGACGCCCCCCGCAGACACCGAGCGCAGCGTGATCCCGGGCGACATCGACGGCCCTCCTGAACTCGACGCGCTCATGGGCGCCGATCCTGATCTTGGCTTGGACTGAGACTTCGTTGCCGCGTCCGACGCCGGGCCCGCGGGCGTCGGTGCTTTGCTGCCCGGGCTTCCGGGCGGCGGGTTCGCAGCGAACAGCCGCAGCAGGCCGACGAGAATCAGCCCGACGACCAGGATCCGCACGAACGCGAACATGCCCTTGCCCATCGGCGGCTCCCCATCGGCCTCGCTCGCCGGCCTTCAGCTCCTGTGCCGACGTTCTCGACTAGCGGTCGAGCTCGGCGGCGACGACGTTGATCGAGCCGATCACCGCGACGATATCGCTGAGCAGGTGACCCTCGGCCATCTTGCTGACGGTCGCGTAGTTGATGAAGCTCGGCGGGCGGGTCTTCACGCGCCAAGGCCGCGCGCCGCCGTCGGAGACGATGAAGTATCCGAGCTCGCCGTTGGCGGTTTCCTGTGCGCCGTAGCACTCGGCGATCGGCGGCTTCCAGCCGCGGTTGCTCATGATGATCTCAAAGTGCTGGATGAGCCCTTCGATCGAGCCGTAGACATCGCGCTTGGGGGGCTTGACCATCTTCGAATCGGCGAAGGTATCGATGGGCCCCGCCGGGATGTTGTCGATCAGCTGCTCGATGATCTTGGCCGACTGCTTCATCTCTTCGACGCGCACGAGGAACCGCGAGTACGCGTCGCCCTCGGTCGCGATCGGCACCTGGAACTGCACGGCCTTGGCGCCCGCGCCGTCCCAGTTGTCCGCGTAGCAGAGGTACGGCTCGTCCTTGCGCAGGTCGCGCTTGACGCCCGAGGCGCGCGCCAGCGGCCCCGAGAGCGACCACGCGATCGCCTCGTCGTGCGTGATCACGCCGATGCCGCGGGTCCGGTCCATGAAGATGCGGTTGCGGTTCAGGAGGCCCTCGGCGTCCTCGAGCGCCTGCTTGAGCTCCTTGTGTAGGAAGTTCTTGACCATCGTCACGAACGTCGCCTGATCGGGCAGGTCCTGCATGAGGCCGCCGACGCGGGTCCAGTCGGGGTGGAAGCGCTGGCCCGAGACGTAGTCGACGATGTCGTAGATCTTCTCGCGGATGTTGAAGAGGTAGATGAACGCCGTGAAGGCGTTGAGGTCCAGGCCGGCCGCGCCCACGCACAGCAGATGGTCCTGGATGCGGGCCATCTCGGCCATGATCGTCCGCAGCACCTTGCACCGCGGCGTGAGGTCGATGCCGAAGAGCTTCTCCACCGCGTGGTGCCAGCAGATGTCGTTGGCGATCGGCGACAGATAGTTCATCCGCGAGCAGATCGTGACGTACTGGTTGTAGTCCAGCACCTCGCCGAGCTTCTCAAAGCCCGAGTGCAGATAGCCGATGTGCGGCGTGCAGCGCACGATGCGCTCGCCGTCCAGCTCCATCACCAGCCGAAGCGTCGTGTGCGTCGCCGGATGCTGCGGCCCGAAGTTCAGCACCCAACGGTCGCCCGTATCCACGTGCTGCTTGAGATAGTCGACCTTCTCCACGTCGACGTCGAAGCCCTGATCCGGATGAAGCGTGAACGGCATGCCCGACTCCTGCGTGCCAAGGCCCCCAACGGCCAAGGCGCCCCGACTATACGCGGCCGCGACGCGCCGAAGCCCCCCTGTCAAGCGTGTGTTCGGGTGCCGCTTGCCTGACCGATGCGGGCGGGGGGCAGGGTGCGGGCTGGTGGGCCCGGCCCACCGAGGGCATCACTCGGTCCGGTTCGGTACACTCGCGGGCCTTATGGGAAATACTGACCTGCCGACGCCGTCGCTTCCGGGTGATTCTCCTTCGCCCCGTCCCGCGGCGAGGTTGACCGAAGGCACGGGCGACCGCATCGGGCCGTTCACGCTCGTCCGCGTGCTGGGCGAGGGCGGCTTCGGCACCGTCTGGCTTGCCGAGCGCCAGCAGCCGATGGTCCAGCAGGTTGCGCTGAAGATCATCAAGCCGGGGATGGACTCCGCGGCCGTCGTCGCGCGGTTTGAACAAGAGCGCCAAGCCCTCGCGGTGATGGACCACCCGAACGTCGCGCGCGTGTTCGACGGCGGAGTTACCGCGACAGGCCGGCCGTACTTCGTGATGGAGTACGTGCAGGGCGCGCCGATCACGAGCTTTGCCGACGAACGCAAGCTCACGCTCCGGCAGCGGCTGGAGTTGTTCATCCCGATCTGCGAGGCCGTGCAGCACGCCCACCACAAGGGCCTGATTCACCGCGATTTGAAGCCTTCGAACGTGCTCGTCGCCGAGATCGAGGGCAAACCGGTGCCGAAGGTGATCGACTTCGGCGTGGCGAAAGCGATCGCGAGCTCGGGCTGGGAGAACACCGCGCACACGCAGTCCGGCATGGTCATCGGCACGCCCGAGTACATGTCGCCCGAACAGGTCGCGGGCGAGCTGGATGTCGACACCCGTGCGGACGTCTACAGCCTTGGCGTGATGCTGTATGAGTTGCTCACGGGCGAGCTGCCGTTCAACTCACACGAGCTGCGCAAGGCGGCGCTCGCCGAGGTTGCGCGAATCATCAAGGAAGTCACGCCGCCGAA
>JANRKN010000038.1:0-5195 GCA_033763435.1 Planctomycetota bacterium
GCGTGTGGGCATGTTCCCTCTTCTTTTCTTCTTCTGTTCCTTTTATGTTAGATGGCATATGGTGCACCCCGCCGTGCATCCCATGCACCCCGGACTGCACGTGGTGCACCCCCCAGTGTCCATATGGCACATCACTGAGCCGTGGTGTCTCACACAGAGACGGCTCGGAGGGGGGGGAGGAACGCTCCCCATGCACCGTGTGCACCCCGACTTTCCCCAGTGATCCGGGTTCCCCAGTGATCCGGGTCCAGCGTGGTGGCTGCGCCCGGGGGCCGAGGGGGGTGTTGGGGTGATTCGGTGCTGCGCCGGTGGGTGTTCGGCTCTCGGCCGGTTGGTGCGCCGGTGGAACCCGGGGAGTGTTCCTGGACCTTGGTGCTTCGGTGGTTTCCGGGCGTGGCTGTGGCATGTTCTCGGGCGAGGACGCGCGCATCCGCTGCGCACGGGCCTCGCGTGGAGAGCTGGCCGCGGCGGGCTCAGGAGGCCTGTCGCGGTGTCGAGAGAGCAGGACGACCCGAGCCGCGTGCCGCGATTCCGGAGGGGACGAGAGCCCCGAGCGCCGGTGCGTGCCCGAGCCGTCCATCGAGCCGCGTGAGAGCGTGGCATCGGAGGACCGCATGCGAGTGGGAATCGCGTTGAGTGTTGTCGGGGCCGTGGCGTCGATCGCGAGCGCGACGGTGCCGCCCGCCCGGTGGGAAATGTCCGCGCCCGTGCCCGTGCCCGAGCGGCTGGGCGCCGAGGCCGCGACGTTTGACGGCAAGGTCTACGTCGTGGGCGGTCGCCCGACGATCGGCGAGCAGCAGCACGCGCCGGTGCACGTGCTGGACCCGGTGACGGGCGCGTGGACCGAGGCGGCGCCGCTCGACGGCCCGCGCGAATGGCCCGCGCTGATGACCACCGGCTCGGGCGAGCTCCGCGTGCTTGCCGGGCACCGCTGGACGGTCGCCGAGCCCTACTTCTGGCCCGTCATGACTGGGCGCGTGTATCTGCCCGACATCGGCGAGCGCGGCGCGATCCCCGACCGTCAGTTCATCACCGCCTACTACTCGACCGCGTCCGACGACCGCGGGCGCCTGTACCTCATCGGCGGGCGCGACCTGCTCAGCGGGTATCCCTCCGACGTGGTCGAGCGCTATGACCCCGCGACCAATCAGTGGGAGACCCTCGCGTCGATGCCCTAGGCCCGCGCCTCGGGCGCCGCGGTCTTCGATGGCCGCGGCAACATCATGTACGTCGGCGGCGAGGACGAGTGGCGCTATCCGATCAACACCGTCTACCGCTACAACATCCAGACCAACACCTGGACCACGCTCCCCTCGCGCCCGGTCCGCCTCAACTACATGCGCGGCGCGCTCGGCCTCGATGGGCGCCTCTACTTCCTCTCCGGCTGGAACCCCACCAACTGGTTCGGCACGACCACCACGTGGATCTTCGATCCGCAGACCAACCAGTGGAGCGAAGGCCCCGCGCTCAACGTCCGTCGCAGCGCCCCGGCCGTCAGCGTCGACAACCGCGGCTATCTGTGGGCCGTCGGCGGCTACGCCGAGAGCTACGGCACCAACGCCGTCGAGCGCCTCGACACCGCCTGCCCCTCGGACTTTGACCGCAACGGGTTCACCGACGCGGACGACTTCGTGGGCTACTACGCCGCGTACATGAACGGCGAGGAGTCCACCGACGTCGACCGCTCGGGCTTCGTCGATGCCGACGACTTCGTCGCGTATCTGGGCGTCTACGCCCGCGGCTGCCGGTGAGCCGATCGGGGCCCGACGCCCCGCACATCTGATCGCCATCGCGTGGGGCCCCGGCGTCAACCGGGGCCCCATCCGTTCTCGGACCGCGCGGGCACCCGCAAGGGCCGTGCGGCCCGTGCAAAAACCCCTTCGTCGCGGGCCTGAGCGCCGTGCGTGGGGTACGTTCTGGGGCCCGAGCGAGCTCGCGGTTGGGACGGGGAGGAATACTGAGCATGAGTGAGCGAACCAGCCTGAACGCCGACGCCCGATTCCGCCGACGCGCGGGCCATGCGCTCGCGTGGGCGGGGCTGGCGATGGGCTTTGCGTGCGCGGCGGTGTTCGGCCTGCGCGCGGGCCTCGGGCTCGAGCCTGCGCCTCAGGTGCGCGCGGTCGCGCAGCCGATGACGCCCCAGCGCCTGCCCGACTCGCGCGCGAAGACGAAGGGAAAGATCCGGCCCACGTGGAAGATGGACTCGTTCGACCCGCTCGACGGGCGCGTGAATCTCGGCGGCCCCGCGGGCCCGGGCGAGGAGATCGAGTTCTCACCCCTGCGCGATTGGGCGGTGGAGAACGCCGTCGCGCTCGCGCCTGTCTGGGCCGCGGCGAAGGTCTCGCGCATCGATGTCGTCGGCATCGGAGATTCGAATCAGCTCTTCGACGGCACCGGGTGGGACTCGGGCTGGACGGTCGCGCTCGCCGAACGCTTTGGCATCTACGCCTCGGGCCTGATCAGCGCGGGCGAGAACTTCGGCATGGGCGCGGGCACGGGGCACGATGTCGGGGGCATCTCGTTCGCCAGCGGCCCGGGCACGCAGATGAGCTGGGCCGGCCCGCCCGCGCCGCTCAACGCGGTCCTCGGCTCGACGGGTCTGCTTGGGCCTCAATTCTCCGCGTATCTCGAGGCCGGCAAGGTCGAGCCCGGCACCGGGCGCTTGGGGCTGGTGATGGCCCCCGGGTCGGTCGTGGGCGAGAGCTCCAACCTGCGTGTGCACTTCGCGTACGGGTTCTTCGGGCCCGTCGAAGGGCTGACCGCGGAGGCCGGGCGGTTCACGCCTCAGGCCCGCATCGCGGGCGCGTCGTTCCCCGAGCTTGCCCGCGGCGCATCGGTCGAGAGCGTCGGCGCCGGGCCCGCGGGCCTGCGCTGGGGCACGATCGATGTCCCCGCCGCGCCGCGCGTCGTCACCGGGTGGGGCAACCTCGGCGTCGAGTTCCGCTGGAACGCCTGGGAGTCGCCCCTCCAGGGCCCCTTCGTCGCGTACTGGTCGCGCTTTGAAAACCGCGACCGCGCCCGCGGCGCATCGATGCACACGCTCTACGGCGTGGGCGGACACTCGGCCCGCCGCATGGCCCTGGCGCTCCAGCAGATCCCCGACGCGACGCTCTCGGCCTACTTCGCGCACATCCGCAGCCTGCAAGGCCCCACCAAGCGCGTGCTCGTCCGCATCTGCTCGGGCCTCAACGACCGCTCGGACTGGAACCCCAGCGTGGGCCCGGCGCGCGTGCAGTTCTCCTGGCGCGCGGCGGGCTTCGCCGACAACCTGCTCGCGATGCGCCAGCGGCTCGAACAGATCTGGACGCTCAACGGCTGGGACCTGAGCGAGCTGTACTTCCTGCTCACGGTCTCGCACCCGCCGTACCAGATCGACGATTCCAAGCTCGCCGAGTATCGCCTGGTCACGCGCCAGCTTGCGCAGCTCTGGCCCCGCACCGCCGCGTTCAACTTCTTGGGCGTCACGACCGCCAACGAGCTCTACGCCCAGTGCTGGTTCGCGTACTGCGGCGACAAGTTCCACCTCTCGCCCGCCGGGTTCGTCGGCACCTCGCGACTGGAACTCGAACAGCTCGTCAATCAGTCGGGGCAGTAACGACGCCGTGCCTTCTACACTTCGCCCGCGATGATCCTCCTGATCGACAACTACGACTCGTTCACCTGGAACCTCGTCCAGCGCTTCGGCGAGCTTGACCCGTCCCTCAGCCCCGAGCGCGACCTGCTCGTCGTGCGCAACGACAAGATCGAGCCCTCGCAGGTCATGGCCCTCGACGGCGGGCGCGGGCCGAGCCACATCGTCATCAGCCCCGGGCCCTGCACACCGGCCGAGGCGGGCGTCTCGGGCGCGATGATCGAGGCGTTTTCAGGGCGCATTCCGATCCTGGGCGTCTGCCTCGGGCACCAGTGCATGGCCGCGGGGTCGGGCATGGTCGTCACGCGGCACGTGATCCAGATGCACGGCAAGACCAGCCCGATCCATCACGACGGGCGGGGCCTCTTCGCGGGCGTCTCGAACCCGTTTATCGCGACGCGCTATCACTCGCTGGTCGTGCTGCCCGAGACGATCCCCGCGCGCGTGCCGGGCGCCGACGGATGGGAAGTCTCCGCGTGGGCGATCGAGCACGACGAGCGCACGGGCGCCGAGCGCAAGGTGGTGATGGGCCTGAGGCGCGTGTTCGCCGACGCGCGCAGGCAGCCCGTCGAGGGCGTGCAGTTTCACCCGGAGAGCTTTCTCACGCTCGAAGGCCCGAAGCTGCTGGCGAACTTCCTCGCGATGGGCCCGCGCCCGCGCGTGACGCCGGGCCTGAGCGCGCTGCTCGAACAGATGCGCGAAGTCGCGGCCTCGCTCTGACCCCCGCCACCCGGTCGCGACTCGTCACTCGTCGGCGTCACTCGTCGGCGTCATCGTCAGTGTCATCGTTCATCGGGGCGCCCGAGTCGGGGTTGAGGAACGTGCGGAGGAGCTGAGCCGCCGCGAGCGCGTCGCGCCGCCGTTTCTTCTGGTCGCGCGTGAGGCCCGATTGATTCAGCGTCCACTCGGCCGCGGCGCTGGTGAGCCGTTCGTCGTGCAGATGGATCGTCATGCCCGTCGCGGCGCGGATGCGCTCGGCGAACGCGCGCACGCCCTTGGCCCGCGGGCCCTCGGTGCCGTCCATGTTCAGGGGCAGCCCCACGACCAGCTCCGCCGCGCGGGGGCTGAGCCCGACGTGCACATCGATCGCGCGCGTCAGCGCCCGCAGCAACTGCTGGCCTTCGTCGGCGGAGATCGGCACCTCGAGCACGTCCAGCGGCGTCACGAGCCGCGTCTGGTCATCGCCCAGCGCCAGGCCCGTCCGCTTGTCGCCCAGATCGATCGCGAGATACCGCATCGCCGTGATTATCGCAGGCTGGCGTTCCGTGAGGGCCGTGCACCCCCGGAACCGGATCAAATCCGCCCTTGGCCAGCGGATGACACCGCGCGATGCGCCGCGACGTGAGCGCAAGCCCGCGGAAAAGCCCATGCGCGCGCAGCGCGTCCATCGCGTACCACGAGCACGTGGGCCAGTATCGGCACTGGCGCCCCAGCAGCGGCGAGAGCGTCACCTGATACAGCTTCACCAGCAGCGTGGGCGCGAGGATCGCCCAGAACCGCAGCGTCCGAGGCGAGGGATGGGGCAGCGGCGGGATCACGCCTGAGTCTCGCGACGCGTGCTCCG
>JANRKN010000039.1:0-21246 GCA_033763435.1 Planctomycetota bacterium
TCCCGACGCCCGGCGCGCTCGCGCTGCTGGGCCTGGGCGGCCTTGTGGCTGGCCGTCGCCGTCGCTAAGCGTTTACCTCTTCCCCTCTGGAGGGGACTCCAACTCGGATCCGTCTCATCGACACGCCCGCCCAACCGCGGGCGTGTCGCTTTACCTGCCACAAACCATCACTCGAGCGGCCCGCATTTCTCTCAAGCCCCTCGGATTCCTCAGGCCGATGGGTTATTCTGAGCGGATCGATGTCTGTGCCCGCACGCCCCATCCCCGCCCCCCGCGGCTTCACGCTGATCGAGCTGATCCTCGTGATCGGCATGGTCGCGCTGCTGGTGGGAATGCTGATCCCCGCGCTCGCGGGCGCGGCGCGGGCGTCGCGTGCCACGGCGTGCCTCTCGAACCAGCGCCAGATCGGCGTGGGCGCGCACATGTTCGCCGGGGATCACCGCGACCGGCTGCCGCGCGCGGGCGAGAACTCCGACCGCGACGAAGCACGCCCGTGGGCGAGCGCGATCAGGCCGTACGTCGATTCCGCCGCGCCCGCCGAGAGAACCAACGACCGTTTCGCGAACGTCGGCATCTTCCGCGACCCGGGGCGCGCCCGCGACACGCACGCGATCCACTATGTCGTCAACGCCTTCCGCGTGCAGCATGGGCGCATCGGAGGCTGGCAGCCCGCACGCGAGTGGACGAGTCTGGCCTCGGTCGCTCGCCCCGACGCGGTGGTGTATCTCAACTGTTTCGGCGACGACGCCGACGGCGCGCTCGCGCAGCGGTGGTACCCGGCCCGCGGTGAAGCGCTGCTGACCGACCGCGAGATCGCCTCGCGCTACGCGGCGTTTGAACCTGAGAACATCGGGCACGCCGCGCCGCTCTCGGGCACGCCCCGGGGCACGATGCAGAAGCCCACGCCGCCGATCGTCGGCCTTGCGCGGCACGGGACACGCGGCGGCGGGCTCAGCAACGGCCTGTTCTTCGACGGGCGCGCCAAGGCGCTGGAGTCCAAGGCCGTGCGCGAGCTCTCGCTCTGGGACGACGGCGGCTCGACCGCCGACGCGCCCGCGCCCGCGGCCCATCGCTGACGAACGCGGCGCAGAAAAAACGCGCGTGATCGGACACGCGCGTTCGTCACAAGCTCAGGTCAAGCCGGTTCAACCCAACCCGATCAACCCAGACCGACGGTCAGGCCCACGGGCTGGGGCTTGACGGCATGGGTGGGCTGGACGACCAGGCCCAGGGGCGCGCGCTTGCCGCCGGGCGGGGGCATGCCTTCCTGGTCGATGTGCCGCTGGATCGCCATGATGCCCTCGATGAGCTGCTCGGGGCGGGGAGGGCAGCCCGGGACGTAGACATCGACGGGGAGGAACTGATCGCAGCCCTGCACGGTGGCATAGGTGTCGAAGACGCCGCCGGTCGAGGCGCAGGCGCCCATCGAAAGCACCCACTTGGGCTCAGCCATCTGGAGATAGATGCGCTGGAGGACGGGCATCATCTTGATCGAGATTCGGCCGGCGACCAAGAGCAGGTCGGCCTGGCGGGGCGAGAACGAGACGCGCTCGGAGCCGAAGCGGGCCAGGTCGTAGCGCGAGCAGGCGGTCGCCATCAGCTCGATGCCGCAGCAGGCGGTGGCGAAGGGCATGGGCCACACGGAGTTGCGGCGGGCCCAGTTGACCACGCGGCGGAGCTGCGTCGTGACGAACGTATCGGCCGGGAGTGCGGCTTCAAGACCCATCGGTTCGGCTCCTGTCAGACGTCCGCCCTGGGTGGGCGGACCATCCGGCAATGCATTCGGGGCAAGCGTAGGCCCGGAGTCGCCTCAGGCCGCGGGAATGGGAGAGGCGGGCGCCGGGGGCTTGGCTGGGGCGCCGATCAGATCGGCGAGGCTCTTGCCCTCGGCGGCCCTCAGTCGCTGGTCGTCCAGGTCCTCCAGCACGCGCGAGGCGGGGTCGAGTGAGGCATCCCCCGCCCGCACCGCGCTCCGGCGCGTGAGGCGCAGAACGTCGGCGGCGCGGATCGTGTCCGCCGGACGGGCCAGCGTGTACGAGGTCTTGTCGGCGCTCCCGTTCTTGTCCGCGACGGCCGCGACAAAGCCCGCGGCGGCGAGGCTCTCGAGCATCCGCCGGACGGCCGGCTCGGGCAGCGCGGTCCGCGAGACGATCGTGCTCAGCGTGGTCTTGTCGCCCTTGGCAAAGCGCTCGGCGACGCAACAGGCAACAAGCAGGATCGAGGAAGGATCGACGACGCGCCCGGCGCCGTCGCGCGCGAGCTCTTCATCGACCGCGCGCAGGAACGCCGGGCCCGAGAACAGGAGGCCCGAGGCGCCCGCGAGCGAGGCGATCTGCTTGTAGTTCTGGATCGAGTAGGCGAGCACGAGGCCCAGCAGGATGATGAACCAGGTGATGTAGATCCACAGCATGAACATGGGCAGCAGCGCGAGCGTGCCGTAGAACTTCGCGTAGCTCGCGGAGTAGACGACGAACTGCGTGAAGCCCCACTTGGCGGCCTCCCACAGCACGGCCGAGGCGAACGCGCCGACCAGCGCAGGCCAGACGCGCACACGCGTGTTGGGCACCGCGGTGTAGAGAATGAACAGCAGCGAGGTGGAGATCAGCACCGTGATCAGGAACGCGGTAACGGCGATCGGGTTGATGCCCAGGTCGCCCAGGTTCATCTGGCTCGTCCACGAGCCGATCTTCTGACGCGCAGTCTCGGAGACCGCAAACGTCGCGACCAGCAGCAGCGGGCCCAGGCTCAGCAGCGTCCAGTATTCGGTGAGCCGACGGACCCACGAGCGCCCCTCCGGCGCGCGGAAGATCTGGTTGAAGGCGTCCTCCATCTCGACAATGAGCGTGATCGCGGCGTAGATGAGGGCCAGCAGGCCGACGATCGCGATTGCGGAGAACTTCACCTCGCGGACGCGCGCGACGATGCCGGTGATGAACTCATCGAGCCTCGCGCGCGAGTGCGCGGCCGGCGGCGGCACGCTCGCGCCCCCTGGGGTCGCCGCCGGATCGGGCGAGGCCGAAGGCTTCGTGGGCCCTTCGCCCGTGCCCGGGTCTTCGACGACGATCTCCGAGATGCCCGTGAACTGAAGAAGCTGGTTGACGACGCGCGAGATGTCGCCTTCCTTGCTGAAGGCGCCGAAGAGCGCGAGCGAGACGACCAGGATCGGGATGATCGAGAAGAGCGTGCGATAGCTGAGCGCCGCGGCCATGCGCGGCACGTTCAGCCGATGCGCGCTCAGCAGCAGCAGCTTCAGCACGGTGAGCGCCCGCACCGCCGGTTCGGGCGGAGTCGGACTGGCGGGCGGAGGCGTGGTCGGCGCGTCGGGCATCGTCGGCATCCTGCGGGAGGCTTACTGCTCGTCGTCTTGGAAGCGCTTGGCCCGGCGGATCAGCGGTGACTGAACCCGCGGCGCCGTGGGGCGCGCTTCGCCCGGCTTGGGCGCGCGGATCTCGGGCGGACGCTTGGGCTTGCTCCGCGCGGGACGCTCGGGCTTGGCAGTCGGCTGGGCGCTGGGCTGGGCGGGCCGATCGGTTCTCGGCGCGGGCGCTTGGCCTGCCGGCTGCGCGGGCTCGCTCGAGATGCTGATCTCGCCCTCTATCGGCGTGCCGCGCTCTTCGAATCGGCGCTTGCGCTCGGCGCGGAGCTCGCGGATCTGCTCGGCTCGGGCGATGCGGTCGGTCCGGCGCATGAAGTCCGGGACGCTCTTGGCCGCCTCACGCTCGCGCTCGAGCCTCGCGGCGACGCGGGCGGCGCGGTCCTTCCGTCGCTGCGCCTCGCCCCGACGGTCGTTCGGGTCGTTGATGAGCATGCGCAGCTCGTGCCGCTCCAGCTCGCGCCAATGCCCGAGCGCCAGCCCCTTGAGCTCCAGCGGGCCGATGGCAACGCGCTCGATCTTCTTGATCGGATGGCCCAGGATCGCCAGCGCATCGCGGAAGGCCTCGACCTTGCCCTCGCGCGTCGTGATCTCCATGACCGTTTTTTCGGAATCGCTCCCGAGCACGTTCAGCGACACCCGCCCCGAGTTCGGGCGCGCGCGGGCCTGCGGGCCGATGACGCCGGCTTCCTGCGCGGCCTCCTTCGCGGCGCGGCGAGCGATCTTCGCGATGTCCTTTTCCAGACGCAGCGCACGCAGCTCCGAGATCGTTCCGCGCACCGTCACGCGATAGCGCTTGGGCACCTGGTACCGGGGGTGCATGAGCTGATTGGCCAGCTCGCCGTCGTTCGTCAGCAGCACGAGGCCCGAGGTCTCCCAGTCCAGCCGCCCGACGGGGAACAGCCGCGGGTTGGAGGGGTGCTTGACGAGCTCCATGATCGTCGCGCGGTCGAAGCCGTCCTGATCGGCGGTTGAGCTGAGGGTCCGGCGCGGCTTGTGCAGCATGATGTACACGCGGCGCTCGGGCTTGCGCAGGTCGCGCCCGTCGACGGTGACGCGGTCGGTCTCAGGGTCGACGAAGACGGGCAGGCGGGCGACGATCGCGCCGTTGACCTCGACCCGGCCGTCCTCGATCATCGTTTCGCACACCCGGCGAGCGGCGACGCCGGCATCGGCCATCAGGCGCTGGAGGCGGACGTTGCCGCTGGGCGCGTCGTCATCGAGCTTCAGTCGCAGGCGGGGGGCCGAGTCGGGCCGGGCGTCGCCCGGGCGGCGAGCGCGGGCGGCACGGCTGCGAGGGTTCTGGTTGGTACGCTCACGCCGCGGACCGCGCGGGCGTTGTGGAAATGATGGGCGATTGGGCACGCGGGAGGGTAGGTCGTCGGCAAGGCGGGCCCGGATCTGGAATAATGAGGCCTCGAGACCTCCGGAGGCAGGATGCCGGGTAAGAAGCCGGGACCAACTCAGCCCACGACCAGCGCCAGCACCCCCGGCGCCGCACGCCCGGGCACGTCCGCGCCGAAACCCACATCCATGCCTGCGGCGAGGCCCAGCGCGGTCATCGCCGAACCTAAGCCCGCGGTGACGGTCGGCGCGTTCCAGACCGTCGCGGGGCCCACGGGCACGCCGAACGGCCCACTCGACAGCTCACTCGACGCGTTGGATCGGATGTTCCTGACGCCTCGCGTGCTCGATCAGCGTGCGTTCACCGAGTTTGCCTCGACACTGCGCGATCTTCTGCGCGAGGCGGCGGACACGGGCGAATCGATCCGCGCGGGCGCCGGCTCGGCCGGGCAGCTCAAGGCCGAGATCGCGGCGATGACCGCCGAACTGCGCGCAAAGGTCGAAGCCGCGGCCAAGCTCATGCCCGCGCTGCAGGACCGCGTGACGCGCGCCCAGCAGTTCCTGGACCTCGCGACCGACGACGCCAAGCTCATGGGCCGGGCGCAGGAAGTGCTCGAGGGCGTGATCCGCTCGAGGCTGGCCGAGGCCGAGAAGCGCGCGGGCGAGCTGATCGACCGCGTCGTCGCCCGAGCGGCGCAGGTGGAAGCCGAGACCGCGACGCGTCTGCGGACGATGGAAGACGAGGCGCACACGCGGCTTGTGCAGGCCGAGGACCGGCATCGACGCGCGTCGGCGGAGCTGCGGGAGCGGCTCGAGCAGGTCGCCCGGCAGACCGAGCAGGCCGAGGAACGCTCGCGCCTGGCGCATGAGCGGACCGCGTCGGCGCTGGATGAGATCGCCTCTCGGATGGACCGGGCCGAGCGCGCGCTCGAAGAGCGTCTCGCGGCCGCGGAACAGCGCGCGGCGCTGCTGCTCAAGGGCCTGGAAGAACGGCTCGAGCCGATGCAGGAGCTCGCGTCGGGCGTGATCCGCGATCTTGAGGTTCGTCTGGCGGGCGCGGGGCAGACGGCGCGGACGCTCGAACAGGCACAGGCCGCGGCGGCGCGCTTGCCCGAGATGCTGCGTGCGGTCGAGACGCTCACGCGCGATGGTTCTGCGCTCGGACAGTGGAAGCAGGTCATTGGCTCGCTGGAGCGGGCGCGCGACGAGGCGATCGCGGCGCTGAGGCAGACGGCCGCGGGCATCGAGCAGGCCGATGCGTCGCGCACGGGGCTGGCGCAGGTCGTCGATGGCGCGGCGCACCACATCGACCTGCTGCACGCCGAGCTTGCGACGCTGACCGAGCGCACGGAGGCGATGCGCCAGTCGATCCAGCACGCGATCATGGCCGCGGAGGCCGCGAGGGACGAGGCCCGGGCGCAGCTCGCGCCCGAGACGCTCGCGGCGGACGTGGTTCGCGCGGCGCAGGAGGCGCTGGTCGCGCAGGCCGGGCCCGCGATCGCTGAGTCCGCCCTCGCCGAGGTCAAGGCCCGCGCCGCCGCGGACATGGAGTCGCGCGTGACGGGCCCGGCGGGTCAGAAGCTCGCGGCGCAGGTCGCACAGCAGCTCGTGCAGCAGGCGCAGGCCCAGGCCGCACAGCAGGTCACGGCGCAGGTCTCGGCCCAGATGCAGCAGATGAAGGGCTATGCCGAGCAGCTCGCGCAGTGGCTGGGCTCCGCAATCCAGCAGGCGCGCGAGCAGCACGAGCAGTTGCTGCGTTCGATCCACGAGGCGCGCCTGGCGCGCGCGGGCGACCGCATCCGCCCGAAGATGGACGGCACGCCGTGAGGGCGCCGGAGGTGGGTGTGCGAGCGGCGGTGTGTGCTTTGGTCGGCGTGACAGGTCTGGCGACGGGCCTGGCGCACGCGCAGGCGATCGCGTTCGAGGAAGCGTCGGAGCGGCTCGGGCTGGGCGCAATCAACGCCGCGCGGGCGTGCTTCGTCGATCTCAACGGCGATGGTCGACCCGATGTCGTCGTGCGCGACCGTGCGCAGGGCGAACGCCCGGGGATCTTTCTCAACGTGCCGGGCAAGGACGGCGCGGGTGCGCAGCTCGTCGAAGTTGCCGACACGGGGCTGCCCGCACCCGCGAGCGCGGACGTGATCGTGTTTGCCGACCTTGACGACGATGGGCTCGCCGACGCGATGCTCGCGCGGAACCTCGAGCCCGGCAAGCCCGCCGCGAATCCGCCGGTCGAGCCCTCGCGTACGGCGTGGTTCAAGGGGCTGGGCGAAGGGCGCTTCGGGCCCGCGCAGGTGATCGAGGCTGCCAAGCCCGCGACGACCTGCGCGATTGCCGTGGGCGACGCGAACGGCGACGGGCTCGCGGACCTCTACCTGGGCAACTGGTACACGAGCTACGGGCAGAGCATGGAGGCGTTCACGAACGACCTGCTCGTGCAGAGGCGCGACGCCTCGGGCGCGGTGCGGTTCGAGCGCGTCGCGCTGCCCGAGGACGCGGAGACGTTCAGCGAAGAGCGCGACGCGGCGGGGCGCCCGACGTACGGCGTTGCGATGTTCAGGCTTGCGCCGCGGGAGCCGGTCGCGCTGCTGGAGCTCAACTACGGACGGCGCGCGAACCGGCTCTGGGTCCGGCGCGGCGACGCGTTCGCGGACGCGGGCGCAGAGCTCGGCGTCGACGGCGATGCCGACCGCTCGGGCGCATACCCCGCGTGGCTCAAGGAGCGCGCGAAGACCGACCCGCGCTTTGATCGCGCGGACGAGAAGCCCTATCGCTCGCACGGCAACACGTTCGACGCGGCGATCGCCGACCTCAACGACGACGGGCTTTTCGATCTCGTCCTCGCCGAGATCACCCATGGTTGGGCGGGGCCCTCGAGTGACCGCACACGGATCCTGCTGCGCTCGGGCGAGGCGGGGCCCTTCGCCGCGATCACGCCCAACCCGCTCGACCGCGCGCCGACTGATGCCGACGTGCGCAACTGGAATCAAGGCGATCTGTTCGCCGAGGCGGGCGACCTCAACAACGACGGGCTGCAGGACGTGCTTGTCTCCAGCGGCGAATACCCCGACCGCCAGCAGCTCCGCGTCTGGAAACAGACCGACGCGCGCGGGTTTGCCGACGTCACGAACTGGTCGGGTCTCAACGTCGACGGCGGCCAGCAACTCTCGCTCGCGGATGTCGACCTCGACGGCGATCTCGACCTGCTCGTGGGCCAAGGGTTCAACCGCTTCACGCCGGACCAGGTTTCCGGTCGCACGCCCAAGCTGCGACTGTACGTGAATCAGACCGTCGAACGCCGACGCCAGCGCCGAGCGACCGGGCTCGAGATCGCGGGCGCGGATTCGAACGCGCTCTCGATCACGATCGCCGGGCCCGGGCGCGGGGCCAACCGTGCGGGGCTGGGCACGGTCGTCTCCGTCAAGTTCAGCCCGGGCCAGTCGGCTGGAGCGTCGTCGGGAACTCGCACCGCCTGGCGGCAGGTGATGGGCCCGGGCGGGCATTCGGGCAAGCAGCGCGACACGGTGCTGCACGTCGGGCTGGGCGAAGCGCAGAGCGCAGCCGAGGTGACGGTCTTCTGGCCCGATGGCTCAACCTCGACGCTGCGCGACGTGCCCGCGGGCCGGCACGTGATCCGCCCCTCCGAGGCCGATCAGCCGAAGTAGGCCTTCACGACGTACTGCTGCATCATCCGGTGCGTGGTGAAGAAGCTCGCATTGATCGCGATGCACGAGCGCATCACGCGCCCCCACGCCTCAGCATCGCCGGCACGCCCATAGAACGTCGGCAGGATCTCGCGCTCGAGCGTGGTGTACAGGCTCTCAGCATCGCGCGACCAGCGCCCGGGGTCGTCGTCGAGCGTCGCTTCGCCGATCGGCCAGCCCGTGACGCCCGGCACGCACCCTTCGACCCACCAGCCGTCGAGCGTCGAGAGCTGGGGCACGCCGTTGGCCGCGGCCTTCATGCCGCTGGTGCCGCTGGCTTCGAGCGGCGGCTGGGGCGTGTTGAGCCACAGGTCCACGCCCCCGACCATGCGCTTGCAGAGGTCAAAGTCGTACTCGGGCAGGTAGACGAGCTTCACGTGATCGCGGAGCGTGGGAATCAGCCGCAGGATCTTCTGGATGATCTCCTTCCCGTGATGGTCCTTGGGGTGGGCCTTACCGGCATAGATCACCTGCAGCGGGCCCGCGTCGCGCGAGATGCGCGCGAGACGATCCGGATCCGCGAGCAGGAGGTCCGGGCGCTTGTAGCCCGTCGCCCGGCGGGCAAAGCCGATCGTGAACGCGCTCTCGCTGAAGCCCGCGGCTGTCTGCCCCCCGGTCTGGCCCCCGGCCTGCGCGTTGACGAACTCGATCAGCGCGCGCTTGGCCTGGTCGTGCGCCTGGCGCAGGTCGCGCGTGGGGATGCCCAGCACCGAGCGCAGCGAGGCGTTGTCGGTCCGCCAGCCGGGGACTCGCGCATCGAGCAGTTCGGCCATCGGCGCGCTGACCCACGTCGACAGGTGCACGCCGTTGGTGATCGAGTCCACGTCGTAGTTGGGGAACATCCGCCGCGAGACCTCGCCGTGGGTCTTCGCGACGCCGTTGACGTACCGCGAGAGGTTCAGCGCGGCATACGTCGTGTTGTACAGGCCCTCGTGCTGGAACAGGTCCGCGCGCTCGAGCACCGTGCCCGGGCCCAGCACCTCACGCACCGTGTCCATCCCGAAGCGGTCGTGACCGGCGGGGATCGGCGTGTGCGTCGTGAACACACACTTGCTGCGGACGAACTCAATGTCGTCGGCGCGGATGACGTCGGGCCCGGGCGTTCGGCCCGTCTCCACCAGCCTCCGGCGAAGGATCTCCGCGACCAGCAGCGAGGCGTGCCCCTCGTTCATGTGATAGCGCGTGACGGGCGCAAGCTTGAGATAGGGCGTGAGCGCGTCGAGCATCCGCACGCCGCCGATCCCGAGGATCGCTTCCTGGCGCAGGCGATACGACCAATCGCCGCCATAGAGCTGGCCCGTGAGCGCGCGGTCCTCGGGCGTGTTCTCGGGCAGGTCGGCATCAAGGAAGAAGACGGGGATCTCTTCGCCGTGCGTGCCGCCGGTGACTTCGTACTTCCATGCGCGGAGCACGACGGGCCGGCCGCAGATCTCGACCACGGCGCGCGCGGGCAGCTCTTCGAGCTTGTCCGCAGGATTCCACGCGACCGCGCTCTCCTGCTGCCAGCCCGTGTCGTCCAGGCGCTGCTGGAAATAGCCCGCGCGGTGCAGCAGCGTGACGGCGACGAAGGGCAGGCCCATGTCCGCCGCAGCGCGGACCGAATCGCCCGCGAGCATGCCCAAGCCCCCCGAGTAGCTCGGGACGCGCGGGTCGACGCCGATCTCCATCGAGAAGTACGCGATCATGACCGGAGCCTAGGTGCGTTGCACGCCGTTTGATGGGCGCCCGGCCTTGACCTGATCACAGGATCCGCTTGCTGCGCGGGTACGAGCCCATCACGACCAGCTCCTGGCAGTGCGTGCGGGCCTCTTCGATCGCCGCGGCCATCGAGGGGCTCGAGACATGGCCCTGCGCGTCGATGAAGAACGTGTAGGTCCAGTTGGTGCGCCCGCTCGGGCGCTTGTCGATGTGCGAGAGGTTGATCCCCGCACGTTCGAAGACCTGCAGCACGTGCACCAGCGCGCCGGGCTTGTCCTGCGTGTTGAACATGATCGAGGTCTTGTCGTCGCCCGAGGCGTCGACCTTCTGGCGCCCGATCACGAAGAAGCGCGTGAGGTTGTTGGGGTTGTCTTCGATGCGCTCGAAGAGGACCTTGAGGCCGTAGATCTGCCCGGCGAGCTCCGACCCGATCGCCGCGCTGCCCGGCTCGGCGCCGATCGACATCGCGGTCTGATGCTCTTCAAACGCCGTCTTGGCCGCGCGGCTCGAAGAGGCGGCGGGCACGAGCTCCGCGCCCGGGAACTGCGTCGCGAGCCAGTTCCGGCACTGGCTGAACACCTCGGGCTTGGAGTGGATCCGGCGGATCTGCTTGGGTGAGCAGTTGGCCAGGAGTGCGTGATGCACCTCGAGCTGCACCTCGGCGCAGATCGTGACTTCGCCGCGGAGATTCAAGAAGCTGTCGAGCGTCTCGGCCACGCCGCCGTGCGTCGAGTTCTCGATCGGCACGAGCCCGTAGTTCACGTGCCCGCGCTGCACCTCGGTGAAGACGCCCGCGATCTCGTGCAGGTCTTCGAACTCCACGCTCTTGCCGAACTGCTTCACGGCCGCGAGGTGCGAGTAGCTCCCGGGCGGGCCCAGGTACCCGACCCGCAGCGGCTGCTGAAGCGTGAAACTGCCCGACATCAGCTCACGATAGATCGCCTCCAGCGACCGATCGGGCAGCGGGCCCGTGTTCGACTGGATCGCCCGATCGAGCACCTCGGCCTCGCGGTGCGGCGCATACACAGGGAGCCCCGCGGCGCGCTTGTACTTGCCCACCTCCACCACCAGGCTCGCACGCTCGTTGAGAATCTTCACGAGCTTCTTGTCAATGTCGTTGATCCGCGCGCGGATCTGCGCCAGGTCAATCCCCGCGCGGAGCTGCCCCGCGCTCGGGCTCGGGCCCGTCTCGACCTTCACGCCCTTGACGGCCCGGGCGGGCTTCTTCGGGCCCCCGGACTTGCCGCTGGACTTGCCGTTGGGGGCCTTCGAGGTTTTCGCGCGCTTCGCCATGCCGACTCCCTGCCTGAATTCCCCCCGAACATCGACCATCCTAGAGAGGTCCGTGAGCGGTTCTGCCCCCGGGCACGCGCAGGAATCGCGCGATCGGTCGGGCAATCGGCGATCCGGACCGCAATCAGCGCCCCGCCGGTCCGAAGTATCCTGAGGAGCATCGAAGTCCTTTCCACCTTTGCCCAAGGCCCGCATGCACGCAAGCCTGTCCACACTCAGCCTCAACGCGATCCCCGATCCCTCGGCGCTGCTCCAGCGCATCTCGACGGGCGTCGCGGGCTTGGGCGATATGACCGTCGCGGCCCACACCATCGCATGGGGCTCGCTGCTGGCCGGGCTCCTGCTCTGGCTCTTCGGGCACAAGCTCATCAAGCCGATCTTCGCGCTCGCGGGCCTCGTCGGCGGCGCGATGACCATCGGCACGATCATCCACCCGATGCTCCCCGAGCAGGTCCTCGGCGCGCCCAGCGCCTGGGCCGCGCTCGCGATCGGCGGCGTCTTCGGACTGCTCGCGGGCTTCGTCCTCTATCGCTTCGCGATGGCCTTCGCGGGCGGCATCGTCTTCGCGACCGTCGGCCTGCTGGGCGCCGCGGCGTACGTCCACCACTCCTCGGGCAACCTCCCCTCGCTCATCGACTCGTTCACCGCTCCCACTCCTCCCGCAACTCCGAGTGAGTCCGCCTCGCCCGGATCTCCCGCGGCGTCCGAACGGCAGGCCGCGCTCTGGCTCGCCGCATGGCAGGCCGAGCAGACCGCGCCCCCGGGCGAGGGAGTGTCGAAGGTGCTCTCAAGCCCCGAAGCCCAGAAGGCCGCGGACGCGATCGCGGAGTTTGCCGCGACCGCACGCGAGCGTGCGTCGGCAATCGGCGCGGACCTCAAGGCCAAGTTCGACGCGCTGGCGCCGCGTGATCAGCTCATCATCTCGGGCGGCGGCGTGCTGGGCGGGCTCATCGGTCTGCTCGCGGGGCTCGTCAAGCCCAAGAAGACGGCCGCGATTCTCTCCGCGCTGCTCGGTTCAGCGATCGCGCTCGTCAGCCTCACCTGGACCAGTCGCGAGTACGACCTGCCCTTTGCGAGCTATTTGCAGCACACGCCGATGCGCTGGCTCGGGCTCTGGCTGATCACCGCGGGCGTGGGGCTGGCGATCCAGCTCTCGATGATGAAGAAGCTCCCGCCGCCGCCGGTCGCATCGGGCGACAAGCCCGCGCCGAACAAGCCCGCCTGATCGGATCGGCGTACTCCAGAAACAAACACGCCCCGGGCGAAGGCGCCTGGGGCGTGGTGTTTTCAGGAATGAGTGAGAGGCGTCACTCGGCCCGAGAGACCTGCGTGCCGGGCGTCTCGGGGGCGTTCTGAGGCGCGGCTTCCGCCTGGGCCTTGGGCTTGCTGTACAGGCCAGCTTGGCGCGACTGATCCATGAGCATCGACGCGACGAACGAGAGCGCGACGACACCGCCGGCCGACAGCAGCCCCGCGAACGCGCGGCTCGGGAACTCCGTGCCGCGGGCCTGACGCGAGTCTTCGGTGGGCGCCTCGACGAAGCAGGCCCACACCAGCCGCAGGTAGTAGTACGCGCTGATGGCCGAGTTGAGGCCCAGCACGATCACGAGCGTGATCTCGCCCGCGCTGATGGCGCTGGTAAAGAGCGGGAACTTGCCCCAGAAGCCCAGCAGCGGCGGGAAGCCCAGCAGGCCCAGCGAGCAGATGACCATCGTCCAGCCGAGCGCGGGGTGCGTCTTGCAGAGGCCCTTGAGGCCATCGACGGTCTCGACCTCGCCCGGCTCGGCGCTGTCCTTGCGGTCGCGCTCGAGCGAGGCGACGACGGCGAACGCGCCGAGGTTCATGACGCCGTAGGCCAGCAGGTAGAACAGCACGGCCGAGACGCCGTTCTTGGCAAAGCTCGCCGGGTCGTTGCCCGGGCCGACGATCACGCCGACGAGCATGTAGCCCGAGTGCGCGATCGAGGAGTACGCGAGCATGCGCTTGACGGAGGTCTGATAGATCGCAAGCACGTTGCCGACGGTCATCGTGAGCGCCGCGACCACCCACAGCGTGAGCCGGAGCGTTTCGGGCAGTGCCGAGCCGCCCGCGACGGGCTTGACGACGCCCGTGCCCAGCGCGCCCGCGGGCGAGCTGCCGGGCCCGTACGCCCAGCCGACCATGCCCGCCAGCAGCAGCAGACCGACGAAGCCGGCGGTCTTGGGCACGAACGCGAGGAACGCCGAGACCTGGGCCGAGGCACCCTCGTACACGTCGGCGGTGTAGAAGTGCATCGGGACCGCGGCGATCTTGAACGCCAAGCCCAGCACCGCGAGCACCAGGCCCGCGAGCGCGATGCCGTTGATGCCCTGGGTGGTGAAGTGCTGATGGATGGCGTTGAAGTTGGTGGAGCCGGTGCCGCCGTAGATGAGCGCGAAGCCGTAGAGGAAGACGGCCGCGCCGAGCGCGCCCAGGAAGAAGTACTTGACGCCCGCCTCCTGGCTCTTGCCCTTGGTGCCGCCCGCGGCGCCCGACATCACGACCATGATGTACGTCGGGAGGCTCGTGAGCTCGAGCGCGAGGAACAGCCAGATCAGGTCGTCGGCCGAGGCGCAGAGCATCAGGCCCGTCAGCGAGAACAGGAAGAACGCATAGAACTCGGCCCGGTTGCTGCGGAGCGCATCAAAGCGCGAGCGCCCTGAGGCGATGAGCTTCTCTTCGGCGCGGTCGACGCTGCCCGCGACGACCAGCGCGAGCATCAGGCCCACGCCCGCGATCATCACCTTGACGAACGGCACCATGCCGGGCAGATAAGTCTGCCCGCCGGTCGAAGGGTCGGTCACGCCGGGCAGAGGCGTCGTCGTCGCCGCGAGCACCCCCGCGGCCGCGAGGCCCACGATCGCCACGAGGTTGCACAGCTTCCGCACCGCGCGGGCGGGCGAAAGACCCAGCACCATCACCACGCAGGTCGCGATGAACAGCGCGATCTCGGGCCAAAGAAACGCCAAACGATCGGTCATCGGGCGGCCTCCGTCACGCTGATCTGATTCTGACTCGCACCGCCGGTCGCGGTCTCGGTCGTCTTCGCGGGCGCGGTCCGCGGCACGAGCGGCCGGGCGTCCTGCACCGCCTTGACGGTCTGCGCCACCGGCTCGCGGAGCGCGTCGGTCACCGGCTTGGGATACACGCCCAGCGCGATGCAGAGCACCGCGAGCGGGACCAGCGCGGTGATCTCCCGCGCGGTCAGGTCGGCCGGCAGCGCGCCGTGATGTTCGCCGTGCGCCTTGTCGTCGTGGTGGCCGCCCGCATGATGGGCGTCATGCCCCGCGGGCTCCTTCAGCGGACCGAAGACGACCTTGCCCAGCATGTACAGCAGGTAGATCGCCGCGATGATCATGCCGGTGCCCGCAATCGCCGCGAGCCACGGGCCCATCTGGCCGGGCGTCGCGCCCGCGATCAGGCCCGTCGAGCCCCACGCGCCCTTGGCGCCCTCGGCGAGCCCCGCCGAGCCCCACGCGCTCGAGGCCTGGAACGCGCCCATCAGGCACAGGAACTCCGAGATGAACCCGTTCAACCCGGGCAGCCCCACCGAGGCCATCGTGAAGAAGACCATGAACGTCGCCCAGATCGGCATCTTCGCGGCCAGGCCCCCGACCTCACGCATCGAGCGCGTGTGGTAGCGCTCATACATGAAGCCGATGAGCAGGAACAGCGCGCCCGTCGAGAGGCCGTGGTTGATCATGTAGAGGATCGACCCGGTGACGCCGGTCTGGTTGAGGGCGATCAGGCCCAGCACGCAGAAGCCAAGGTGCGCGACCGAGGAGTAGGCGACGAGCTTCTTGACGTCGGTCTGCACCCAGCAGATGAGCCCGCCGTAGATGATGCCCACGACGCAGACGCCCGCGATCAGCGGCGCAAACTCCAGCACCGCCGCGGGCGTGAAGGGCAGCGCGAACCGGTACAGCCCGTACGTGCCCAGCTTCAGCAGCACGCCCGCAAGGATCACCGAGCCCGCCGTCGGCGCTTCGGTGTGCGCCAGGGGCAGCCAGGTGTGGAACGGGAAGAGCGGGACCTTGACGGCAAAGCCGAGCATCAGCGCGAGCAGCACCCACGCCTGGCTCGTCGCGGGCAGGCTGCGGGCGGTCATCTCGAGCGCCGCGATGTCGAACGTCCACGAGCCGCTCGTCAGCGTGTGCTGGTACGCGACGTACACAAGGCCCGCGAGGGTGATGATCGAACCCGTGAAGGTGTACAGGAAGAACTTGATCGCCGCATAGGTGCGGTTGATCGACCCGAAGAGGTGGATCAGGAAGAACATCGGGATCAGCGTGAACTCGAAGCAGATGTAGAAGAAGATGATGTCGCGTGCGGCAAACACGCCGACCATCGCGCCCGAAAGCACCGTGAGCCAGGCGTAGAACGTCCGCTGACGGTCGACGATCGCGGTCTTGCTGGCCAGAACACAGATCGGACCCAGCAGCGAGGTGAGGGCGATCAGCAGCATCGCGACCGAGTCGACGCCGACGTTGAGCGTGATGCCCAGCGCCTGAATCCAGGGCAGCCCGCCCTCGAGCTGCATGGCGCCGGGCTTGCTCCAGTCAAACGACCAGAGGGTGTACGCCGTGAGCGCGAGGTGCACGAGCGAGCCGATGAGCGCGACGGTAAAGGCGCGTCCGCGCCCCATCGCCGCGATCAGCAGGCCCAGCACCACGGGCGCGAATGTCAGCACATGCAGAAGGCTCAAGTCCAATCCTCCAACGCCGCCCCCACCACCACAACCACCAACCCCCAAACCGCCACCTTTCCCACCCTCCTCACCGACCGCACATCAGCGCGCGACGAGCAGCACGATGAGCACGAGCACGGCGATGCCGCCGGCCATGCCCACCGCGTAGCCGTGGAGCACGCCGCTCTGCGTGGGCCGCACCGCCGCGCCCAGCGCCCGCGGCAGATACCCCGCCGCGTTCACCAGCCCGTCGACCACCAGCTTGTCCAGGATGTGCATCAGGTGCGAGACCACCAGCAACGGCTTGCGGATCAGGAAGTCGTAGATCTCGTCGACGTACCACTTGTGGTTCGCGCCGCGGTGCAGCACGCGGAAGAGCCCGATCTTCAGCAGCTTGTCGGCATTGGCGGTCGCGGCTTCCTTGCGGCCCATCAGGTGCAGCACGAACGCGATCACGATGCCGATCAGGCCCACCACCGCGCTGATCACGTACATCGCGCTGTGGTTGGTGATGCCCAGGAAGTTGAAGCCCTCGCTGGGCGAGCTGAACGCCGCGGTCGAGTCGTGCACCATGCTCGAGACCCAGCCGCCGTGCGCGCCGTGGGGAAGGTGCTTCATGAAGTAGAGCCCCGCCGCCGCGAGCGACAGGAGCATGCACACGCCCATCGCCAGCTTCATCGCCAGGCCCGGCGGGTGCGGATCGAACTCTTCGGTGCTCGGATCAAAGTCGACGCGGGCCGAGGCCTTGTGGTCCGAGCCGTGCCCCTGACCATGCCCATGACCGTGATCGTGCCCATGCCCGCCGCCGTGGCCATGCCCGTGCTGCTTGTGCCACTCGTCGAGGCTGGTGCCCTTGGGATGCCGGCCCAGGTCGAGCAGCTCGGCATCATCGCCCGGCACGAACTGCTTGGGGCCCATGTACACGCGGAAGTACGTGCGGAACGAGTAGTACGCCGTCATGCCCGCCGTGATCAGCAGCAGCCAGCCGATCAGGTTCGCACCCGCGATCGTCGAGGCCGGCGTCGTGAACGCCTGCGCCAGGATCATGTCCTTCGAGAAGTACCCCGCCATCCCCGGCACGCCCGACAGGTTCAGCGTGCCGATCAGCATCGCGATGCCCACCAGCCCGAACCCGCGCATCTTCATCACGCCCGAGAGCCGCCGCAAGTCGAGCTGCCCGCCGAACCCGTGCATGACCGCGCCGACGCCCAGAAACAGCGTCGCCTTGAAGAACGCGTGCGTGAAGGTGTGGAACGCCGCGCCCGTGGGCGTCAGCACGCCCAGGCCCGCGAACATGTACCCCAGCTGCGAGATGGTCGAATAACCCATCACGCGCTTGATGTCGAAGATCGCCATCTCGATCGACGCGGCCCAGAAGGCCGTGATCGCTCCCGCCCACGCGACGAACGTCAGCGCGATCATGTGCGGGTCGGCCGTGAAGAGCGGATACAGCCGCGCGATCAGGAACACGCCCGCGGTCACCATCGTCGCCGCGTGAATCAGCGCGCTGACGGGCGTGGGGCCTTCCATCGCGTCCGGGAGCCAGACGTAGAAGAACAGCTGCGCGCTCTTGCCGAACGCACCCAGCGCGAACAGGATCGGGATCACCTTCACCGCCCACGACTCAGCCAGCGGCTGGCCCGAGGCATCGACGCCCGCGCGGATCATCTCAAACAGCGCCTTGTACTCGACGGTGCCGAAGACCACGAACGTCGACATCACGCCCAGCACCAGGCCCAAGTCGCCGATGCGGTTGACGATGAACGCCTTCTTCGCGGCCGCCACGGCCGCCGGGCGCTTGTAGTAGTACCCGATCAGCAGGTACGAGCACAAACCCACGCCTTCCCAGCCCAGGAACGTGACGAGCATGTTGTCGCCCATCACCAGGCAGGTCATGCTGAACACGAACAGGTTGAACGCCGCAAAGTACCGGCAGTACCCCAGCCCCACGTCGTGCACCATGTACTCCATCGAGTACAGCGCGATCACCGTCGCAAGCCCTGTGACGAACAGCATCCACAGCAGCGTGAGCCCGTCGATGTACAGTCCGAAGTTCGCGACCAGCGACTGACCCAGCCCCGAGCCCCACGCCACGTCAAACCAACGGAAGCCCGTGAGCACCGTCGCGGCGCCCGCGTCGTGGTTCAGGAACGCGAACAGCGTGATCCCGAACGACGCGGCGAGCACGCCGAGCGTGAGAATCGCGGGCAGGATGTTGCGGATCTTCAGGACCGCGCACAGGCCGCAGAGCGCAAAGCCGATCAGCGGCAGCGCGGGGATCAGCATCGGCAGCATCGACGCGCCCGGCGTCGCGTGCTGGCCCGCCGACCCGGCGACCGAGCTGAGGACCGCCTGCACCTGCTCGGCCGTCAGGGGCGCCTTGGACGAAGCGTGCGCCGCGCCGTCCGAGGCCAGAGCTGGGGAACCCAGCGCCGCGAGCGCGCCAAGCCCCGACAGCACGCCCACCGTGCCCCGCGTCATGATGCTTGAAAGTCTCATGCCCAGCACCGTCGCTCCCGTCTGCTCAAAGACCCATCCACCCCGCGACCAAACCACCCCACCCGATCCGCCCCGGCACCCCACCCCCACACACCCGCGCCGAATCAGCCCTTCATCTCCTGCCACTCGTCCGCGTCGAGGCTCTCGCGCCGGCGGAACAGCAGCACCACGAGCGCCAGCGCCATCGCCGCCTCGGCCGCCGCGACCGTCAGCACGAAGATCACAAACGTCTGACCCGTCATGTTCAGGTGGAACCGACTGAACGCCACCAGCGCGATGCCCGCGGCCTGGAACATCAGCTCCGTGCACAGGAACATCACGATCAGGTTCCGACGCGTCAGAAATCCGATCAGGCCGATCGCGAACATCAGCACCGACACCAGCAGATAGTGCGCCAGCGTCACCCCGCCCATCTCGGCCGGGAAACCCGCCTGCGCCAGCATCATCGCACCACTCACGCCGACACCTCCTCGGTCGAGAGCTTGTCCGACTTCTGAAGCCCCGCGGCCATCCGCGCCTTGGCGTCCTCATCCAGCTGCACCTGCTTGCGGCTCAGCACCACCGCGCCCAGCATCGCCATCAGAAGGATCACACCCGCAATCTCAATCGTGCCCGGATGGTCCGCGAGCAGGCTCCAACCGATCCGCTCGGGGTTGTCCAACGCCAGGCCCTCGGGCCACGCGATCGTCCGCGTCGCGCCGCCTTCGCCCACCAGCGTGATCTGCTGCGTCGTCGCGCTGATCTGCGGCACGCCGTCCACCACCGCAACCTTCTCGCCCGGCTGCAGCAGCTTCTCGTTCCTCAGGAACCGCTCGACCTTGCCCGGCATGCGCTCAACAAGCTGCTGCGTCACCGGCGCGGGCCTCTCAAGGCTCGGGACGCCCCGGAACATCAGCGTCGTCAGCGCCGCGATCAGCACAAAGCCCGAGAGCGTCGCGACGATCGGCTCGCGCGCGGTCGTGTCGTACTCAGTCAGCACCTCGGCGTCGTCTTCCGTCGGCGCCTGAGTCGCGAGCATGATGACGAACAGGTACGTGATCAGAATCGCGCCCGCGTAGACGATGATCAGCGCGAAGGCCATGAACTCGGCCGAGAGGATCAGGAACAGTCCCGCCGTCGCGATGACGGTGAGGATGAAGTAGAGCGCCGAGTAGACCGGCTTGGGGTGGGTGATCACTCGCAGCGCGCCCCCCACCGCGACCAGCGCGAAGACGTAGAAGTAGAGGTTGGGGATCTGCCCCGGCGTCTTCAGCGCCAGCGACAGCAGGATCGCGCCGATGGCCGTTGCGCCGAGGATCGCCCCCAGCACCTGCCACGACACGCCGCGGCGGGGCAGCGCGATCGCTACGCCCACCGCCCCCAGCGCCAACATCGCGTACAGCACGTACGGATTGATGATCTCAGCCACGCGCGCTCCGCCTCTTCTGCCCGCACCCTCACACACCCCGATCGGCTCCATGGCCGCGCGGGGAGTGCGAGGATAGTGACCGCCAACCCGACCTTCCACCGTCCACACCCGCGTGATCGGCGCCAAGAACGAAAAAGGCCGGGCATCAACCCGGCCTTCGGAGGCGATCATCTGTCCGCGCAGTTCAGCCCAGCGCCTTGGCATAGTGGGCCGCGACCTGCGACCAGTTCACCACGTTCCACCACGCCGCGACGTAGTCCGGCCGGCGGTTCTGGTACTTCAAGTAGTACGCGTGCTCCCAGACATCCAAGCCCAGGATCGGCGTCCCGTCGCAACCGGCGAGCGCCTTGCCCATGAACGGGCTGTCCTGGTTCGGGGTCGAGCAGATCGCGAGGGTCTTGTCGGGCATCACGCACAGCCACGCCCAGCCCGACCCGAACCGCCCAGCGGCCGCGGCGGCAAACTTCTCCTTGAACGCATCGAACGACCCGAACGCCTTCGCGATCGCCTCGCCCAGCGCCCCCGTCGGCGCACCGCCTCCACCCTTTCCGGGGGGAGCCATGAGCGACCAGAACATGGAGTGGTTCACGTGCCCGCCGACGTTGTTGCGGACCGGGCCGCGCTTGTCCTCGGGGACCTCGTTCAGCCGCTTGATGACCTCGATCGGGTCGAGATTCGCGAAGGGATGGCCTTCCAGCGCCTTGTTCCCGTTGGTCACGTACGCGTTGTGGTGCTTGCCGTGATGGATCTCCATCGTCGCGGCATCAACGTGCGGCTCGAGCGCCGACTTGTCGTACGGAAGTGGAGGAAGTGTGAATGCCATGCGGACAACTCCTCTCAAAGTCCCAAACGAATCCCCAAACCGCGGTGGACAACCGCGAAAACGCCACAACCCGAACCGCCCGAGGCCAAGTTCGGGTATGTTCTCCACCGCCCATCCACGGCCGCTCAGACCCCCTCTGGGCACGCCTCGGATGAACCGTACGGACGTCCGAGAACGTCGTCAACCGCGACGCTTCAACGGACGCTCCGGCCGACCAACGCCTCGATGGCCCGAGTCAAGCCCCGACATAAGGTCTTTACCTAAGCCCAAGGGCAAGAAGATGTTCGGTTCTTGTCCACCTTCAGAAAGACTACCGACAGCTCCCGAACAAATGTCAAGAAAAAGTCCTCAGAATCGATGCTGAAGGGTCGCGAAGTCTCGCAAAATCTTTAGAATGGG
>JANRKN010000040.1:0-4708 GCA_033763435.1 Planctomycetota bacterium
GCGCCAGTGGTCCGCGCTGCCGCTGGGCGCCTGATCGAGCGCGAGCCAGAGCGTGATCGAATACGTCGGCACGCGCGCCAGATGCAACGGCACGGCGCTGCCCATCAGCACCAGCGCCGCGCACGCGCACGCCGCCAGCACCCCCGGCCCGGCCAGCCTCACGCGCGTCGCACACGCCCGCAACCGCCCGCGCAGCCCCGCCGGGGCGTCGAGCGCGAGCTGTTCGAGCACCGCGCGATCGATGCGCCCGATCCACGCCGCGAGCACCACCGCCGCGACGGGCCAGACCCAGAGCACGAGGCCCCCCGCCGCGAGCGCGCGCCCGACGAGCACGGGCAGCGACTCTGCCCCCGACGCCGCGGCACGCTCGATCGCATCTCCCAGCCACGACCCGGGCGCCCGCGCCTGACCCCACCCCGTGTACGCGACATACGCCGGCATGAGCATCGGCGCGACGACCCACACCAGCCGGCCCGAGCGCGCGAGCCACCACGCGGGCGCCCACGCGAGCAGCGTCGAGGCCAGCCCCATGCCCAGCGTCCAGGCGAAGGTTTCCAGCACGAGCCTGAACGTCGCGGGCGAAAGCGGCGTGATGATGCTGCGGATGCCCGTCGCCGCGGGCCCGGAGAGGCCCGACACGCCGTCGGCAAGCGCCCATGCGACCGCCAGCAGCACGGGCCCGGCCGAGACGACCATCACGAAGCCCCACGCCGCCCAGAGGCCGATCGACTTGCCTGTCAACTTGCCCTTGGACTGTGGGCGCATGGGCGAAGCCTACCCGCTCAAGCCCGCACCCGCGCCGGGCCGATACGCGCACTGACGCGTGATCGTTTCCTTGAACCATCGCCTCCTGCCGCGGGACCAGGCCCGGATCGACCCGTTCGACCGGGGCTTTCTCTTTGCCGACGGCGTGTACGAGGGTTTGCGTGCGTTCTCGGGGCACGTCGTAGGCATGCCCCTGCACGTGCGAAGGCTCGCGGCGGGCCTGCGCGAGCTGCGGATCGACTTTGACGCCGGGCTGATGGTCGAGCGCACGCGCGAGCTGCTCGAAGCTAACCGCCTCCGCGACGCGTTCATCTACTGGCAAGTGACCCGCGGCGTGCCCGCGCCGGGCCAGCCCGTGCGCGCGAGGCTCCTGACCGGGCCCGTCACGCCGACGCTCTTTGGCTATGCCGTGCCCGCGCCGAGCCTCGAACAGTGCGCGATCGTGCCGACCAAGTCCGCCTGCCGGGTGCGCGACACGCGCTGGCTCCGCGGGCTGGTCAAGTCAATCGGCCTGGTCGGGTCGGTCGTGGGCGCGATCGAGGCGCACGAACAGGGCGGGGACGACGCGATCCTCATCCGCCATCCCGAGCCCGAAGGCGAGCCGAGCCGCGCCCCTGCGAGAGTGGCCGAAGCGACCAGCAGCAACCTGCTCGCGGTGCTCGAATCGGGCGAGATCGTGACGCCCGCGTTGGAATCGGCGCCGATCCTCGCGGGCGTGACGCGCGACATTCTGATCGCCGCGGCGCGGGCCCACGGCCTCGACCTGCGCGAGCGCACGCTGCTCGACCGCGAGCTGGGCCGCGCGCGAGAGATCATGCTGCTGGGCACGCTCACGATGGTCACGAGCGTAACGACCCTCGACGGCGCGCCGGTCGGCACGGGCACCCCCGCACCGATCGAGCAGAAACTCAACGCCCTGCTGCTGAGCGCCATCGCTGAGCGATCCCACGGGGCGTGAGCGGCAGTCGTCAACTGGGCCCGGTGCCGCGAGCCGCATGATCGAGCCCTTGGGCGAGATCGTGCGCCTCGGGCCGGAGTACGCCAGACGCCCGACGCGCGGTCGTCGCTTCGCTCCGTCTCGCGGGTCGGGGCACCCGGCTGAACCATTTCCCGCCCCCGCCTTCCCCGACTCGCGACTCGCGACTCGCGACTCGCGCCGGAACAAAAACAACACCGCCCCGCGGTGTTTCTCCGCGGGGCGGTCAGGGTGAACTAGATCAGCCGACTGCTTCGATTACTCGAAGAAGTTGGTGGTCTCGGTCTTGACGAGCTCACGAGTGATCTCGTTGCTCTTGGCCTTGCCCGTGAACTGGACCTGGCCGGCCTTGAGGGCCTTGACCGTGATCTTGTAGGTGCGGCTCTCGCCGACGCCCAGCGTGGCGATCGCGGGGAACGAGATGTTCATCCCGTTGACCTGCGCGCCCGGCTGGTCGGCCGAGACGAACTGCATCGAGGCTTCCATGGTGCCGACGAGCGTCACGTTCGTGAGCGGCGCCGAACCCTGGTTGGTGACCTTGAGGGTGTAGACGACGTTGCCGCCGACCTGGACCGGGTCCGGATCGTCGACGCCGTCGAGCAGCAGCGCGGGGATGCCGACGACGTTGGTCGTGCAGCGGGCGCTGACGGCCGCGGCGCAGGTGCCCTTGGCCTCGGTGGTGACGGCGAGCGTCGCCGTCGCGGTGCCCTTCAGGCAGAAGGTGTACGTCTTGCTGGCGCCCGCAGCCAGGTCGCCCGCGTTCCACGTGATCACGCCCGCGGCCGCCTGGCCGTTGTCCGAGATCGACGCGACCGTCGCGCCGGCGGGGATCGCCGCCGTCACGACCGTGCCCTTGCTCAGGCCGTCGCCCGTGTTCTTGATCGTGATGCTGTAGCACGCATCACGCCCGATGAACACGCGCTCGGGGCTCTTGCACTCGATCGCCAGCACCGGCTGACGAACGACCGTCTGCACCTTGTTCGACGCGGCCTTGAGCCCGCCGTCCGCGGCGACCGACGCCTCGTTCGGGAACGTGCCCTTCTGGCCCGCCTTCAGCGCGACGTCGAAGGCCTTCTCCTGGCCCGCGGCCAGGGTGCCCACGGCGATCGAGATGTTCTGCTTGCCGTCGGTCGTCGTCAGGCCCGCGGGCAGGTTGTCGGTGATGACGACGTTCGTCGCCTCACCCGTGCCCGTGTTCTTGACCGTCAGGCGCGTCGTGATGGGATCGCAGCCGAGGATCGCCTCGGGCGTGATCGTCTTGGCGATCGTCAGCGCGGGCTCGACGACCTTGGTCGCCGTGCACAGCACGTTGGCGTAGGAGACCGTCAGGCAGTTGCCGGTCGTGCCGGTCTTGCCCGCGATCGCCGTGACCTTGATCACCGCGGTCTGGCACGAGGCCATGTCGCCGAGGTTCCAGAGGACCGAACCGGCCTGGGCGTTGCCCGCCGGGGTCGCCGACTGGATGTTCAGGTTGTTCTGGTTCGAGAGGTTCAGCGCCACGTTCTGGAGCGTCCCGCCCGTGATGTTCGTGACGTGGATCTCGTACGTGAACGGCTGGTTCACGCGCACCGCGCCCGGCATGACCTGCCAGACCATCAGCGCCGAGGAGTTCTGATCGCCCGTCGGGAAGAACAGACGGTTGCTGACATCGTCAGCCTTCATGCCCGGGCGATAGCCCGCGCAGTTGCCCGTCGCGACCGGAGCCGCCTTGGGAGCCTCAGCCGCCTTCGGGGCCGGGGCCGCCGGGGCGGGCTTGGGCGCCGGGGCGCCCGACTTGGAGTCGTACGGACCCGCGAAGACCGAGCTGTCGGTCGTCTCGCGCCCAACCGCCGACGCGCCTTCCCAACCGGCGCCGCCGCAACCGGTCAGGGACGCGACCGCCGCGAGCAGCGCCGCGGCCGTACACATGCCTTTGTTCCACTTCATAAGACCGCTCCTCAAACGGCCCTCTTCCGAGGGCACGACTTCCTCACCGGCGCACCCAAAGGTGCCGGCCTTTTCCGCACTCACGAGTCCGTTCACACACCCACCACCGCCCCCGCCTCGGCCCGCGGACGAACGCTCGCAACCGGCCTTCTCCCCAACAACACACCCCCCGCCGACGCAATGTTAGCGGGTCCTACCCCACCTCGCTACTTCACACACCTCGCCCGCGGCCGAAAGATAGGCTCTCCACCCTATCTCGCGCCCGGGCTTTCCTTGATCCATTCTCCCCACGCGCGCCGTCGGGCCTCATCGACGACCTCACCTTCAGGCCCGAGCGTCCGCCCGCATGCCTCGCACGACCTCGGCGATCTCGCGTGCCAGCCCGAGCGCCTCACGGCGAGCGGGCTCCCCTCCGCGGAGCGGAGCAGGACCCGGCTGGGGCGCGCGGGGGTCCTCGTCGCCCAATCCGGCCGACTTGGACGCCCGGACCCGCTGCATGATGAGGTCCCGCAGCGCCTGGGCGTCGGCGACCCCCTCGATCACGCCCTGGTTGGGCGTGGTGTGGGCGCCGTGCTTCCCCTGCGTCACCACGCCGCCGGCGGTCTGGATCACCACGTCGGCGATGCCGAAGTACCGCTGCAGCGGGCCCGAGGTCACCGTCACGTCCTGCACGTTCTCGTACGTGATCGTCGACTCGTCGATCACCACGATCCCGCGTCGGAGCCTCGCGGCACGGTCGGTCAGCACGTACCACGTCGAGTCGTACTTCAGGTGAATCAGGAGCCACGCGACGACGTCGGGCACGACGAGCAGCACCAGCGCGGGCAGGGCGAGGATCGCCGCGACCACCGGCGCCGCGAAGGCGAGCACGATGAGAATCAGGATGATCCCCACGTCGACGATGCCCAGCACGAGCCAGAAGCGGAACTTGAGATAGCGCAGAAACCCCTCGGCCGGGCGCACGCCCCGGATGGCCGCGTCGGCCTCGCCGGGCAGCGTGGGCGGGCCGTCGGGCACGCGGAGCCACTCGGTGAGACCACG
>JANRKN010000041.1:0-61988 GCA_033763435.1 Planctomycetota bacterium
GGCGGCGGCGGCGGCCGCGGCGGCTGGTAAGCCCACCCGATCTCGCTGACTCGCTCAGCGGATCCCATCTCAACGCAATTCAAAGCGCCGGCACGGTTCCCCGTGTCGGCGTTTTTCTTTGTCCCCGTCGTGCTTCGGCCCGGCCGCTTGTTTGCCCGGATCAGGCCGCGCGTAAAAACGCCCGCTCTTCGCGGGCGTGGGGTGTGTTCCGGGATGGTCGGCGCGGTCAGGCGTGCGCTTCGGGCTTGCCGTGGTGGTGATCGTGGTGGTCGTGGCGGTCCGGCAGACGCAGGTCCCACGCCAGGCGCAGCGTCCGCAGGCCGAGGATCGTGATGTAGGTGACGTCGAGTTCCCACCACTTGCGCCCGTGGGCGACGCAGACCTGGTCGGCGTGGTGGTTGTTGTGCCAGCCTTCGCCGTTGCTCAGGAGCGCGACGAGCCAGTTGTTCCGGCTGTTCTCGCCGGTCTTGTGCGACTGATACCCGAACAGGTGCGAGAGCGAATTGACGCTCCAGGTGATGTGCCAGACGACGACGGTGCGGACGGCAACGCCCCAGACGACGATGCCCGCGGCGTACATCGACGCGGCGCCCAGGTCGCCCGGGTGGAGGATCAGGCCCGCGATCATGCCGCCGACCCAGAAGAGCACCGCGTGGAGCACGTACACCAGCAGCCAGCGGTACTTCTGCTCGAGTTTGCGATAGAAGTCCTGCGTCATCAGGTCGCGGGCGTACTTGCCGGCGAGGGCGGCGGTGTCGGTGTCGCGGTTCTCGTAGATGATCCAGCCTATATGGCCCCAGAGGAAGTTGACCAGGGGGCTGTGGGGGTCGGGCTGTTCGTCGGAGTGCTGGTGGTGCTTGCGGTGCATCGCGACCCAGCGGGCCGGGCCGCCCTCAAGGCTGCAGACGCCCAGGAGCGCGAAGGTGCGCTCGAGCCAGCGGGGACACTTGAAGCCGCGGTGGGTGAGCAGGCGGTGATAGCCGACGTTGATGCCCAGCGTGCCGAAGACGTAGAGGCCCACGAACACGAGGGCGACGCCGGTCCATGAGAAGAAGGCGGGGAAGAACGCCAGCACCGCGACGAGGTGGATGATGAGCATCGCGATGGCCGTCGCCCAGCGCAGCCGCATGGGCGGCACCGCGGGCGGCAACGGAAGGGTGCCCGGCGCGGGGACCTCACGCTGCGATTTGGGGATGCGGACCTGACGAGGCTCGGTGCCCGCGATGAACGAAGCCAGTTCGCCCGACGGCGAAGCGGTGGCCGGGGGCTGAGCGGCCGTGGACGTGGACTCCGGGGTCGGTTGGACAGGGGAAAGCGAAGGCGTGGGGGCGACGGGAGACTCGGACACGGGCATCGGGCGGGACTCCTTCCCGGCAGAGAGACACGCATCCGACCCCGTTTCCGCAGCCTCACACCGGCGAGCGGAGCACCCGAACCTTCGGCATCGTGTCCCCGGAAGCGGATAGTCTACACCGAATTCATCTTCCGGGCGTCACAATCCCGTGAAAAGTGGATCGTCCGGTCCGGGCGCCTCGGCCCCCAACCCGCCCCGGGCGGTCGGGATTCACCCGTCCAAGATCACCGGCACGTTGTGCGTCAGGCTGTGGATCAGGGCGGACATCATGAGCTGCCAGCCCGCGAGCGCCCACTCGTCCACGGGCGCGGGGAACGCGCGCGACGCCTCGGCCCAGCTCGTCGGCTCGCGGTGGTTCAGCTTCCACGATTTCGCGTTGATGTCGAGCAGTTCGGACATTACGTGCCGCGTGGCGGCGACGATCAGCGCGTCGCCCCGCCGGCCCGGGAACGGGGGCACGGTCACGGGCCCGGCGAAGGCCAGCGGCAGCCAGAGGTCGCAGAAGAAGAGCGCCGGGTACGCCGAGTTCTCCGGATCCTCGAGCGCGACGTGCCACGCCGGGTCGGTGTCCATGTTCTCGGGCATCTGATCGGGGCGGGTGAGCTCGGGGACCGCGAGGTACGCGGCGTGGAGCCGCAGCGCGTCCAGACGCGCCTGGGTGAGCTGCTCGCACCAAACGGGCCCTCCGGCGGCTTCGAGCCACTGGGCCGCGGCGCCCGCGGCGGTGCCGGTCTTCTGCGGGCCGAGCAACGGTTCGATCTTCTTGCGCCAGGCGCTGACGGTGGTGAGGAACCCGCGCGGGTCCTGCTTAGCGATCGGCTGGCCGTCGGCGCCGATGACGCGGGCCTTGCCCGGGCCAAAGAGCTTTTCCAGCGGCGAGGGAAAGTCGCGGGCGAGATATCGGCAGAGTGGGCCGGCGTAGAGATCGAGGGCCATGCGAGTGCTCCGCAGGGGAAGGTGGGGCGGGTGCGGCGGGTGGGGGAAGTGGAGAGTTCGGTCGCGCGCGTAGAATATCGCATGATTACGCCTGAGTACGCGCGTGAGAAGTTCGGGCAGGGCTTGGGGTACGAGGCGTATCTGTCGACGGGCTCGGCGGATCAGCGGGCGGCATGGGCGCGGTTCGAGGCCGGGCTGTCGCTCAGGCCCGAACAGCATCATCTGGTGAACAACTTCACGCGGCAGATCAACGTGCTCGTGCTCTCGGGCACGTGGTGCGGCGACTGCGTGCAGCAGGTGCCGATGATCGCGAAGATCGCTGAGTCGAACAAGGACAGCATCCGGCTGCGGCTGCTGGATCGGGACGAACACATCGATCTTTCGAACCAGGTGAAGATCTGCGGCGGCAACCGCGTGCCGACGGTGATGTTCTTCAGCGAAGACTTCGAGTTCGTCGCGATCAGCGGGGACAAGTCGCTCTCGCGGCTGCGTGCGGCGGCGCGGAAGCACCTGGGCGCGGCGTGCGTGCTGCCCGGGGCGCCGGTGGATGAGGATGAGCGCGCCGCGACGCTGCAGGACTGGGTGAACGACTTCGAGCGGGTGCACCTGACGCTTCGGCTGAGCCCAAAGCTGCGTCAGCGCCACGGCGATTGAGCTGGGGCGAGCGAATCACGAGCGATTGGTCTCTGTCCGGTTCCGAGGCGTTCTCGGCCCGGTGGTGGTGCGGGCGCGCCCGGGCATAACCCCCGCCCGAGAATGAGAAAGTGCAAGGGAATCGTCCGAAAAGTTTTGGGGCTGGGCAGCAAGCCTTGACAGCGGGTGGATTTGCGGTCAAACTGGGGAGAGAGGGATTGACGAGAGAGACAAGACACCAACCGCCCCTCTGCCTGGACCGTGCCGTGGGCGATTCGCCTTGAGAAAGCGAACGCGTGCGGTGCCTCCCTGTGTGCTCGGGCCGGGCAGAGCGAGCGTTGGCCACTCCCATCGTCAGACCTCGTGTGGTTTCCGAGCGTGCGCGTGTGCGTGCGTTCACAGGTCTCCTTTGAGGAGGAAGATGGGATGAAGACTGCTTTCGTGCTGGCCCTCGTGGCCTCGGCGGGCGCCGCGAGCGCTCAGATGATGTCGGTGGATCTCGGCGCTTACACGATCGACCGCATCACGGGCGGCCTCGCGCAGCCTTCGGATGGCTTCGGCGACCGCGTGGTGAACGACTCGTACCGCAACTGGGCGAACCCCCCGTCGGCGCTGACGGGCGTCTACAGCCACGGCCTGGGCACGCTGAACGGCGACGACCTCAACATGGTCTCCAACGGCGTTGGCTGGCTCAACGACATGGGTTTCTCGATCGCGAACAACAACCTCGCGGGGCAGCGCTTGGCGTTCCTGTCGGGCTCGATCAACTTCTTCCGTCAGAGCGACCTGTCGTTCATCGGCGGCTTCACGGTGAGCGTGGATGCCGCGACGATCTTCGGCGGCGGCGGCCTCGACGGCGGCTTCTCGGCCCGCCTGAGCTTCGGCGCGAACGCGCTTTCCGGCCTCAACATCTTCTTCGGCGCCAACACCGCGATCTGGGCCCTCATCCAGTGGGATTCGGCCACGGTCACCGGCGGCGGCTCGGCGGCCAACATCGGCCAGCAGCTCCGTAACCCCCCGGCCGTCGGCACCAGCGCTAACCAGCTGGTCCTCGGCAACAACGTCACCCCGGCGCCGTTCTCGAATGCCGTCGGCAACAGCTCGTTCTTCATCCGGACGGACAACATCCCGACCCCCGGCTCGCTGGCCCTCCTGGGCCTCGCGGGTATCGCGGCGGGCCGTCGTCGCCGGTAAGTTCTCGTCGTTCGGTTTCGCACGCCGATCGGGGGTGTTCTTCGATCGGCGGACTTGGAAAAGTCACGCTTCCCGAGAGCGTTTTCTTCTCGGGTGAGCGTGCAGGACAGTCTCCGAACCCCGGACTGAACAGGTCCGGGGTTTGTTTTTTACGAAGGGCGAGTCGTGCGTTGCGAATCGCGAGTCGGGCTGATGCAGCGTGTGGCGTGCCGCGTGCGTTGCCCCGATTCGCCATTCGCGATTCGCCACTCGCGTTCATTTCCCCACTCACGACTTGCGCACGCTCACTTCAACCCATGTTCACCCTTCGCGGCCCTCGCGGCGTTCCACGCTTCGAGCGCGGGCGGGTGGTCCTTCACGAGCCGGATGAGCTGGCTGGGCGTGCAGCACAGGCGCGTCGCCGCGAGACGCGGGTCGAGCTTGGACTGGGCGATCACGTCCAGCGCGATCGCGAGCATCGCGGGGTAGTCGTCGTGCGCGGGATTGCAGGCGATCTTTCCGGCGGCATCGACGCGGGCGCGCCAGAGATCGGGCCGAACGTCGCCCCAGCGGTCGCGCGGCATCGGCACGGTGCGTAGGCGCGTTGCCAGCAGCAGGCGGAGCCGAAACAGCGCCTCGCGGTGGTTCTCGGTTGCGCTCCGGCGTTCGGAGGCCGAGGCGACGAAGCCCGTTGGCTCGTGCAGCAGCGTGACCTTGGTCTGGACCTTGTTGCGGTGCTGCCCGCCGGGGCCCGAAGCCCGGCCCGGGGTCAGGGTGCAGTCGCGCAGCAGCAGTTCGGGCGCGAGCAGCGCGGGGTGCTCGGAGAGGTCGCTCAGCGTCCAGGGCGTTTGAGATTGGGGCTCGCGGGGGTGCGACATGGCGCGCTTGTCACAGCGAGGTCGTCGGTACGGCGGCGAGGGTGAGCGAATCGCGCACGCCCGAGGCGAGAAGCTCGGCGCCGAGGCCTGCGATCATCGCGGCGTTGTCGACGCAGAGGTCCATGGGCGGGATGACCAGTTCGAGCCCCCGGCGCTGGGCGAAGGTGGTGAGCTCGGCGCGGAGGCGCGAGTTGGCCGTGACGCCGCCGCCCGCGAAGAGCGTCCGCACGCCGGGCGTGCGCTCAAGGGCGCGCTCGAGCTTGAGGACGACGGCGTGGCACGCGGCGCGCTGGAAGCTCGCGGCGAGGTCGCGCGAGCGCGCGGGCGTGAGAGGTTCGGCGGGCTTGCCCCGCGCGCCCGGCACGCCACGGACGGCGTAGAGCATCGCGGTCTTGAGGCCTGAGAAGGAGAAGTCGAGTGAGTTGGGCGCGAGGCGGGAGACGGGGAACTCCACCGCGCGGTCGTTGGCGGCAGGGAGCGAGGGATCGGAGGCGAGTTTGTCGAGGTTGGGGCCGCCGGGGTAAGGCAGGCCGAGGATCGTCGCGGCCTTGTCGTAGGCCTCGCCCAGCGCGTCGTCGATGGTGGCGCCCAGGCGTGTGAGCTCGCGCCAGGAACGCAGGGAGTAGAGCGAGGTGTGCCCGCCGCTGACGACCAGACCGAGCGCGGGGAAGGGGGTAGTGGGAGGCGCGGGGCGCGAGATGAGCCCGGCGTAGAGGTGGGCGTGGACGTGATCGACGCCGACGAGCGGGAGGTTGAGCGACCAGGCGAGGGCCTTGGCGCTCGCGACGCCGATGAGCAGCGAGCCGATGAGCCCGGGGCGGTGTCCGACGGCGATGGCGGAGAGGTCGGCGAAGGTCAGGCCCGCGTGGTCGAGTGCGGCGCGGACGACGGGGAGGAGTTTTTCGAGGTGCTCGCGCGAGGCGAGCTCGGGGACGACGCCGCCGAAGGCGCGGTGGAGGTCGTGCTGGCTGGCGACGATGGAGGCGCGCACGAGCGTGCCCGACTGCACGATGGCGCAGGCGGATTCATCGCAGGAGCTTTCGATGCCCAGGACGATCACGGCGAGGCCGGAGTGGGCTTGTTGTCCGCGGGCTTGCTGTCCGCGGGCTGGGTTTCGGCGCTCGGGGCGGCGGGCTTGACGTCGGCGTCGAGCAGCCAGCGCTCGAGGTCATTGCCCGTGATGCGGAGCGTGGCGACGACGTTGCCGTCCTTGTCCTTGATCTCGAGCACGCCTCCCGTGAGGTCGGCGGTGCTTGCCCAGAGGTCCGGGGTCTTGGCGGCGGCTGCGGCGTCGCCCGCGGCGGACTCGAGCGCTTCGGCGCGCTTGTCGATCGCCGTCAGGGCGCGCGCCAGGCGCTCGCGATCCAGACGCAGGCGCTTGAGCTCGTCGACGGCGATGGTCGTCGAGGCGTTCTCGGTTGCGCCCGGGGGCTGCCAGGTGCCCGAGGCGTTGCGCGCCCGAAGGGCCTGAACGGCGGCGGTGAGCTGCGGGTCCTTGAGATGCGCGAGGACCCAGTCGGCGTCGGACCACTTCTGGTCGGCGGGGGCGCTGCCCGCGCGGATGAGCTCCAGATCCCGGCGGACGCGGAGCAGCTCGAGCGCCTGCTCGTCGCTCATGGGCAGGTAAAAGCCGGGCGTGGGATCGACACCCCAGGTGGTGGAGGTGTCCTTGCGGGTGATGCTGCGTCCGGTGGGGAGGAAGTAGCCCTGCTCGGTGATCTTGAGTTCACCTTCGGAGGAGACGATGGGGACGACGGTCTGGACGGAGCCCTTGCCGAACGAGCGCGTGCCGAGGATGACGGCGCGGTTGTTCTCGCTGAGGGCGCCTGCGAGGACTTCGCTTGCGGAGGCGCTGGCGCCGTTGAGGAGGACGACCATGGGGAAGTCGGGGAGGGTGCCTTCGGGCTTGGCCTCGACGACGATTTCGGGGTGCGCGCGGCCCCGGGTGGAGACGATGCGACCTGAGGTGAGGAAGAGGTCGGCGATGGCGGTGGCTTCGTCGAGCAGGCCGCCGCCGTTGCCGCGGAGGTCGAGGACGAGGCCCTTGAGTTCGCCCTTGTCGGCGCCGACGGATCGGAGTGCGGCGAGCAGTTCGAGCGCGCACTGGGGCGTGAACTGGGTGAGGCGGATGTAGGCGATCTTGTTCTGGGGGTCGAGGAGGAACTGCCACTGGTTGGGGTCGGCGTCGGAGCGGTGGAAGCCCTTGACCGAGCGGGTCTTGATCTTCTCACGCATGATGGTGAGTTCGAGGCGCTGGCCCTTGCGCTCGATGGTGAGCTTGACCTGGGTGCCGGGCTCGCCCATGAGCTTGTCGATGCACTGGTCGATGGTGAGGCCGTTGGTGGACTGACCTTCGATCTCGACGACGCGGTCTTCGGGGAGGATGCCGGCCTTGAAGGCGGGTGAGTCTTCGAGGGGGGTGACGATGGTGAGCCAGCCGTCCTGCTGGGAGACCTGGGCGCCGATGCCGACGTATTCGCCCGTGAGCTGCTTGGTGAACTCGCGGCGGTCGGCCTTGGGGACGTAGACGGTGTAGGGGTCGTTGAGGGCGTCGAGCATGCCCTTGATGGCGCCGTCCTGGAGGGTCTTGTCGTCGGGGACGTCGACGTACCGGCGGTTGAGGAGGCTCTTGACCTCGATGAGCGGGTCGAGGAAGGTGTAATCGCTCGAGGCGGGGCGGACGACGGGTCGGCTGAGCGCCAACGTCGAACCGAGGAATCCCATGCCCAGCGCCAGCACGCACGCCCCGACCAGCACGCTCGCCTTGCTCACGCGAAATCTCCCGAAGGGTGAAGGGCAGTATACGGGCGAGGGCGCGGGACTCGGAAAAAGGCGACAAAGTGCCCCGCGCGGGCGGAACCTACGATGGGAGGCAAGGCGGGGAGGACCGGCGCAGGACCGGCGGGGTGGATTTTTTCGATATGCCCAAGCCCAAAGAACGCAGTTCGATCAATGTTCAGTCTGAGCGCGTGGTGCTCGCGGCCGTGCGGCTGCCCGATTCACGGTACGACCGCACGAACCCGTTCGGCGAGCTTCGGTCGCTGGCCGAGCAGGCCGGGTCGATCGTGGTGGGGGAGCTGACGCAGAACCTGGACCGTCCGGTGGCGGGGACGTTCATGGGGAGCGGGAAGATCCACGAGCTCAAGGCGCTGGCCGAGGAGCTGCGCGCGGACGCGGTGATCTTCGACCATGACCTCTCGCCCAAGCAGATCGCGAACATCGAGGAAGTGGTGGGGAAGAAGGTGATCGACCGGAGCGAGCTGATCCTGGACATCTTCGCGGGGCGAGCGAGCACGCACGAGGCCAAGCTGCAGGTCGAGCTCGCGCAGCTCGAGTACACGTACCCCCGGCTGCGCGCGATGTGGGACCACCTCGAGCGCATCGTGGGCGTGGGCGGGATCGGCGGCGTTGGAACGCGCGGGCCGGGCGAGCAGCAGCTGGAAATCGACCGGCGACTCGTGCAGGCCCGGCGCGATGATCTGACCGCGCAGTTGCGCGAGATTCAGGCGCGCAAGCGCCGCGAGGTGTTCGCGCGCCGGCAGGAGCACTTCACCGTCGGGCTGGTGGGGTACACCAACGCGGGCAAGTCGACGCTGTTCAACGCGCTGACCGCGGGCGGGGCGTACGCGGACGACCGGCTGTTTGCCACGCTCATGACGCGCACGCGCGAGTGGGTGATCGACGGCGCGATGAAGGTCATGCTGTCGGACACCGTCGGGTTCGTGCGGGAATTGCCCCACAATCTGATCGCGAGCTTCAAGGCGACGCTCGAAGAGGCGACGCACGCGGACGTGCTGCTGATCGTGCTCGACGTCTCGGACCCCGCGGCGGACATGCAGTTCCGGACGGTCAACGACACGCTCGACGAGCTGTTCAAGGAGGTCGCCAGCTCGCGTTACGACGAGGACAAGGGCTGGAAGCCCCCCGAGCGCGTGCTGCTGCTGAACAAGGCGGACCGGCTGAAGGACAACTCAGAGCTGCTGGTGTGGCAGCAGAAGGTGCCGGGGTCGATTCCAGTGTGCGCGCTGATGCCGGCGAGCGGGCGCGTGGAGGACATGCTCGGGCGCGGGGCGGTGGTCGAGCGCGTGAAGGCGCTGATGCAGGGCGAGGTGAAGGAGCTGGTGATCACGGTGCCGCTGAGCCAGGGGCGGGCGATTCACTTCCTGGAGACGCACTCGAAGGTGATCGATCGGCAGTACGAGGGGCAGGAAGTGGCGATCCGGACGCTGATCGGCGCGAAGCAGGCCGAGCGATTGAAGGCGTCGGGGGCGAAGGTGCGGATCGCGGGCGAGAAGCCTGCGGTGAGGCGCGGGTGGAGCGTCGAGCGGTAGAGCAGGGCTTTCGTCAAGCACAGGCTCCGCCCGTGTGCGCGCGAGAAAGCCACCTCGGGGATTTGAACCCCGGACCTATGCTTTACGAAAGCATCGCTCTACCGCTGAGCTAAGGTGGCAAGGCGGAAGTTGCTGGAAAACAAGCACTTCCGTGATGTTCGAGCCAGTGTCCCGCGCCGGGCATCGCCCAGCGGGAGCGGATGGTAGGCCCCCAGCGACTCGATTTCGAGCAAGTTCATCGGCCCGAACGGGTCAGCGGTGAACACGTGAACCGGTGAAAACGTGAGGTGCTTTCCCCAAGTCCGAGCGCTTCCGGAGCGCTTTGGCGGCTTTCGGTACGATCGCCGATTGGAGCGGGGAACGCTGGACAAGGAGCGATCGATGGGTTTTCTGAAAGAGTTCCGGGACTTTGCGCTCAAGGGCAACGTGCTTGATCTGGCCGTGGGCGTGATCATCGGCGGGGCGTTTGGCAACATCGTCAACTCGATGATCAAGGACGTAATCATGCCCGTGGTGGGCATCGCAGGTGAGGTCGATTTCACCAACCGGTTCATCCCGCTGGGCGCGAAGGTGAAGGAGGCGGTGACGGCCAACCCGAACATGAGCCTCGACGAGGCGCGGAAGCTGGGAAGCGTTCTGGCGTACGGGTCGTTTGTGACGGTGACGATCAACTTTGTGATCCTGGCGTTCTGCATTTTCCTGGTGATCAAGGCGTTCAACGCGGCGCGGAAGCGGTTTGAGGCTGAGAAGCCCGCGCCGCCGCCGGCCGGGCCGAGCGAGGACGTGCTGCTGCTGCGGGAGATCCGCGACAGTCTGAAGGCGCGCTGAGCCTGTCCGGTACACTCTCGGCTGTGCTGAGAGGAGTGTGTCCAACCCGCCCGCGGAGGCCGAAGCGTCGGCGCGCGGGCGTTTTTGTTGCGCACGCGGCGGCGCTGGGCGTGGGGGCGTTGCTGGTCGGGTGCGGGGGATCGGCGTCGGATGGCGCGCCGCGGGTGACGCGTGAGGGGCTGGTCGGGCCCGGCGTGCCGGTGGCTTCGGCGGGGCTGGAGGTGGTGGTGGTGCGGGTGGAGGATCGGGACGGGGCGGTGGCGCGTGTGTTCGGGCCGTGGTGGGCGCGGGCGAGTGAGTCGACGGGGGTGGGCGCGGCGTCGGGGCCCTGGGGCGAGCTGGAGCGCGAGGTGTGGGCGGCCAACGGCGTGCGGCTGGTGCCGGTGCCGATCGCGGAGCTGGACCGCGTGGTGCGGCGGTTGCCGACGGTGGGGCCGGTGCAGCGGACGGCGCTGGGCGAGCTGCTGGACTGGACGGTGCTGTACAGCGCGGGGGCGCCGGGACGACTCGCGCTGCGCGCGGGCGCCGGGGAACAAGAGTCGGGCGATCTGGCGACGCGGGGCGGGGTGGTGCGGGTGCTTGCGCGCGCGTGGCGTGCGGTGGATGCGGAGCGGCCCGAGGGGCGGGTGCTGCAGGTGGAGCTTGTGCCGCAGCATGTTGGGGAAGTGGACGACGCGACGTTGCTGCGTCGACGGCTGGGCGTGGAGCCGACGCCCGGCGTGCTGGAGGAGGGGCTGATTCTGCGTCGGTTTGCGCTGAGCGGCGCGTGGCGCGCGGGGGAGGCGATGGCGGTCGCGCTGGTGCCCGAGGAGTCGGGTGTGGACTGGGCGCGGGTGGCGGAGGACGCGATGCGGATGGGCGCGGCAGGCGGGCGCGGGGCGGGCGAGACGAAGGGGCCTCAGGTGCCCAGCGCGCCGGACCTGGGGCGGACGCTCTTTGGTCCCGAGGAGCGGCTGATCGAGCGCGAGGGCGAGGAGCCCCGGCGGCGCTCGGTGCGGACGGTGGTGGTGCTGGTGCCGCGGGTGGAGTGAGTTGAGGCCGGGCGTGCGGTCCGTAGCGAGTGTGCGGGCGGTGGGCGCGTGGAAGTGCCCGTGATGAGGGCGGGGGGTGGTGCGGGCGGGGTCAGCGCGTGCCGATGTGTGGGGCGAGGGAGCGCTGATGCTGAGAGTTTCGGTCAAGCAGGCCCGCGCGGGGATGGTGCTGGCGATGCCGGTGTTCGCGGCGGGCGATCACTGGGGCGCGGCGCAGGACGCGGCGTTGCTCAATTCGGGCGTGGAGCTCGATGAGCGGACGATCGATCGGCTGCGCGAGATGGGCGTGGGATCGGTGTGGGTGCGGTATCCGAGCTTGGAAGGGCTGGCGAAGTTCGCCGACGAGGGCGTGTTCCGGGCGTGCGCGCAGGTCGCCTCGGCGCTGTCGACGGCGCTGGACCCGGCGAGCGCGCGGGCGACGGCGCGGCTGGAGTTCGGCGCGTACAAGCGCGCGATCGGGTCGCTGCTGCGCAAGCTGCACAAGGCGCCTCACGCGGCGGTGTTCCTCGGGCAGATGAACGACGCGCGAACGCCCATGGCGCGCCACGCGGGCAATGTGTGCCTGCTCAGCGTGCTGATGGGTCTCAAGCTGGATTTCTACCTGATCCGCGAGCGGCCCAAGGTCGCGGCGCACACGGCGATGGACGTGTCGAACCTGGGCCTGGCGGCGATGCTGCACGACGCGGGGATTCTGCGCCTTGAGGACCACGTGCTCGAACGCCAGCGCGCGCGCGTCGACGGGCCCGATGAGGATGACCCGGACTGGCGCGAGCACGTGCGGCTCGGGTACGAGCTGCTGCGGGGCGAGATCGAGCCCTCGGCGGCGGCGGCGGTGCTGCAGCATCATCAGCGCGTGGACGGGAGCGGATATCCGCAGACCGTGCCGGCGTCGGCGACCAATCCCGCGCGGGGGATGCTGGGCAACGAGATCCATGTGTTCGCGCGGATCATCGCGGCGGCGGACGTGTTCGATCGGCTGCGGCATGGGGCGCGGGCGGAGATCGATGCGGGGCCGGGCGAGCTGCGGGTGGTGAGGCCGGCGGTCGCGGCGTGCAAGCGGATGCTGGAGGGGGCCGAGGCGGCGGGGCTGGACCCGATCGTGGTGCGTGGGTTGATCGCCGCGGCGCCTCCGTTCGGGCCCGGGACGCTGGTGAGGCTGAGCGACGGGCGCGAGGCGGCGGTGTGCGATTGGGACCTGAAGGATCCGTGCCGGCCTGTGGTGCAGATCGTGCCGGACCTTGAGCGCGGGGCGCGGGCGCTGAAGACGCCGCGGCCTGAGCGGGTGGACCTGCGGGATCGGCGCGATGTGACGATCATTGAGGCGGAGGGGTTTGACGTGCGGGGCGAGCTGTTTGCGCCCAAGCGGCTTGGGGAGTTTGATCTGGACGCGATGAGCCGGGCGGCGATGAATGCCGCTGCGGAGAGCGCGGTGTCGCCGGAGATCCGGGCGATGCTTCGAGCTGGTTAGCGCGAATCGCGAGTGGCGAGTGGCGAATCGGGTAAGGGAATCGGCAAGCGAGCTGCGCTGAATCGATCCCGACTCGCGATTCACGATTCACGACTCACGATCTGCGCTTCACTTCCCCTCAAACCAATCGCGCGCGATGTGGGCGTCGGCCTTGAGGGGCACGAGCAGCGGCGTGCGCTGATCGAGCGCGTGGATCATGCGGTCGGTGACAAGATCGCGGACGCGCGGCGCGTCGGCCTGGTCGCACTCGAGCACCAGTTCGTCGTGGATCTGCAGCAGCATGAGCACGTTCGGGATCGCGGGGGGCGCGCCGAGGAGATTGCGCGCGGGGCTCAGCAGGCGGTGCAGGTCGATCATCGCGAGCTTGATGAGGTCGGCGGCGGAGCCCTGGACGACGGAGTTGATCGCGGTGCGCTCGGCGAGCGCGCGTCGGGCGGGGGTGCTCGAGTCGATGTCGGGGATGGGCCGGCGCCGGCCGAGGATCGTTTCGACGAAGCCATGCTCGCGCGCGTGGTGGATGCACTCGGCGAGGAAGGTGCTGATGCCGGGGAATCGGCGCTTGTACTGATCGATGATGACCGCGGCCTCGGAGTTTCCGATGTTGAGCCTGCGGGCGAGCCCGAAGGGTGTGATGCCGTAGACGATGCCGAAGTTGACCATCTTCGCGGCCGAGCGCTGCTCGCGCGTGACGCTGGCCAGGGGGACGTTGTTGATCTGCGCGGCGACCGCGGCGTGGATGTCCTGATCTTCGTGGAACGCGCGGATCAGCGCTTCGTCGCGCGAGAGGTGCGCGAGCAGGCGCAGCTCGATCTGCGAATAGTCGGCCGTGACGAGCAGGCGCCCGGGAGGCGCGACGAAGGCCCGGCGGATCTCGCGCCCGACCTCGGTGCGGATCGGGATGTTCTGCAGGTTCGGGTCGGAGCTGCTCAGGCGCCCGGTGGCTGCGACGGTCTGATGGAACGAGGCGTGCACGCGGTGGGTCCGCGGGTGGATCGCGTCCTTGAGCGCGACGAGGTAGGTCGAGATGAGCTTGGTGAGCTGGCGGTAGTCGAGGATGAGCTGGGGGAGGGGCGTTGTGACTTCAGGATTCTCGGTGAGTTTTTCGAGGACCTCGGCGTCGGTCGAAGGGCCGGTTTTCAGGCGCTTGATGACGCGCAGGCCCAGGCCCGGCGCGGGGTCGGTGGGCGCATTGAAGAGGATCTCGCCGAGCTGCTTGGGCGAGTCGGGATCGAAGCGTCGGCCCGCGGCGCGGTCGGCCTCGGCGTCGATCTTCGCGATTAGTTCGCGGACCTGCGCGAGCAATCGATCGCGCTGGCGGTCGAGCTCGGCGGGGTCGACGAGGATGCCGTTCCACTCGAGCTCCGCGAGCACGGCGACCAGCGGCATTTCCAGGCGCGTGAACAGGTCCGTCAGCTTCGACTCTTCGAGCAGAGGCGTGACCTTGAGCGCGAGTTCGAGCGCGAGCCGCGCATCGTCGGCGGCGTAGGGCGCGGCCTGCGCGACGGGCACCGTGTCGAAGGTGCGCTGGTGGGCGCCGGTGCCGATGAGCTCGGCGATGGATTGCTTTCCCCGGCCGAGCAGCGCCAGGGCGAGTGAGTCGAGTGAGTGTGAGGAGCGCGAGGGGTCGAGCAGGTAGGAGGCGACCATGGTGTCGCACGAGCCGGCGTGGTCGAGGCCTCGGAGGATGATGCCGGCGTTGCGGAGGACGAGCAGGTCGTACTTGAGGTTGTGGCCGCACTTGGCGCGCGCGGGGTCTTCAAGGAAGGGCCTGAGCGCGGCGAGCACGGCCTGCTCGTCGAGGTGGGTCGCGGGCTCGGGCGAGCGAATGGGCACATAGCCCGCGCGGAGGGTGGATTGGTGGTGGAAGGCGTAGCTGATGCCGCAGAGGAGCGCGGAGTGGGGCGAGAGTGAGGTGCTCTCGACGTCGATCGCGACCAGCGGCGCGCGGGAGAGATCGCGCGCGAGCGCGGCGAGCTGATCGGCGGTCGTGATGAGCTCGAAGGGCTGCGAAGGCGCGGCGGTTGATGGCGGCGCGGCAGAAACGGGCGCGTCGGGCACCTGCGAAAACAGCGAACCGAAGCCGTCGTCGGTCTGCGACTTGCGCGCAGGCTTCGGGGTGCTCGCGCTTGTTGACGCGGGCGCGGCGGTTGCGGCGGAGGACGTGGGCGATGAAGCGGGCGCGGGCGCTTCACTCGGCAGCTTCAGCAGGCTGCGGACTTCGTTCTGATAGCGGTTGAAGCCCAGGTCCTTGAGGATCGGCAGCAGCTTCTCGACGTGCAGGCGGTCGACGCGCGCGGCCTCGAGATCGAGCGAGATTGGCGTGTCGTCGCGCAGTGTCACGAGCTTGCGCGAGAGGTCGAGCAGCGGGATCGAGGCGCGGACGTTCTCGCCGCGCTTGCCCTTGATCTCGGAGGCGCGGGCGATGATCGCGTCGAGCGTGCCGAACTCTTGAAGCATGGCCGCGGCGGTCTTCTCGCCCACGCCCGGCACACCCGGGACGTTGTCGGCGCTGTCGCCCATCAGCGCGAGCAGGTCGATGACTTGCGCCGGCGAAAGGCCCATCTCGGCGCGCAGCGTCGCGGCGGAGAAGGTCGTCTCGGTGTGCAGGTCCGCGAGCTGGACGCGCGCGGAAGCGGGCTCGGCGGGGTTCGCGGGTTCGTCGAGGAGCTGCTTGAGGTCTTTGTCTTTGGAGACGATGCGGATCGCGAGGTCGGGGTGCGAGCGTGAGAGCGTGCGGACGAGCGTGGCGATGACGTCGTCGGCCTCGAAGCCCTCGGCGCCGAGGATCGGGACGCCGATCTCGCGGAGCAGCGAGAGGCAGCGCTCGGCCTGCGGGCGCAGGTCTTCGGGCGGGGGCGGGCGGTGGGCTTTGTAGTCGGGGTAGAGGGTGGAGCGGAAGGTGCCGGTGTCACCTGAAACATCGAGCGCGACGGCGAGGTAGGTGGGCGTGCCGCCGGTGGATTGGAGGACGGGCCCGTCGCCTCGGAGGAGTTTGAGGAGGAGGCCCACGAAGCCGAAGGTGAGGTTGGTGGGCTCGCGGGTGACCGGGCTGGTCATGGGCGTGCGGATGGCGTGGTAGTGGCGGAAGAACTGCGCGTAGGCGTCGATGATGTAGAGGGTGGGCATGTCAGGCGTCCGGCGGAGCGGCGGCGAGTCGGTCGCGTTCGTGCTTAGGCGACACGGCGGGCCTCCGCGAGCACCGCGTCGCGAGCGGCGGGCCGGAGCGTGTCGGGCGTGCCGAGGTCAACGCGCCGGCCGGTCAGCTCTTCGAGTCGGGCCTGGAGTCGGGCGAGTGTAAAGAGTGAGGCGGGCGCGGCAAACTCCGCGAGGAGATCGACGTCGCTGTCCTCGCGCGCCTGATCTCGGGCGAACGAGCCGAACAGGATCAGCGCGCTCACGCCGAAGCGCGAGCGAAGCTCGGGCAGCGCAGCGCGAAGCAGGGTGAGCAGTTCCGGGGTGCCCATAGCAGGAGTGTACCGCGGATCGGCTCAGGCCTGCGAGGTGTTCTGGGGCTGACTGTGCAGCTGGGTGAGGCGCGCGAGCATGGCCGGGGAGAGTTCGAGGTTGCGCCGGGCGAGGACCGCGCGGGCGACTTCGAGGAACTTGTCGAGGCGGAAGGCGCGATGGCCGGCGTCGGTCGCCCAGGTGAAGGGCGCGACGCAGCCCGAGACGGGCGCGGTGGTGGCGAACATCGAGCCGGTGTGCAGCACGGCGCCGGTCATGATGCGCGAGTTGATGGCGAACTTCACGTGGTCGCCGATGATCGCGCCGAGGAATGTCTGGCCCGTGCGTTCGTTGGAGGCCTGGGGCGCGGCCTTGGCGATGACTTCGGTGTAGGTGTTGAGGAGGTTGGAGTTGGTGGTGCCGGCGCCGAGGTTGGCAAACTCGCCGACGTACGAATCGCCCAGGTGCCCATCGTGAGCTTTGTTGGCGAGGCCTTGGAAGATGGTGCCACCGACTTCGCCCGCGACTTTGCAGCCGGGGCCGATGGCGGTGTTGGGCTTGATGAGCGTGCGTTCGAGGATGCTGGTGCCGGCGCCGATCGCGCATGGGCCGACGAGGATCGCGCCGGGGCGGATGATCGCGCGCGGGCCGATCCAGATGGGGCCCTGCTCGGTGTCGAGAACGACCGTCGGCGAGAGCTTGGCGGGGACGTGGATCGTGACGGGGTGGGTGCCGATGCGTGTGACGCCCGGCGGGATCGGCTCGCCCAGGTCTTCGGTGAGCAGGTCGAGGTCAAAGGCGATGGCGCGATCGCGGAAGGCGCGGACGTGCCACGGGCGCGAAAGCAGCGCGGGGGCGGCGGGCGTCGAGTCGATCGATCGCACGGCACGCAGCGCGGGCAGGAATCCCGGCTCGGTGAGGACTCGCGCGGCGTCGGCGCCTGAGACCATCGCGGCGATGAGATGACCGGTGCCGGCTTCGACGATGGATTCGCCGAGCGCGAGGGCGTCGAGGCCCTCGGGCGGGAGCGCCGCGCGGCCGGAGAAGATGAGCACCGCGGCGGGCAAAGACACTGGCGCGCGGTTGACGGGCTTGTGGTGCTGCTCCGCGGCCAGGTCCGCGAGCTCGGGGCGCACGCTCAGCGCGAGGATGTCGAGGTCGAGCGCGCGCGTCCAGCGTTCGAGCGTCGTCAGCGCGCCCGTGCGGACGTCGAACGTCGGGCGCAGGTCGGTGAGCGGCGCGAGCAGCGGCTGAGGATCGTCGAGCGCGATGGCCGGGGGCATATGCGGGCGAGTGTACCGGCTCGGGGCGCGGGCGGGGAGGGCCTACGCTCGGCCCATGCGGGCGATTGTGTTCGATTTCGACGGCGTGCTGGTGGATTCCGAGGGCATGCACGAGCGTGCGCTGCGTGAGGTGGTCCGCGCCGAGGGCATGGACTTCACGCACGAGCAGTACATGAGCACGTACGTCGGGTTTGACGATCGCGACGCGTACCGCGCGATCTGTGCCGACAACGGGCGTGTGCTGGACGACGCGATGTTCATGCGGCTGAAGGTCGGCAAGGCGCGCGCGGTCGAACGGGCGCTGGAGAAGCGGGAAGTGCCGGCGATCGAGGGTGCGCCCGCGCTCGCGCGGGCCGCGGCGAAGGCGACGCGGACGGCGATCTGCTCGGGCGCGCTGCGTGCCGAGATCGTCCCGATGCTCGGGGCGATCGGGCTGGAGGGTGTGTTCGGGATCATCGTTTCCGCGGACGATGTGCCCAAGGCCAAGCCCGATCCGGCGGGGTATCGCCTGACGGCGCAGAAGCTGGGCGTGGAACCCGGGGCGTGCGTCGCGATCGAGGACACGCCGACGGGCATCCGCGCGGCGCTCGCGGCCGGATATCGCGTCGTGGGCGTGGCGCACACGTTCCCCGCCTCGCACCTGCGCGAGGCGCACCTGGTCGCGGAGCACATCCGCGAGCTGACGATCGAGCGGCTGTTCACCGTGTGAGAAACGTCTGATGAGCTCAGCGCCCACGAGCGAGAACTGGACGACGCGCAAACTCCTGTCGTGGATGGGCGAGGCGTTCACGCGCAAGGGCCTGGACAACCCGCGCCTGTTCGCCGAGATGCTGCTCGCGCACGTCCTGGGCTGTGAACGGCTGCGGCTGTACATGGAGGCCGATCGGCCCGCGAGCAACGACGAACGCGAGCGCCTGCGCGATCTCGTCAAGCGTGCGCTGGCCGATGAGCCCGTGCAGTATCTCATCGGCACGGGGTGGTTCTTCGGGCTGCCGATGAAGGTCGATCGGCGGGTGCTGATCCCCCGGCCCAGCACGGAGACGATCGTGGAGCACGCGCTGCAGCACGCGCGCGCGGGCGGACGGCCCAAGGGCGAGGGGCTTCTGATCGCCGACGTGTGCACGGGCTCGGGGTGCATCGCGATCGCGCTGCTCAAGACGCTGACGCAGGCGCGGGCGGTTGCGACGGACGTGTCGCTCGAGGCGCTGGAACTCGCGGAAGAGAACGCGCGCCAGCACAAGGTCGAAGAGCGTGTGGACTTTGTGCGCGGGGATCTGCTCGCGGCGCTGGATGATTTCCCGGCGTCGGCGGGCAAGGGCGCGCTGGATTATCTGGTGAGCAATCCGCCGTACGTCCCGGACTTCGAGTGGGACGCGATCGAGCCCAACGTGAAGAACTTTGAACCGCACGGCGCGCTGAGGGGCGGCGCCGACGGACTGGATTTCGTCCGGCCCGTGCTCACGGGTGGCCCCGAGCGCCTGAAGCCGGGTGGGCTCATGCTGGTGGAAGTGGCTGACGCGCACGCGGATGAGGCGGCGAAGATCGCCGAGGGCGCGGGGCTGCGCGAGGTGCGTGTGCTGCGCGACTGGGAAGGGTTGAAGCGCGCGATCGTCGGCGTGCGTCTTTGACGCCGAGTGGTCGAGTGGTCAAGTGGCCGAGTGGTCGAGTTGCGACTCGGGGCACCGGCCGTTCTTCCCGATTCGCCCTTCGCGACTCACGATTCGCGAGCCCCGGCCCGCGATTCGCGCTCAATCGTCCTTCATGTTCTTCAGCTCGTCGCGCAGGATCGCGGCCAGCTCGTAGTTCTCGGTTTCGAGGGCTTTCTGCAGGCGTTGGCGCAGTTCGGCCTTCTGCGACATGGGGAGCTTGGGGACGAGCGATTCGCGCAGGCCACGGAGCATCTGAACCTCGGCGGACTGGTCGAACATCTGGCCTTGGCCGGCCTCGGCGTAGTGCTTGCGGAGGCTGTCGAGGCCTTCGTCGATGGCGAAGAGGGCGGCTTTGGGTTCGTTGTCGGCGAGGGCTTGGCCGGCCGCGGCGCGGGCGCGGATCATCATGATGTACGGGCGGAACTGTTCGAGCGCGGCGCGGTCGCCGGGCGTCGCGGCGTAGTTTCGGCACAGGTCGAGCACGCGAAGGTTCCGCGTCGTGTCGCGGATCACGCCCTGAAAATCCTCCAGCGCCAAGAGCGCCACGTAGCGGTGGTAGTACTGCACCGCCTCGTCGCGGAGCGCCTGACAGTCGGCGGGTGAGAGCTCGCGCAGCGGGAACGAACGCGCGCTCGGTGCCTGGCCCGCGGGCGTCGCGTCGGCGTCCTTGGCGTCGGAATCGCCCTCGGAGTCTCCCGCAGCTGTGGCGTCGTCGTTCGCGTCTTCAGATTCGTCTTCGGTGTCCGGTCCGTCGGCGGTCGGCGTGCCGCCCGCTTCGGCGCGCTCGTCGGCGTCGGAAGGGGAAAGGAAGCTCTGTTCGGGGCCTTCGTCGCCAGGCGGGCCTTCGCGGTCGTGGCCCGCGTCAAGACGCGCCTGGTAGTACTCAAGAAGGGACTCAAAGCCGAACGGGCGCAGGGCGTCCGGCCGGCCGGTCATGTTCATCTGGAGGATGCCCAGGTCCAGACGGATCTGGACCTTGGGCTCGCTGTCGCGGCCTTCGATGATCCGGGCCTGGATCTGCCCCGGCTCATGGGGCCAGGACTCCAGGACGTGGGCGATGTCGGGATGGACGGGTTTCTTGGCCATAGGGGTCTTGCGTCGACGGGTCGGATTCGAGAGAATCGGACTTTCCTGGGAGAGGATATCGGTCAGGGTCGGTCGGCGGACCGGCGACGGGTGTCGGCGTGCCGCGGGATCGCGCAGGGGCTGCGCATTGGCGGCGGGGGGTGTCCGGAATCACCCTGTTCCCCGCATGATGGGATGACCCGCGGCTCAGAGCGGATTCGGGTTGGTCTGGGTTCGCTTGATGTTTGGTTTAGGGCCGGTTTTGGAGGCAAGGTCCTGGAAAGATGAGAAAATCTTGCGGGTGACCTTGCATTCCTCACAGGCGGTGGCAGTGTTCAGGTGTGGCGGTGGATCTCGAGTTCCGCGGTGAAGGGCAATCTTTGCCGGGTCGATGGAACCGGGGTCGGGGTGTGGTCGGATGGAGGGAGGATCGGCGGAGGCCGAGTTCGATCCCTCGATCTGAAGTCTTGTGTGTGGTCTCGTGTGGTGTGTGCGTGTGTGTGTGACTGGTGTGTGAGACGAGAGAGCGCGGCTGAGGGGCCGCGGAAGGCGGGTATTTGAGTGGGAACGAGTGGTGCTGTTCCGGCCACGCGTGAGGTGCAGTCTGAGCTTCAGCTGTACCTGCGCGAGATCAACAAGTACTCGCTGCTGACGCCCGAGGAGGAGAAGGACCTCGGGTGGGCGGTGATGAACGACAACTGCCCGGTGGCGCGCGAGCGCATGATCAAGTCGAATCTTCGGCTGGTCGTGGCGATCGCGAAGAACTACGCCAACCGCGGGCTGACGTTGTCCGACCTCATTGAAGAGGGCAACATCGGGCTGATGCGTGCGGTGGAGGGGTTCGACCCTTCGCAGGGCGCGCGGTTCAGCACGTATGCCTCGTGGTGGATCAAGCAGGCGATCAAGCGGGCGCTGATCAACGCGACGCAGCCGGTGCACATTCCGGCGTACATGGTCGAGCTGATCGCCAAGTGGAAGAGCACGCACCGGCGGCTTGAGGCCGAGCTGGGTGCGCCGCCCAGCATGCAGGACCTCGCGAAGGCGATGGACCTGCCGCTCAAGAAGGTGCGGATCATCAAGCGCGCGGTGCGGGCGTTCCAGACGCCCGCGCAGGAGGCTTCGGCCGACCGCGAGGCGCTGGGGCTGAGCGAGATCCTGGTGGATTCGCGCCACGGGACGCCCGATGAGCGGACGTTCCAGGGCGAGGAGCTGCGGATCCTTCGGAAGCTGATGGAGACGATCGACGACCGCGAGGCGCGGATTCTGCGCTTGCGATTCGGGCTGGACGGGTGCGAGCCGCTGACGCTCAAGCAGATTGCTGACGAGGTCGGGATCAGCCGCGAGCGGGTCCGGCAGATCGTGGACGAGGCGCTGACGAAGCTGAACGAGCGTCTGAACGACGAGAAGCCGACGAAGTTCTTCCGTCGGGATATCGACGGTCGGGTGATCGACGAGGCCTCGGCGCTGGCGATGCTGGACCGGGACTCGGAGATGACGCCCGAGGAAGAGCGCCGGCGGCGTGAGGAGATCGACGCGCTGGTTCGGGCCCGCGGGCCTGAGCCTGAGGCGTCGCTGGACGCGGAGGCCGAGGCTGAGGACGCCGAGGACGCTGCGCGTTCGCGCCGGGAAGACTAAGTCCCGGGCGTCGGAGCGGTTGCGGTGTGTTCGGGCGCCGCGGCACGATCTGGTGCTGAAGTCGGGCGGGCGGAAGGCCGATCCATCGGTCCGGAGCCCCGCCTCGCGATCGGGGTTCAAGGAATCGACGACCGCCGGATTCTGAACGGGTCCGGCGGTTGTGTTTTTGGGGTGCGGAGAGTCGGATGGTGGGGCGGGGGGTTTGCTACCATCGCCCGCCATGAAGATGCAGCGAATGAGCGGCGTGCGATGGATGCTTTCCGGGCTGGCGGTCGGGCTGTGCGCGTGGACGACGCCCGTGGCGCGGGCGGACGACTTCACGGGACGGGCCAACGCGTTTTACGCGGACATTGCGCAGGCGATGCGGTCGGACCTGATCGTGCTGCCGGCCGTGGCGAAGATGAAGCCCGTGCCGGCGTCGGTGAACCGGCTGGAGCTGGCGATGCTGCTGCCGGCGGGGGCGGCGGGGTGGTCCGAGGCCAAGGCCTGGGCCGAGGGCCCCGAGCAGCAGGCGGTCATCGCGACGATCCGCGAGGTGACCAAGGAAGAGGACTACCGCAAGTCGATGGCGTGGGGTCAGCCGTACGGCGCAACGGGCGTGAGCCCCGAGCTGGTGCGGGCGAGGCTGTATACGGAGCTCGGCGAGCCGCCCACGCTGGGCGCGGCGCAGTTCCTGTATCTCGAAGGTCTCGACCGCGTCGCGTGTCTGGTCAACGTCGAGGCGACGCGACTGGCGGCCGACGGCAAGGTGACCGACGCGGCCGAGCTGCTGACCAAGTGGCTGTTTCTGTGCCGGCAGATCGCGGACCGTGAGATGACGCGTGAGGCGGCATGGGGCCTGCACCAGATGGACAAGGCGTACGAGCGTCTGCGCGATGTGGTGTACATGGACTTCCGGGGCGCGCGCAAGCTGACCACCGAGGGGCTCCAGTCGGTGCTGGGGCGGCTCGACGACGAGCGCGGCTACGCGGGGCTGTCGCGCCTGCGGATCGCGCGGGCGGACCGCGTCGCGGCCGAGCAGGTGATCTCGCGCGGGCTGGTCGATCGGGGCGGGGTGAACGAGGCGACGTTCGCGACGACGCTGGCACGGCTCCGCACGACTGGCAAGCCGCTACGGCTTTTCGCCGAGGCGGCGGACGCCAAGGCGGCCTCGGGCGCGCACGGCGGGTTCTTCGAAGCTCAGGATGCGCTGAAGCGTGCGGCGGACGACTTTGCGGCGCGTTGGACGCTCAACTGGTTTGACCCCCGCATGAAGCAGCCTTGGGAGTACTCGCGCCTGAGCCCGAGCCGGCATGCGCTGGTTCGCGCGGCCTTCCCGGATCAGGCGGAGCTGTACAACCTGAGGCAGCTCACGCAGGTCGAGGCCGTGGGAACGCGGACGGCGCTGGGGATCTATGGGTATGTGCTGAGCAACCGCAACTTCCCGCCGACGGTCTCGGCGTGCCGGCCTGTGTGGATCAAGGTGGTGGAGGCGGATCCGTTCAACCCCAACCGCGACCGGGGGCGCGTGCCGGAGATGGAGTACTACGTCCCGAACAAGGTGAACGCGAAGAAGCTCGACGAGCGTGCGACGCCTCAGCCGCAGCGGGTGAACGTGATCGTGCCGGAGTCGGGTTTGAACTTCTCGGTGAACGTGGGTGAGGATCAGTTCATCGTGTATTCGTGGGGTTCGGACAACGCGAAGGGCTGGGCGGATCGGGTTCAGAACACGGCGCGGGTGGTGCAGGGGGCGGACTATCTGGTGTGGCCGCCGGTGGTCTCGCTGTATCGGCAGCACCTGACGGACACGGGGCAGCTCAAGTGAGTGACGCACACAAGGTTGTGATCATCGGATCGGGCCCGGCGGGTTGGACGGCGGCGATTTATGCCGCGCGTGCGCAGCTGAGCCCGGTGGTGTACTGCGGGATCCCGAAGAACGATCCGGGCCCGGTGTTGCCGGGCGGTCAGCTGATGCTGACGACGGAGGTCGAGAACTATCCGGGGTTCGAGCATGGGGTGATGGGCCCGGAGATGATGGACAAGTTCCGCAAGCAGGCCGAGCGCTTCGGGACGAAGGTGATCGAGTCGGACATTGTGCGCTGCGAGTTCTCGCCAAAGGCTCCGCACGAGCCGCACGTGCTTCACGACGCCGACGGGCGGCTGGTGCGGGCGCGGAGCGTGATTATCTCGACGGGGGCGACGGCGAACTGGCTGGGTCTCGAGAACGAGATGCGCCTGGCGCGCTCGGGCGGCGGGGTGTCGGCGTGCGCGGTGTGCGACGGGGCGCTGCCGGTGTTCCGGAATCAGCCGCTGGCGGTGGTGGGTGGTGGCGACACGGCGATGGAAGAGGCGACATACCTCACCAAGTTTGCCTCGACGGTGTACGTGATCCATCGCCGCGATCATCTGCGCGCGAGCAAGATCATGCAGCAGCGGTATCTTTCGCGCCCGAACGCGAAGGTGCTGTGGAACAAGCGCGTTGCCGACGTGCTGGGCGATGAGAAGTGCGAGGGCGTGCTGCTCGAGGACACCGTGACGGGCGAGCGCTCGAAGCTCGAGGTCAAGGGCCTGTTCATCGCGATCGGGCACACGCCCGCGACGAAGTTTCTCAAGGGCTCGGGGCTGGAGTTTGATGAGTCGGGCTATGTCGCGCTCAAGCGGCGCGATTCGTACACGAACCTCCCGGGCGTCTTCGCGGCGGGCGATGTGGCGGACGCGCACTATCGCCAGGCCGTGACCGCGGCGGGGATGGGGTGCCAGTCGGCGCTGGACGCTGAGCGCTGGCTCGCGGCCCAAGGCGTGGACTGAGGCCCTCGGACCGAGGACCGCGGATCACTTGCGGGGCGTGATTCCGGCCGAGCGCATGAGCTCGAGCAAGTGCGAGTGAAACTCGTCGTGCATGAACTTCATGGACGGGTTGTTGATCATGCGCTGGAAGGACTCCTCGCGCTCGATCGCCTGCATGCGCTTGACCCATGACTGGTAGTAGTCTTCGGGGAGCTGCCCCTCGCGGTGGCTGAACCAGACGAGCTCGAAGATCGAGAGCTGCATGAGGTTCAGGAAGTAGTCGCGGATTTCGCGGTCGGTCGCGAGGGTCTGGATGTCGTGCTTGTAGACGCGGGCGAGGTCGGGGTTCTCGACGCGCATGCGCCGCTGCTGCATCTGGAGCTCGACGAGCTTGGTGTAGTTGGCGACGAACTGCGCGCGGCGCCAGTTCTTGAACTGGACCGCGGCGTAGATGAGCGAGCCGGCGATCGCGCTCGCGGACACGGCCTGCAGGATGACTTTCACGAGTTCCAAGTCCATGCGTAAAGGTACCCGCCCCGGCTCGGGGTAGACTGGGCGTCATGGAAACTCCCTCGGGCGGTGAAGATCGGGGTGTGTCGGCGGCGAAGATTGCGCGCTGGGTGGTGTTGATCGCGGCGCTGGCGATCTTGGCGGGCGGGGTGGTGACGTACTCGGCGGCGCGTCGTGAGCGGGCGCAGCGCGAGGCCGCGGCGAAGATGCGAGCCGAGGTCGAGCAGCGCGCGCGGACGATGCACCAGGAGATCCGGGAGAAGGGCTACGCGGCCGATCACGCGGGGCTGGTCGAGCAGAATGCGCAGGCGCTCGAGCGTGCGGCGCAGGCCTCGGGGGATGCTCAGTCGACCCGCGCGAAGGTGATGCGCGCTTCGGCGGCGGTGACGCGCGAGCTTGGCGTGATCGGCGGGGCGTACAACGAGCGGCTCAAGCGCTGGATCGATGCGGGCACGGTCGGGCCCGAGGGGCTTGAGCGGGCGGGGGCGATCGAGGCGCGTCTGATGATGCTCGACGAGCTTCAGTCGGCGAATGCGGCGCTGCTCGAGGCGGTGCGTGAGATCGAGCCGCGGATGGTCAAGGCGCTGCGGGCCGAGGGCGTGCCGGAGGGCGAGCTCGCGGGGGCGGTGGCTGGGCTGATGTCGGGGATTCCGTCGACGGTGCTGATCGCGATGCGCGAGCTGGATGTTGAGTATGCCGCGAGGGCGCGCGAGTATCTGGGCGTGCTGTCGCGGAACGCGGGGAAGTGGAGCGTCGACGACGAAGGTGTGAGTTTCGCGGACGGGGTGAGCGAGGCAGATCAGACGCTGTTCGGTGCCGTGGCGGAGGAGCTTGGGCGCATCGGACGGCGTCAGGATGAGCTGATGGCCGAGCTGCAGCGGGCGAGGTTCGGGGGCGCTTCGGCGCCCGCGCCGAAGGAATCAGCGCCCAAGGAATCAGCGCCGAAGGAATCAGCGCCGAAGTGAGCAACTCGGGTCGGGTGGTGGTTGGTTGGCTACGGGGGGCGGTGGGGCGCTTCCGGGGATCGAGATACAGCGCGTGAAGATTCCGCTTGACGGGGGGGTGTTCGTCGGGTACCGTTTGAAATCATGGCGCAAATTTCAAACACATTGGGTGCGTCGGGGGGCGCGTCAGTGGGGGCGTCGGGCCTGATCGATCGGCCGGCGCAGGTACGGGCGCTGGCCTCGCCCGCGCGGCAGGAGATCGTCGACGCGCTGGAGGCCGCGTGGCCCTGCACGATCGCCGAGCTGGCCGGGCTCGTGGGCCGGCCCGCGGACGCGCTGTACTTTCACGTGAAGCGGCTGATCAAGGTGGGGCTGATCGTCGAAACGGCGGCGCGGGAGCGCGGGGTGGGCATCGCGGCCAAGTACGATGTCGTTGCGAGGCCCCTGCGGCTCAGCTACGGGCCGGGCATTGCGCGACGGGACATTGTGAAGGTTGTGGCCGCGGCGGTCCGGCAGTCGGCTCGCGAGTACGAGGCTGCGGCGCGGGACCCGCTCGTCGCGGGCGATGGCCCCGACCGGCTCGTCCGCGGTGGACGCGCCAAGGGCTGGCTTACGCCCGTCGAAACCCGGCGTGCGATGAAGCTGCTCGATGATCTCGCGGCGCTGATGCGCGCGGGCAAGCCCAGGCGCGGCGCGCGGCCGATGGCGTTCGGCTACCTGCTCGCGCCGTGCGAAGTGCGCGAGCGAGCGTGAGAACTCAGCGGTATGGCGATGTGTTCGGGCGTGGTGATCGGTTTCTTGGGGTTGCGGGTCGCGAAGGAGATTGGTCATGAATGGTGCGGCGTGGTGGAGTTCGTCGGTGCGAGTCGGGGTCTCGGCAGGCGTGCCTGCGGCGGCGCTCGGGCTGCTGGTTGCGTCGCTTGCGCCAACGGGCGTGCAAGAGTCCGCAGCGGCGCTCTCGGGCGTGCGCTGCGGCGCCGCGCTTGTGCCCGCGGCCGTGCTGGTGCCTCAGAACCAAGCGGGCGCGGTGACCGTGACCGGATCGGCGGGGTTCCTCGGGGCGCAGTCGCCCGCGCGGCTCACGCTCGACGCGCAGGGGCGGTACCTGCTGGAGATCGGCGGGACGATTCCGATGACGCGCGGGTTCGACGGACGCGAGGCGTGGGTTCGTGAGTTTGCGGATGGGCCCAGGATGCTGAGGCTGCGCGAGCTCGACGAAGCGCGGATCCTTGGCGAGGTGCTGAGCGGTGCATGGCGCGCGCCGGGGGCGTTCGTGCGCGCGGGCGACGCGCGCGATGACGGCAGCGTCGCGTTCACCACCGAGCCCGGGCGCGTGGAGGGGACCATCGAGCTCGACCGCGCGACCGGGCGCGTGGCGAACCTGAGCATGCGCTCGGGGAACGATCGGCAAACACTGAGCTTCTCGGGCTGGCGCGAGGCGATGGGTGTGTGGGTGCCCTCGCGGCTGTCCATCTCGGGGTCGGTGAGCACGACGGTTGAGCTCTCGGGCGAGCCCGAGGCGGCCGAGGCAAGGTTTGGCCCCGCGCACAGCGACGACAGCCGTGGGGGCGCGGAGTTTCGCGCGGGGGCGCCCGCCGCGCTGGAGGTGCGCAAGGCGCGCACCGGGCATCTGCTCGTTCGACCGACGATCAACGGCACGCCCACGGGCTGGTTCATCTTCGATACGGGCGCGGGCGCGACGGTGATCGATAAGGCCACGGCCGAGCGGCTCGGGCTCGAGCAGTTCGGCGAGGTGCCCGCGGTTGGGAACGGCGGCACGGTGACCTCGCGCTTCACGCGCCCCGCGACGATCGAACTGGGCGCGATGACGCTCAAGAAGCCCTTCGCGATCGTGCTGAATTTTTCGGGCATTGCCGCGGCGATGGGCGAAGAGATCGCCGGGGCGATCGGCTACGACCTGTTGCACCGCGCGGTCGTGATGATCGACACCGAGGCGGGTGCGATCGAACTGCACGATCCCGCGGCCTACGTCGGGACGCACGTGTGGAGCCCGCTCATGCTCTATGAGCGGCGGCCCGTGATCGAGGCCGAGTTTGAGGGCAAGCGCGGCGCGTTCATGCTCGATTCGGGCGCGGGGCAGATGTCGGTCTCGTTCACGGCGGACTCGGTCGAACGTTTCGGCCTGCTTGAGGGGCGCGAGGTGCGCGATGGCATGTCGGGGGGCGTCGGGGGCATGCGCCCAGAAAAGCGCGGCACGGTCGCGTCGTTCACCCTTGCGGGCCGCGAGCATCGCGATGTGCCCGCGCAGTTCAAGCTGCCTGCGAAGGAGAAGACCGCCGACGAGGACCGCTCGATCGTCGGCGTGATCGGCGGCGGGCTCCTGCGGAAGTATCGCGTCGTGCTTGATTATGCGGGCGAACGCATCGCGCTTGAGCCGCGGGTTGAGAAGTGAGCCGCGGGCCCGAGCGTGCGGCGCGGGCTAGCCTCGGGCATGGAGCTGTTCGGCACGGAGAGCGAGCCACGGGTGGGGATCGGCGAGCGGGTAGGCGATGCGCCCGAAGCGCTGGCGTCGCGCTCGGCGTGGATCGCGACGCCCCTGGGGCGGATGCTCGCGGTTGCGTCGGCGGATGGTTCGGCGTTGCGAGCGCTCGACTTTGATGATCGGCGGGATTTCGCTCGGCTGCTCGAGCGCTGCGTGCGCGCGGATGGGGGGCGGCCCGTGGATCGCGACGCGTGCGGCGCGCTGCTCGCGCGCGCAGCGCGGAGCGTCGAGCGCTACTTCGCGGGCGAGGTTGTTGGCGCCTTTGACGGCCTCACGCTCGCGCCAGTGAACGCGACGGCGTTTGCCCGCGCGGTCTGGGCGGAGCTGGCGCGAATCCCCGCGGGCCAGACGCGGAGCTATGCCGAGCTTGCGGAAGCGTTGCGGGCCGGGGGCGAGAGCGGCGCAGTGGCGCGGAGCGTGGCAGCGGCGAACGGGGCGAATTTTCTCGCGATCGTGGTGCCGTGCCATCGCGTGATCGGCGCCGACGGATCGCTGACGGGCTACGGCGGGGGCCTGGCGCGCAAGCGCTGGCTACTCAGTCACGAGCGGGCGGTCGCGAGGGCTGCTCGAGCGTCCACGTTGCGGTGAATTGCACGCCCGTGACGGCCTCGCGTGAGCCCTTGAGCCGGAACGTCGTGGTCGGATCGGCGGGCGAGAACGCGGAGGGATGAGGCGGGAGCGCGCGTGTGGAGCCTTCGCGCGAGCCCCGGCACTCGATGACGATCCCTTGGCGGCGATCGACCTTCGTGACGCATCCGTGGAACTGCTCGCGGCGGAGCGGCTCCTGATTCGCATCGACGTACGTGAGCCCGACGAGCACGTAGGCGCCCTGGAGCGCGCGTGAGAGTTCCTCGTCCCAGTACGGATTCTCCGGCTCGTCGGCCGCGCCGCGCCAGTTGGATTCGCCGGGGCGGAGGGGCTCGTGGGGCGTCCAGTCTTCGGGCGCGGGCCGGCCGACGAAGACGCCCAGCGCGAGCACGACGCCATCGTCGTAGACGCGGAGCGCACCGCTGAGGGAGTGTGCGTGCGCGCGGGCGCTGGCGATGATCGGGTCAAGGCCCGCGTCGTCCTCGGGCAGGGCGATCTCCGGTTCCATGATCTGCGGCGCGCCGTGAGCGTCGGCGTAGATCTCCATCCAGATGCGCGTGCGGGCGGGCATGGTGCGCTCCTTACAGACCAGATTGTCCGCGGCGGTCGGCCTGCGGACGAGCGACAAGAGAATTGATAACGCCCGGGCGCGGGCCCGGGCGGGGTGAGTGTTTCAGGATGGATCCGGGCTTCAGACCCCGACGGCCTTACGGCTCTGCTGCAGCAAGCGGCGCAGGACGGTGTGGAGCACGCCGCCGTTGCGGTAGTACTCGGCCTCGACCGGCGTATCGATGCGGCAGCGGACTTTGAACTCGACCTTGCTGGTGTCGTGGCGCGTGGCGATGACCTTCATCTCGCAGCGCGGCTCGATGAGCCCCTCGGCGCTCACGGGCACGTGGATGTCGAAGGTTTCTTCGCCCGTGAGGCCCAGCGAGGCCGCCGACTGACCTTCCATGAAGTTCAGCGGCAGCACGCCCATGCCCACGAGGTTCGAGCGGTGGATGCGCTCGAAAGACTCGGAGATGACGGCCTTGACGCCGAGCAGGAGGGTGCCCTTGGCGGCCCAGTCGCGCGAGGAGCCCATGCCGTAGTCCTTGCCGGCGAGGACGATCAGCGGCGTGCCTTCCTTCTGGTAGTTCATCGAGGCGTTGTAGATGAAGTCGATCTTGTTGCCGCCGGCCTTGGAGAGGTCCTTGGTCCAGCCGCCTTCCTTGACCTTGCCGGAGGCGGGGTCCTTGGCGAGCTGGTTCTTGACGCGGACGTTGGCGTAGGTGCCGCGGGTCATGATGCGGTCGTTGCCGCGGCGGCTGCCGTAGGAGTTGAAGTCGGCCTTGCGGACGCCCAGACTCTTGAGGTAGTCACCGGCGGGGGAGTTCTCGGCGATGTCGCCCGCGGGGGAGATGTGGTCGGTGGTGACGCTGTCGCCGACGAACGCGAGCACACGCGCGCCCTTGATCGCGCCGGGCGTGCCGGGCGTTTCGGACATGTTCTGGAAGTACGGTGGGTGCTGGATGTAGGTGGACTTGTCGTTCCAGTTGTAGAGGTCGCTCTTGGAGACGGGCACGGCGTTCCACTGCGCGTTGCTCTTGAAGACGTTGCCGTACTCCTTGCGGAACTGCTCGGGCGAGAGGCACTGGCTCTTCACATCCTGGACTTCCTTCCAGGTGGGCCAGATGTCTTTGAGGAACACGGGCTTCCCGTCCTTGGAGGTGCCCAGGGGCTCGGTGGCAAGGTCGGTCGTCACGGTGCCCGCGATCGCGTAGGCGACGCACAGGGGGGGCGAGGCGAGGTAGTTGGCCTTGACGCTCTGGTGGACGCGGCCTTCGAAGTTGCGGTTGCCCGAAAGCACCGAGGCGACGCACAGATCGCCTTCCTTGATGGCGGCTTCGACTTCCTCGGGCAGGGGCCCAGAGTTTCCGATGCAGGTCGTGCAGCCGTAGCCGACGGTCTGGAAGCCCAGGGCGTCGAGGTCGGCGGAGAGCCCGGCCTTGTCGAGGTAGGCGGTGACGACCTTGGAGCCGGGCGCAAGGCTGGTCTTGACCCAGGGCTTGCGCGTCAGGCCCAGGGCGCGGGCCTTGCGGGCGACGAGGCCCGCGGCGATGAGCACGTCGGGGTTGCTGGTGTTGGTGCAGCTGGTGATGGCGGCGATGACGACCGCGCCGTGGGTGACTTTGCTGGGCGGGGTGCCGTCGGCGTGCTTGACGGTGCCCGTGGCGCCGAAGATTTTGTCGGCGGGCATGCCGAAGCTGGTGTTGCCCAGCGGCGCGGCGAGGCTCTTGAAGAACTCGGCCTTGACGTTCTTGAGTTCGACGCGGTCCTGCGGGCGCTTGGGGCCGGCGAGCGAGGGCTGGACGGTGGAGAGGTCGAGTTCGAGCACATCGGTGAACTCGGGCTCGGGCGTGCCGGGCGTCCAGAAGAGGCCCGTGGCCTTGCAATAGGCTTCGACGAGCGCGACGGTCTTCTCATCGCGGCCCGTGAAGCGCATGTAGTCGAGCGTGGCCTGGTCGATGGGGAAGAAGCCCATCGTGGCGCCGTACTCGGGGGCCATGTTGGCGATGGTGGCGCGGTCGGGGACGGACATGGAGGCGAGGCCCTCGCCGAAGAACTCGACGAACTTGTCGACGACGCCCTTCTTGCGGAGGATCTGGGTGACGGTGAGGACCAGGTCCGTGGCGGTCGTGCCCTCGGGCAGCTTGCCCTTGAGGCGGAAGCCGATGACCTCGGGGGTGAGCATGTAGATGGGCTGGCCGAGCATGACGGCCTCAGCCTCGATGCCGCCGACGCCCCAGCCGACGACGCCCAGACCGTTGATCATGGTCGTGTGGCTGTCGGTGCCGACGCAGGAGTCGGGATACGCGACGGTTTCGCCGTTCGCGGACTTGGTGAGGACGCCCGAGGCGAGGTATTCGAGGTTGACCTGGTGGACGATGCCCGTGGCCGGCGGCACGCAGGTGAAGTTGTTGAGCGACTGCTGGCCCCACTTGAGGAACTCGTAGCGCTCGTTGTTGCGCTCGAACTCCTTGTTGGCGTTGATGGTGAGGGCCTGCGCGGAGCCGAAAGCGTCGACCTGGACGGAGTGGTCGATGACCAGGTCGCACTTGACGAGGGGGTTGATGAGGTTGGGGTCGCCGCCGAGCTTCTTCATGGCGTCGCGCATCGCGGCGAGGTCGACGACGCAGGGGACGCCCGTGAAGTCCTGAAGGACGACGCGGCCGGGCATGAAGGGGATTTCTTCCTTGGCGGGACTCTTGGCGTTCCAGTTGGCCAGGCCCGCGACGTCGTCGGCGGTCACGATGAAGCCGTCGAGGTTGCGGAGCATGCTCTCGAGCAGGACCTTGATCGAGTAGGGGAGCTTGTCGACGTGGCCGACGCCCGCGCGCTTGAGGGCGTTGAGGTCGAAGTAGGTGTAGGGGGTGCCGGCGACGTTGAGGGTGGCTTTGGCGTTGAACGAGTTGGCGGTCGGCATGGTGAGGCTCCTGGTCCGAGACTGGGGGCGTGTGGGGGCGGTCCGGGAGTGGACCGGGCCCTTTCTGTCCCAAGCATCGCGTGCTTTCGGGCGTGAATCAAGTCAATCGGATTGAGCCCGGTCATTCAGCGGTTTGATGCCCCGAAGAGGCCCGGCGGAGGCGTTCGTGCCTGCGTCCGAGTCCGGCAGCGCCCGCGAGCCAGGCGAGGGCGACCGGGACGCCGATCAGGGACATCAGGCTGGCCGCCCCGGAGGTTGCCGAGCCCATCAGCCCGTAGCCCCAGGCGCCGATCAGGTCGCCCCCGCGATAGATGAACGTGTCGATGAACGCCTTGGAGGCCAGTCGGCGCTCGGCGGGGACAACGGTGAAGAGCATCTCGCGCGTCGGGCGGTCGACGGCATAGTGGACGCTCCGGCGCGCGACCTGGAAGGCGATCAGCGCGCCGAGCGTGGGCAGCGCGTAGAGCATGCCGAAGCCCGCGGCCGTGAGCGCGGGCACGAGCAGCAGCGCCCATGCGACGCCGATCCGGCGCACGAGCCGCCCCGTGACGAGGAACTGCAGGATCAGGGTCGCGATGTTGGCGACGAGGTCGATCCGCGCGAGCATCGCGACGCGGCCCGCATGGTCCTGCACGTGCAGGCCCACCAGGCGCGTCTGCTCGAAGTACGCGATGGTGGAGGTGACGGTGAAGAGCATCATGTAGAGCGCGATCGAGCGGAGGTAGGGCTCGCGGGCGCAGTCGCGCAGGCCCCGGGTTGACCCGCCGACGAGGCCTTTGAGCAGGCCATTGAGCCGCCCTGTTCGGACGGGCGCGTCTTCGATCGGGTGCGGGGTGGGCGCGGGAGCGTCGGTGGATGCGGCGGTGGTGGTGAGGGTGGTGGGGGCGTCGGACGCTGTGGGCGCCGCGAGTCTCAGGCGTTCGGCGGCGTGGTCGCTCGAGCGGAGCGCGTGGATCGCGCCTTCGATCATGATCGCGCCCAGCGGCAGGAGGTGGATGGGTCCGAGCCACAGCGCGAGGGTGGTGACCGCGCCCGCGCCGAAGACCGCGCCGAGCGTGCCGCCCGCCGCGACCGCGCCGAAGAGCCGGACCGCGCGCTCGTGGTCGAACGACTCGCTGATCAGCCCCCAGAAGATCGAGACGGCAAAGAGATTGAACACGCCGGTCCAGACGAAGAACCCCAGTCCCAGCGTGTGCGCGCTCGCCTCGGGGAGCGCCAGAAACAGCGCGTAGAAGGCGAGGATGTTGACCGCGAAGAAGCGGTAGACGCCGGGGATCAGGCGGCCTCGGGTGAGGCGGCCCGCAGCGAAGGAGTAGAGCAGATTGCCCAGCAGCACGGCCGCGAGCGTGCCCGTGATCATCCATGGAAGACGCTCGGTGCCCGCAGAGATTGCGAAGCTGTCGCGGATGGGCCTGAGGATGTAGTACGCGGCATGGACGAGGAAGCCCGCGAGCAGCGTGGAGGCGAGCAGCGAGCCCTCGCCCGGCCTGAGCAACAGCAGCCTGCGCAGCGCCCCCGCGCGGGGCTGAGCGGGTGAGGTTGTCGCGGGGTCATCGTTCACGGGTAGAGATCATTCGCGCGGCGTGCGTGAGACGCGGGAACCGACCGCCCAGTTCCGCGTCTGCTCTTCAACCCGATCCCGCCGGCGCGTGCCGGAGTGCGGGGCGCGCGCGTGTGCGCACAAAACCGAACACATAAGGAACAGCCAGATGTCCAGCTCGAACCCTCACGCACACTCTCAGCCCGGGACCGAGACTTCGCGCCGGGTGTTCCTGGGCGCGGCCGCGGCGACGATCGCCTCCGCCGGCGTCATCGGCGGGCTGACGATGCCCGCGCTCGCACGCCCGCGCGCCCGCAAGGGCCTGAACATCCTGATCCTGGGCGGCACGGGCTTCATCGGCCCGGCCGTGGTCGATGAAGCTCAGCGCCGCGGGCACACGCTCACGCTCTTCAACCGCGGCAAGACCGAGAAGCGCCTGGGCACCGCGCGCGAAAAGACCGTGCGCCTCTACGGCAACCGCGACCCCAAGCTGCGCTCTGACGACGCGGACCCGACCAGCCCGCAGGGACTCGAGCAGATCGAGAAGGCGATCAAGGACGGCATGCGCTGGGACGCGGTCGTGGACACCTCGGCGTTCGTGCCGCGGATCGCCAAGGCCTCGGCTGACCTGCTCGCGCCGGCGGCGGATCAGTATCTGTTCATCTCGACGATCTCGGTGTATTCCCAGAACGATCAGCCCAACGCCGACGAATCCGCGCCGCTGGGCACGATGCCCGACGCGAGCGTCGAGGAGATCACGGACTCGACCTACGGCCCGCTCAAGGTGCTGTGCGAGCAGGCGGTGGAGAACGCTTTCAAGGGCCGCGCGACGCAGGTGAGGCCGGGCTTCATCGTGGGCCCCGGCGACCCGTCGGACCGCTTCACGTACTGGCCCGTGCGGGTGAGCAAGGGCGGGCGGGTGTTTGCGCCTGGGGCGCCGGGCGAGGCCGTGCAGTTCATCGACGTGCGCGACCTGGCGGATTTCATTCTCACGTGCGTGGAGCAGAAGCACTTTGGTGTGTTCAACGCGACGGGTCCCGAGAAGACGCTGACGTTCGGCTCGCTGCTGGAGTCGTGCAAGAAGGTGGGCGGACCCGCGGCGGCGAGCGCCGAGTTCGTCTGGGGCGATCTGGACTTCATGGTCGAGCAGCAGGTGCGGATCGGGATTGACATTCCGATCTGGGTGCCCTCGGTTGGTGAGACGGCGGGTTTCCACTTCCGCAACGTGAGCAAGGCCGTAGGCAAGGGCCTGAAGTTCCGCTCGCCGGAAGACACGGCCAAGGCCGTGCTGGAGTGGTGGCCCAAGGAAGTCGAGCGTCGCGAGCGCGTGGGCAAGCAGATGGTCGCGGACCTCGAGAAGCAGGGCAAGGCGGTGCCGCCCACGCTGCGGAACCCCGCGGCGATGCGCGTGGGCCTGACGCCCGAACGCGAGAAGACGCTCCTTGCGGCGCTGGACGCGCGCAAGGCTGCGCCGAAGGCCGAAACCAAGCCGGAAACCAAGCCGGAGACCAAGCCCGGCTCGTAAGTCAGGCTCCGAGAATCAGCACACTTCTCACGCACGCCCCCGGCCTCGTGGTTGGGGGTGTGCGCTTTTACGCGGTGCGCCAGTCCGTCGCGCGGAGGATCTTCTCGAACGCGGCGACCGCGGCGCTCGGGCGCACCGTCGCGCGCCGGACGATCGCAAGCTTGCGCGAGATCTTGCCCTCCCGGCAGGCCAGGCCCTGCTCGCGCGCGAGTGCCAGGCGCGAGACAAACCCCACGCCCACGCCCGCCGCGACCATCTGCTCGATGCTCCGGATCGAGCGCAGCTCCATGACGACGTCAAGGTGGACGCCCGCGGTCTCGGCGGCGCGGTCGAGCGCCTCGCGCACGGCGCTGCCGGCCTCGAAGCCGATGACCGACTCGCCCCGAAGGTCCGACCAGCGGAACTGGCGCTTGCCGTCGAGCGCGTGGCCGGGCGGAACGATCAGGCGCAGCTCGTCCTCCACGAGCGGGATGGTGACCAGGTCCGACGCGCCTCGGAGCGGGAGCGTGACGATGCCCAGGTCGAGCTCGCCCGAGAGCACGGCCTGGGCGACGGCGGTCGAGCCCGTTTCGCGCACGTAAAAGCGCAGGCCCGGGTGCTGTCGGCGCAGCTCGCGGATTGCGCGCGGCAGCAGATACCCCGCGGCCGTTGCGCCCGCGCCCGCGCGGATCGTGCCCCGGTCCAGCCCGACCAGCTCGCGCACGCTCGCCACGGCCTGGTCCGCGGCGCGCAGCGAAGCTTCGGCGTGTTCGAGGAAGACTCGACCCGCCTCGGTCAGCTCGACGCCCCGGCCGGTCCGGTGGACCAGCTCGGCGCCGACCTGTGCCTCGAGCTTCTTGAGCATCGTCGACATCGCGGGCTGCGTGACGCCCAGCGCCTGAGCAGCGCGGGTGAGGTGGCGGAGTTCAGCGATCGCCTTGAAGTAGCGGAGGGGGGTGAGTTCCACGGCGGATGATAATCGGATCCCGGCGTCGGGAGGGTTTCGGATGTGTGGGTGTGGTTGGGCCTTGCCAAAAATTCGTGTTCAGGGGAATAGACAGCGGTGTTACGAGCGGTTATGTTCGAGTCTCACTCGGAGGGTTGCATGGCGCTTGGTGAGATCGAGAAGGCGAGCATGGGCGCGGGGGCGGTGGGTGGGAAGTTGTGCGTGCGGTGCGGCGAGGACTGCGCCGATCGGCCCCGTGTGAAGACGCGCGATGGGCGCTATATGTGCAAGGCTTGTGAAGCTCAGCTCGCGACGCAGTCACGTGCCGCGGCAACAACGCCCGCGCAGGTTCCCACGAACGCCCTCGCACCCGCGAGCGATGGCACGATCCCGCTGGCGGACGATCAGACGATCCCGATCGCCGTGGACACGACGATCCCGCTCGAGGAGCCGGAGCCCCGGCGCTCGCCCAAGGATGCGTTCCGGCCCAAGGGCGTGCCCACCGGCACCGCGGCGGTCGCTGCGGGCGTGGGCGCAAGCCCCGCGGTCAGCGCCTGCGTGAAGTGCGGGTATGCGCTCGATGGCGTCAACTCGCCGAGGTGCCCTGAGTGCGGCACGCTGAACACCAAGTATGCTGTGAGGCGCGAGCGCGATGCACAGGATTCGGCCGAGGTCGAGCGCAAGGCGTACATGCAGCCGATCGCGCTGTTCCTGATCTGCTTTGCGGCGACTGCGATGTTGGCACTGGGCGATCGGGGTGTGGAGTTCATGATCGCCCGGTCCGTGTTCACGCTCGTGTGGGGCGTGCTGGGCTTTATCGTTTTCACAGTGTGCTGCTTGATCTGGATCGGCTTCGACGCGCCGTGGCATCTGAATCTCGTGCGGTTCCTCGCGATTTCCGCGGCGACCGCGGCGATCTACCAGGCCGTCGGGCTGCTGCCGGGCGCCGGGCTGCTGATGATCGTCTGGAACGTCGGCGTGATGATCGTCTACATCGGCATGCTGCAGAAGTTTCTCGACCTCGATCTGCAAGACGCACTGCTGGTGGGCGTGATCACAACCGCGATGAGGTGGGGTTTGGGCCTGCTGGCAGCCGTTGTGCTAGCCTGAGCCCGCGCGCGTTATCCGCCCACGTACGCCAGAAGCGCGGAGTTCTTTGCGCCGAACGCGAGGCAGTTGATCAGCGCCCACGCGGGGGCGTGCATCGGCACGGGGCCGAGCGCTGAGTAGTTCAGGTCACAGGCGGGGTCGGGCGTGAGCAGGTTGGCGGTGGGGGGTGAGAACCCCCCGGACGCTGCGCTGTCGAGCCCGGCTGCGCAGGCGCACGTCGCGACGAGCGCCGCGAGGCCCGAGGCGCCTTGCGGGTGTCCGATCTGGCCCTTGATGCTGTGGCCGATGAGCCGGCTCGCGTGCGGGCCGAACGCGGCCTTCATCGCGCGGGTTTCGAGTTCGTCGTTGAGGCGCGTGCCCGTGCCGTGGTAGTGCACGAGCGAGACGTCGGCGGGGCGGAGCTGTGCATCTCGCAGGGCGAGGTCGATCGCGCGGACGCTTTCGGTCATGTCGGGGTCGGGGCGGACGCGGTGAAAGGCGTCGCAGGTTGCGCCGTAGCCGTGGAGCGAGGCGAGGGCCCTGGCCCCGCGCTCCCGCGCGAAAGTTGGCCGTTCCAAGACAATCGCCCAGGCGCCCTCGCCCAGGATGAAGCCGTCGCGATCAAGATCAAAGGGCCTCGCGGCGCGCGCGGCCTCGGCGTCGGTCGCGCACGGGCGAGGCGAGATGACGCGCAGAAGCTCCATCGAGTGCAGCGTCTGCTCGATGACGTGCGCGTCGGCGCCGACGACGACCCATGCGTCGGGCGTGCCCGGGCGCGAGGAGCGGAGCTGATCGAGCGCGAGCCCCGCGGCATCGGAACTCGAGGCGCACCCGGTGCTCACGCAGAGCGAGGGCCCACGCAGGCCGAGCAGGATCGAGAGTTCGCCCGCGAGGTTGCCGTGGGTGGCGTTGGTGATGGTCCAGAGGCTGATGGGCTCACCGGCGTGGTGGCGGTCGGACTGGGCGAGGGTGAAGTCGATCCCTCCGCCGCCGGTGCCCAGGATGAGGCCGATCCTTCGCGAGGTGTTCACGTCCGCGGGGTTCAGCCCCGCGAGCGCGAGGGCCTCGCGCGCCGCGGCGAGGGCCATCGGGACCAACCGCGGGAGGCGTTTGAGGTCGGCGGCGCTGAGCACGGACGCGGGGTCAAAGTCGTGGCAGACGCCCGCGGCGCTGGACTTCACCAGCGAGGAATGGAACGGAAGCAACCGCGTGCCCGCTGCGCCCGTGCGAAGGCCTCGGACAAACGAAGGAATGCCCACCCCCAGCGGCGAGACCGCGCCCAGCCCCGTGATGACGCCCCGGCGCGGGTCGGCGGAGGATTCAGGGGCGGGGGTTGGGGTTGCGTCGGTCGGGGGCATGTTGTGAGAGGAATGGCGGGAAGGTTGGGACAGCGTACTCCGTCGGTGGGGCGACCCATGCCCGGAGCGGGGCCGCTATGCTCCGGACGTTCATGAAGACTTCGCTCGCCATCGTGGTGCTGGTTGCGGGTTTGGCGGTGCCGGCCGGGCTGTTGCGCGGTCAGAACGCGGGCGACCCCGCGACGACTCCGCCCCCTGCGGAACCTTCGCCCGCGCCAGCTACGGACCCCGCGCCCCCGGCCTCGGGCGCGCCCGCGTATCGGCTGGGCGAGAGCGGCACGTGGGTCGCGACCTCGGCGCCCGCGCCGGGCTCGGACGAAGAGGCGATGCTGCGCGCGCGGCAGCTTCTCGCGGAGAATCGGCCCCGGCAGGCGATGGCGCTGCTGGACGATTGGCTCGAGAAGGCCGAAGACCGCCAGAGCCCGTTCCTGGCTGAGGGCTATCTGCTGCGGGGCGACGCAAAGCTGGCGCTCGGGCGTGAGTACGCGGCGCTCAAGGACTACGACATCGAGGTCGTCTCGCGCTTCCCGGGCACGCCCGAGTTCGTGCAGGCGCTGGAGCGCGAGTTCGAGATCGGTAAGGCGTATCTGAACGGCCTGCGGCGGAAGTTCCTGGGCCTGCGCATTGACAACGCCGAGACGCTGGGCCAGGAAATCATGGTCCGCATCAACGAACGCCTGCCGGGCTCACGTCTGGCCGAGACGGCGCTGATCACCCTCGCGGATTACTACTACGAAAAGCGCGAGCTCAAGATGGCGGCGCAGACCTACGACGTGTTCGTGCAGCTTTTCCCGCAGTCGGCCGAGCGCCAGCGGGCGATGCAGCGTCGGGTCTACGCGAACGTCGCGCGCTTCAAGGGCCCGCGGTACGACGCGCTCGGGCTGATCGAGGCGCGGGTGCTGATCCGCGACTTTGCCCAGCGATACCCGGCCGAGGCTGAGCGGGCGGGCATGAGCGATGCCCTCGTCGCCCGGATCGATGAGTCCCTTGCGGCTCAGATGCTCGAGACCGCGAACTGGTACATGACCCGCAAGGACGAAGTCTCCGCGCGGTTCACACTGCGCAGGCTCCTCGTCAAGCACCCGCAGACCGTCGCGGCTCAGCGCGCGATCGAGATCATGAACGCCAAGGGCTGGGAACTCACGGCGCCCCGGCCCGCGCAGCCGACGCCCACGACCACGCCCGGGCCCGTCGCGCCGACCTCGGGCGGAGGTGCGTCATGAGGTCGCGTGCGGGTTGGTTCGCAACTTTGGGTGCGTCCACGCTCGGGCTGGCGCTCGCGTCGTGCGCGTCGGACCCGGCCGAGGGATATTCGTTCCGCTCGACCTATGCGGGCAACGTGCGGTCGATCGCGGTGCCGATGTTCCAGAACATGACGCAGGCGCCGGGGCTTGATCGGCAGTTGACCGAGGCGCTGACGAAGGAACTCCAGCGTTCGACGCCTTGGCTCGTGACGACGGGCGAGGACGCGGACACGTCGCTGACCGGGACGATCCGCGCGGCCGACCCGCGGCTCTTGAGCGTCGATCGCATCACGGGCCTGGCTCAGGAACTGGCCGTGACGGTCACCGTGGACTTTGAATGGCGCGACAACCGCACGGGCAAGGTGCTGGTCTCGCAGCGCAACTTTTCGGCGACGGACACCTTCGTTGCCTCGAGGCCCAGCGCCGAGCGGCTGGAGCAGGGCGAACAGGGCGCGGTGGGGCAGGTCGCGCGGGACATCGTGACCTCGCTGCGTTCGGCGTGGTAAGGCCGGGCGCGCTCGCGAAGGCGGGTGTCGGAACCGAGGCGAACCGGCCCATGGGCGGGGGCGTATCTGCGTTTCGGCTCGTTGGCCTCGGTCCGCGTCCGTGTGCGGAAACGGGGCGAATGTGACCGCGAACCCAGCGGCTGCGCGTAAACTGCAGGTGGGGCGTGATCGGAGGGATTGGCTGGGAGGGTCGTGGGAAACCCGGTGAATCGGGGAACCGGTACGGGGATTGCTTGCATCCAAGGCTGGGCCTTGCCGAAGAAGAAGAACGACATGCACCTGACCGCACTTGTCCGTCCGCGTTCGTTCGCCGCGCTCCGCACGCTGATGGCCGACGGCCCGGGGCCCAAGCGCCCAGGCCCGGGGCGGGGTCAAGGCGGTGGGCCCGGCGGTCCCGGTGGAGGGGGCGGGGGCGGCGGGGGCGGGCCTCAGGGCCAGCCGCCTGCGAACCGCGGGATCTTCGGCATCGTTGCGGTGCTGCTGCTGGTGCTGATGCTGTTTGTGATGTTCACGTCCCCGGGCCGGGGGCGTGCAATCCCGCTCTCCGAGTTTGAGAAGCTCTGGGGCAGCGAGAAGCTGGAAAAGACCAGCGTGGTGATCCGCGAGGATGGGATCACGGCGCGCGAGCTGGCCGGTCCGCCCGACGGGGTGGAGCGGCAGGTCGTCGTGAACATGAACCCGGCGGTGTATGACTCCTACGTCAAGCGTGTGAACGAGGTGACGGGGTATCAGGCCGTTGCGGCGCCTCGGAGCCGGTGGTTTGACATCATCGTGCTGGTCATCGTGCCGTTCGTGTTCCTGCTGCTGGTGATCTGGTTCATCGCCCGGGGCCTGCGGAACGCCGGCGGGGGCGGGGGCATGCTCGGGAACTTCGGCAAGAGCCGTCACCGCACCCTGACCAAGGAGATGACCAACGTGACGTTCACCGACGTCGCGGGCATCGACGAGGCCAAAGACGAAGTCACGGAGATCATCGAGTTCCTCAAGAACCCCAAGAAGTTCACCAAGCTGGGCGGGCGCATCCCGCGCGGCGTGCTGCTGATCGGCGAGCCGGGCTGCGGGAAGACGCTGCTGGCCAAGGCGATCGCGGGCGAGGCGGACGTGCCTTTCTTCTCGATCTCGGGCTCGGACTTTGTCGAGATGTTCGTGGGCGTCGGCGCGTCGCGCGTGCGCGACCTGTTCAAGCAGGCCAAGGACTCGGCGCCGTGCATCATCTTCCTGGATGAGATTGACGCGGTCGGTCGCCGGCGCGGCGGGGGCTTCTCCACCGGCGGGCACGACGAGCGCGAGCAAACGCTCAATGCCATCCTCGTCGAGATGGACGGCTTCAACACCTCCGACGGCGTGATCGTGATCGCCGCGACCAACCGGGGCGACATCCTCGACCCCGCGCTCACGCGCCCGGGCCGGTTCGACCGCCAGATCGTCGTTCCGCTGCCCGACGTCAAGGGGCGGCTGGAGATCCTCAAGGTCCACGCGAAGAAGGTCAAGCTCGGGCCGGACGTGGACCTCGAGCGGATCGCCCGCGGCACGCCCATGTTCAGCGGCGCGGACCTCGCGGCGATCATCAACGAGGGCGCGATCAGCGCGACGATGCAGAACAAGGACTTCATCGAGCAGGAAGACCTCGAGGAAGCGCGCGACAAGGTGAAGTTCGGCCGGGCCAAGAAGAGCCGCGTGCGCGAGAAGGACGAGAACAAGCTCGTCGCGTACCACGAGGCTGGGCATGCCGTGCTGCAGGCGATCCTGACCGACGCCGACCCGCTGCACAAGGTCACGATCATCCCGCGCGGTCAGGCCGGCGGCGCGACGTTCAGCTTGCCCCAGAAGGACCGCTCGGGTTACTCGCTCAAGTGGCTCCGCGCGACACAGCGCATCCTGTGCGGCGGGCGCATCGCCGAGCAGAAGGCGATGGGCGACATTTCTTCGGGCGCGTCCATGGACATCACGATGGTCACCAACCTCGCGCGGACGATGGTGATCGAGTGGGGCATGAGCGAGAAGCTCGGCTTCGTGCGCTACGCCGGTGCCGACACGCGCGAGATGTTCGTCCCCGACAAGGACTACTCCGATCAGACCGCGCAGACGATCGACGCGGAGATCAAGCGTCTGGTCGACGAGGCGTACGGCGATGCGGCCCGGCTGCTCGAAGAGCACTGGGACAAGGTGGTCGCAGTTGCCGAGGCGCTGCTGCGCTATGAGACCCTCAGCAGCGACGATGTCGACCGCCTCATGAAGGGCGGCTCGATCTCCAAGCCCACCGTCAGCGACCTGCTGCGGGCCGAGGCGGCCAAGAAGCGCGAGGCTTCGCCCCCCGCGACGACGCCCGACCCCGAGCCCCCCGCGGGCGCGCTGCCCAGCCCGGCGTGAGGCTCGGGCCCGTCCAAGTGAGCACCTCTGACGCCCGCGGGCCCGTTCCCGCGGGCGTTTTTCATTCAGGGTTCTCGGCGCGGGGCCTCGCTCGGTATGCTGTGATCCATGAGGTTCTCACGAGCTTTGGCGGCTTTGGTGGTCGTGCTTTCGCTGCTTGTCGGCGCTCCTTCGGCCCGCGCGCAGGCGCTGACCGACGAGCAGAAGCAAAGGGTGCTCGAGGGGATCGAGCGGACGCTGCGTGAGCGGGCGTTCGTTCCCGGTATTGACCTTGCGGGCGACTGGCAGAAGCACACGGAGAAGTACAAGGCCGAGCTTGCGTCGGCCTCGTCGACGGCGTCGTTCGCGCAGGCCGTGAACCGCGCGCTAAGAGAGTTCGGGATCAGCCATATCCGCCTGATGACGCCGACGCAGGCGGAGAACCGTCGGCGCGGGACGCGCGTGGGGCTGGGCGTGGTGGTGGAGTTCAAGGACAACGCGCTGGTGATCAACGAGGTCGTGCCGCGCTCTCCCGCCGAGCGCGCGGGGCTCAAGCCCGGCGACGCGATTACGTCCATCGACGGGCAGGCGCCTCGCTCGGCGACGGACCTGCGGGGCGATGAGAACCGCGCTGTGGAGCTGAAGGTGCGCGGCGAGGCGGGCGCCGAGCGTGACGTGACGGTGCAGCGCGAGGCGTATTCGACCGTCCGGCCCGACACGCTGGAATGGCCCGAGCCCGAGATCGCCGTGCTGAAAATCCGCTCGTTCCTGACCGGGTACGACCGCGCGAACATCGAAAAGCTGCTGGCTGAGTCGCGCAAGGCGCGCGGGCTGATCATCGACCTGCGCAGCAACGGGGGCGGCGCGACGCTGAACCTGCGGCATCTGATGTCGGAGTTGCTGCCCGCGGGGAGCGTGATCGGGACGTTCGTCTCGCGCCGCGCGGTGGACGCGTATGTCGCGGCTGGGCTGGGCGATGGCAAGGACCCGTACCCGATCGCGACCTGGTGGGAGCGTAAGTTCCGGACCGTCGCGCCGCGGAACGCGAAGGAGCTGCCCAGGCCCGCGCTTCCGGTCGCGGGTCAGAGGGTGGCGGTGCTGATCAACCGCGGGAGCGGGAGCGCGTCGGAGATCTGTGCCGCGGCGCTGCGCGAGCATCTGGGCGCGATTCTTGTGGGCACGCCCAGCGCGGGCGCGGTGCTGCAGAGCACGAGCGCGCGCCTCGAGCGCGGGTTCAGCCTGCAGTACCCGGCCGACGACTACATCACGTACCGCGGCCGGCGGCTGGAGGCCAACCCGCTGCAGCCGGACGTTGTTGTGCCCGTGGTCCGCGGCGAGCGCGAAGACAAGGCGCTCGCGCGCGCGATCGAAGAGCTGAAGAAGCAGTTCTGAGCCCGTCTGCCGCGTCAGCCCTTGAAGACGATGCCGGGCTCGACGCGCAGGACCGCGCGGGCGCTGAACACCGCGGCGAGCGCGGTGACCGCGAGCACGAGCGCCGCGACGATGACGGGCGTGTAGGGCATGAGCCTGAACGGGAAGCCGGTGGGCGCGAGCACCGCGCCGATCGCGCAACAGAGCCCCATGCCCAGGCCGTACCCAAGCGCGCCGGCGGTGAGAGCCTGGGCGACGACCATCCGCAGCAGCAAACTGTCGGATGCACCCAGCGCCTTGAGCGTCGCGTAGATGCGGGCGTTCTCGGTGGTGAACATGTACAGCAGCAGGCCGGTGATCGCCAAGCCCACGGCCGTGGCGAACATCACGATCACCGCCACGTGCGAGAGCACGTCCGAGTTCTTCAGGAACCAGATCACCGTGTCGCGGCGGAACTCGGCGCTCGTGCGGGCACGCAGGCCCGTCGCGCGCTCGATCTCCCGTGCGACCGCGGCGTGGTCGTGCCCGGGCGTGACCGTCGCGGTGACGAACGTGAGTCGATGGCGCTGGCCCGGCAGCACGCGATTCGCGCCCGAGTACGTGGTGTAGAGGACAGGCACGGGGTTCATCCGCGGCTTACCTGCGACGATGCCCGCGACGCGGACCTCGGCGTTGTTGACCAGCAGCGTGTCGCCGTTGCGCAGCGGGCGGGTGGGCGCGTCGAGCCTCGGCGCGCCACGGGCCCACGCGTCGGCGGGCCTTGAGGGCGTCACGAGCTGGCCTCGCGAACCGCCCGAATCCAGGAGCACGATTCCGGGCTCTCGCAGGCGAAGCGCCAAGCCCGGGTGCGTCGGGGGCACGCCCTCGAGCGTGGAATCATCGACGCCGATCACGTCGATCGTGACGAATCGTCCGTGCGGGAAACGCGCGGGCACGCCGCCGAGCGCGATGCGTGCGGCCGAGGCCACGCCCGTGACGCCCCGCACGCGGTCGACCGCGGTCTCGGGCATGTTGATCGTCTGCGTCACGGTCTCGCACGCCGGGTCCATGACCCAGAGATCCGCGTGGGCGTGGTCATCGACGAGCGCGTACGTGCGCGAGAGCATGCCGGCGAACATGGAGCCGAGCAGCGTGGTGAGGAACGACATCGCCGCGACGCCGAACAGCACGCCGATGTACTTCAGCCGGTCGCCCAGGAGCATGGACAGGGCGATGCGGATCATGCGCCGGCCCGCGCTTCCTGCTCGAGAACGCCGGGCCTGAGCGGATGCAGGCCCGCGAGGCCCCCGACGATGAACCGCGTGAGGTCCTCGGCCAGCGCGTCGAGCGCGGCGTCGTCCTCGGGCACCGCGATGCCCATGTTCTCCAGCACCGGGCCGCTGTGGGCAAAGTGCGAGCAGAGGCTGAAGACGAGCACGAACGCGCGCTCGCGCACGGGCGGGGGTGCGGACTCGGGGAAGAACAGATCGATCAGCGCGTGAATGTTCGCGCGGACGGGTGCGCCCACGCGGTCGGCGATCCGCCTCGCGAGCGGGCCACGGACCGCGAGCGACTGCATCACGACGCGCGGGCCCGCGCCCAGTCCCCGTTGGCGCCTCCGGCCCGTCCGCAGCACCCAGCGCACCCACTCGCGCAGCGCCTCACGCGCCGGAAGGTCGGCGCGGACAGTGGGGTGCTGGCCTCCCTCGGCCACGTCGCGGATGGTTTGTTCGATGACGGCGATGATCAGGCCGGCCTTGTCGCCGAAGTAGTAGCGGATCGCGGCGATGTTGCTGCGTGAGGCCGAGGCGATCTGGCGGGTCGTCGCGCCGTCAAAGCCTCGCGAGGCGAACAAGGCTCTCGCGGCGGTGAGGATGCGGGATCGGCGCTGGTCGCCGTCGGATCGGAGAGCGCGCTCGGGAGTTCTGGACCTGAATCGCATGATTCAAGTGTACACGCGCAGCGCCGCGAGTGCAATCAGGTGATTCAAGTTCAGTGCGTGGTCGGTGTGGGCCGCGGGAATCGGGCCGATGGGGCCGACGGGCCGTTGGGGGTGTTCGTCAGCCGGTGATGACGCGCGGGCCCAGCTTGCGGGCGGGGGAGCCGACGTAGATCATGCCGGGCTCCATGTCCTTGAAGGCGCTGGAGCGCGCGCCCAGGACGCACAGGTCGCCCACGTTGACGCCCGGGCCGACGAAGGCCTCGGCGGCGATCCAGCAGTCGTTGCCGACGGTGACTGGAGCGCGGATGAGATCGAACCGGCGCTTGGTGTGGTCGTGCGATCCGCCGCAGAGGTGGGCGTACTGGCTGATGACGGTGCGGTCGCCGATGCGGACCTTGCCCAAGGAATAGAGGACCGAGTAATCGCCGATGAGGCACTCTTCGCCGATCTCGAGGTTCCAGGGGATATCGATGCGGCAGGTGTTGCGGATGTGGGTGCGCGGGCCGACCTTGGCGCCGAAGAGCCGGAGGATGAAGCGCCGCCAGGCGTACCAGTTGTGAAAGCTCAGGCGGAAGGCGGTTCGGCCCAGGATCATCCAGAGCGCGCGGAGGACGTTCTGCCCGAAGGTGTAGGTGGTGCCCTCGCGGTCGGTGGGCTTGGCGGGTTGCTGGCCGGAGGTCGGTGCGGGTGAAGTGGTCATGCCGGGGGCATTGTTGCCCGGCTGTGCGCGGGCCGAAGGCTTGATACCCTCCGCCCATGCCCGGCAAGCCCCGCGTGTGCATCGTGAACCAGTACTACGTGCCCGATGTCGCGAGCACGGGGATCCTGCTGCACGAACTGGCGCGCGAGCTCGCGCAGACCGGGCACGAGGTCGAGGTGATCACCGCGCGCCCGAGCTACGGCCCGCCCGAGTCCTGGGTCGCCTGCCCCGCGCGCGAAACCTTCGAGGGTGTTCGCGTCACGCGCCTACGCGTCACCCGCTTCAGCAAGGACCGGACGCTCGGACGGCTCGTGAACTTCCTCTCGTTTCTCATCCCGCTGTTCTTCCGGATGCTTCTGGGCGCCCGGCGCGACACGGTGTATCTCTACTCAACGAATCCGCCGTTCTTGGGCATCGTGGGCGGGCTGATTTCGCTCGTGCGCCGGCATCGGTACGTGAACCTGCTGCACGACGCGTACCCCGACCTTGCGGTGTGGGTCGGGAAGATCCGCGCAGGTTCGGCGATTGAGCGTGTCTGGCTGCGGCTGAACCGGCTGACGTACTCGCGCGGGCGGCGGGCGATTGTGCTGTGCGAGGCCGCGAAGGAACTGGTGGAGTCCAAGTGGCGTCCCCCGTCGGGCACGGTGCGAGTGATCCACAACTGGACGGACCCGGCGAAGATCACGCCCCGTCCCAAGGCCGAGTCGGCGCTCGCGCGCGAGCACGGGCTGGTCGATCCCTTCGTCGCGCTCTACTCGGGAAATCTCGGCCTCTACTACGACTTTGACACGCTGCTGGGCGCGGCGGAGCTTCTCAAGGGTGAGAACTTCCGGCTGGTACTCATCGGCGGCGGGGGTAAGCGCGATCAGATCGCCCGGGCGATCAAGGAGCGCGGGCTGACGAACACGCTGCTGCTGCCGTACGTGCCGACGGATCGCCTGGGCGATTCGCTGATCGCGTGCGACACGAGCGTGGTGTCGATCGCGCCGGGCATCGAGGGGATCTCGTTCCCGAGCAAGCTGTACACCTCGCTCGCGACGGGCCGGCCGATTCTGGCGATCTCGGAAGAGCGCTCGGAGCTTCGGCGGATGGTCGAGCGTGAGGACTGCGGGCGGTGGTTCCGTGTGGGCGATGCGTCGGCGCTTGCCGAGGGCCTGCGCGCGATGATGCGCGACCGCGCGGGATGTGCGCGTCAGGGCGAGAACTCCCGGCGGTTCTTCGACCGTGAGTTCACCCTCGAGGCCGCGGCGGCGAAGTACGCGCAGGTGTTTGAGGAAGCTTCACGCTGAGCGCGATGCCTCGCGGCGCTCCAATCACTCGGTCTTCATCTGGCTGATGAACGCGTTGGCCTCGTTGATGGAGGCTTCCATCTCGCGGACGAGGGCGGCAACGTCGGTCTGGATGGCCGCGGCCTGGGGCTGGAGCGCCGCGATCGCCCGCGCGTTGAGGTTGTGCTTCAGGAACAGCACCTGGTCGTTGAGCGCGGCGAGCACGGGCGCCATCCGCGCCTCGGCCTGCTTCATCACGCCCAGCAGCTTCTGATACTGCCCACGCGTGTCCTCGAGCTGCCGACGGCTCGCCTCGCGCATCGCCTCGGACTGATACTGCTTCAGCTCCGCGTTCCACTCGCTGAAGAGCGCGTCGGCCACGCGCTCGGTGTCCTTGATGCGCCCGCGGACGCGCTCGGCCCGGTCCTGCGAGCGTTCCTGCTCGCCCTTGAGCTTCTTGTAGCGGGCCTCGATCTCGGCGACCTTCGCGTCCTGCCCGGTGCCCGTCACGGCGAGAAACTCGGCCAGCGCCGACTCGAACTGCTTCTTGGCTTCACCCTGCGCATCGCGGGCGTCCTGCACCCGCGCGACGAGCTGCTCGCGCTTGGCAATGCCGATGGATTCCTTCAGCGCGATCGACGCGGTTGAACAGCCCGAGACCGGCGCGAGCACGAAGAGCGCCAGCCCGGCAAGAAAAGGGGCGAGGACGGCGCGGGACGCGGGGTGGGAAGTCGTCATGCTCGGATCGTACAGGGAATGCACCCGGCCGGTCACTTGGTCGCCGCGGGCCGGTGTCGTTCGGACCGCGTCCGGGCGGGGCCCGCAAGCGAGCGAACGCCGGGGCGGCAGAAAACTGGGCCTTGATTCCCCCAGTTGGCTGGCACGGGTGGGAACGTGAGGCATATTCGGGGTGAAGGGTCTGTCCCGCCTGTGCGGACGAGTTGGTCACTCGCCCTCATTGGGGCAGTCCCGGTCGACATGGGTCACCCGCGCTCTCGCGCCGTCTCTCATTGGAGCGGGCGCGCGGTATGTCGAAAGGGTCAGCCGTGCACATTCTTGTTACAGGCGGGTCGGGATTCATCGGCCGTTACTTCGTGCGTCAGCTCCGCGAGCAGGGACACCGGGTCACGATCCTGGATCTCTGGGAACCGGACTTTGACACGATGGGCGCCCGGTACATCTGGGGCGATGTCCGCGATCCTGCGGCCGTGCGCCGCGCCCTGCCGGGTGTGGACCGCGTGCTGAACCTCGCGGCGGCGCACCACGATTTCGGTATCGATGCCGACACGTACTTCTCGGTGAACGAGACGGGCTCGCGCGTGCTGCTCGATGCGTGCGACGAGTTCGGCATCCGCGAGGTCGCGTTCTACTCGACCTGCGCGGTGTACGGCGCGGCCCAGGGCCCGCACGATGAGTCGGCTGAGCCCAGCCCCCTCACGGCGTACGGCGCGAGCAAGCTCGCGGGCGAGAAGGTCCACCGCGAGTGGATCGCCCGAGGCATGGGCCGGCGCGTGCTGGTCATCCGCCCAACGGTGACCTTCGGCGCGGACAACTTCGCCAACATGTTCAGCCTGATCCGCCAGATCGAGAGCGGCAAGTTCGTGACCGTCGGCGATGGCTCGAACATCAAGAGCCTCTCGTACGTCGAGAACATCGTCGACGCGACGCTGTTCCTCTGGGCCAAGGACGATCGTGCGGCGTTCGACGTGTTCAACTACACCGACACGCCCGACATGACCAGCCAGGAGATCGCGGACACGATCCGCATCGCGCTGGGCCGCAAGCCCTCGAAGGTGCGCATCCCGCTGGGCCTGGCCTGTGGCCTCGCGGCGCCGTTCGACCTGTTCATCAAGCTCACAGGCAAGAACCTGCCCATCTCGTCGGCGCGGATCCGCAAGCTGTTCGCGACGCAGACGAAGTTTGAAGGCGTGAAGGTCCGCGAGGCGGGCTACGTCGCGAAGGTTCCGCTGGCCGAGGGCATCCGCCGGATGGTGGCGTGGTACCTCGCCGAGGGCAAGGCTCGCAAGGCCGTGTGGCGCATCCCGCCGCTGGCGGTGCAGACCCGCGGCGTCGAGACGGTCACGCTGCCGGCCTCGCCCGCGAAGGCCCCGGCGCCCGCGCTGGTCTCGGCCGCCTGAGTTCTCTGGTCTGGACAGACCTCATCACAGGCCCGACGCGTGGAGGAGCACGGCCTCCGCACGTTCCCGGGCCTGTGATGCTTTTTGCCCTGTGATGCCGCGGGCCCGCGCGATCAGCGCGCCGTTCACAGCGTGGGATAGTCGGTGTAGCCGCGTGCGAAGTCCTCGCTCGCCGCGCCCATCGGCGGGTACCAGGTCTTCGGATCGCTCGTCGCCAGCTCCACGCGCTCGCCCTGCGCGATGCGGCGGAACCGTGCGGCCAGATCAGGGTTGGCGATGAAGGGCACGCCGAAGGTCACCGCGTCGGCCTCGCCCCGCGCGAGCACGGCGCTCGCGCGCTCGAAGGTGTACCCCGTGTTCACGCACAGCACGTGGCGTGTCAGAGGCCTGAAGAACCCGATCGGGATCGGTTGCAAACCCGGCGGTGAGGCGGCCGGAGTGTCGTCGGTGTCGGCTTCGCGGATCTCGACAAACTGCAGCGGGCGCTTGTCCAACTCGCGCACCAGGTGGGTGTACACCTCGCGGGCTTGTTCGTCGCGGACGCCCTCGTTCTGGCCGCTGGGGCTCAGACGTATCGAGACGCGCCCGGCGCCGACCTCGGCGATCACGGCATCGACGACCTCGAGGCAGAATCGGCAACGGTTCTCGATGGGGCCGCCGTAGCGGTCGGTCCGGCGGTTGCTCTCGCTGCGGAGGAATCGTTCGATCAGGTACGTGTTCGCGGCGTGGATCTGAACGCCGTCGGTGCCCGCGTCGATCGAGCGCCTCGCGGCGCGGACGTAGTCGCTGACCACGCGGGGGATCTCAGCGGTGTCGAGCGCGCGCGGCGTCACACGCGGCTTATGCCCGCTGAGCGTTCGGCACATGCCGCCCGGGTTGAGGGCGCTGGGCGCGACGGGCAGCGCGCCGCCGGGCTGATAGTCCGGGTGGGAAACGGGACCGACGTGCCAGAGCTGATGCACGAAGACCCCGCCGCGGGCGCGGACCGCGCTTGCGACGCGGGCCCAGCCTTCCTGCTGTGCGTCGGTGTGGATACCGGGCGTGCGCGGATAGCCGTGCGCCTCGGGCGAGATCGGCGAGGCCTCAGAGATGATGAGTCCCGCGCCCGTGCGGGGATCGGCCCGCTGCGCGTAGTAGAGCGCGGTCAGGTCCGTCGGTGTGTCACCCGTGCCGCCCCGGCAGCGCGTGAGCGGCGCCATCCAGACGCGGCTCCGGGCCGTGACGAGCCCGCCTCCGAGCGTGATGGGCGAGAACAGCGAGGGCTGCGCAACGCTCACGACCACGTCCAGCCCTCGATGCCCCACCAGTACCCTTCGCCCCGCCGGCCGATTCGACCTAGGCCCGGCCAGGGCATGTGGTAGCCGTGAGCGCGCATCTTCTCGCTGACGATCATGTCGAAGACGCGCCGGCGCGTCTGGACCGCGAGCGTTGGGTCGGTGTCGAAGGCGATGGTCCACTCGGGCCGGGCAAACATCGCGACGTGGTGATGCACGATATCGGACATGACAAAGAGAGGCCCGCCCGCCCCCGGCGCGTCGACGACGACGCTGATGTGCCCGGGCGTGTGGCCCGGCGTATCGACGATCGTCAGCCCGCCCACGAGCTTGTCGCCGCCCTTGATGAGCTCGAGCTTGCCTTCCTTTCTCAGAGTCGCAAACGCCTTCGCCGCCGCCGCCGACATGCCGGCGCGCGCCTGCTCGGGCACGCCCATCTTCGAGAGGTCCGGGTTGCCGGTCCAGAAGTCGTGCTCGTTCGTGTGCACGAACACGCGTGCGTTCGGGAAGACGAGTCGGTCGTCGCTCTTGAAGAGGCCCTGGATGTGATCGCCGTGTGCGTGCGTGATGACCACGCCCGTGATGTCGCTCGGCTTCACGCCCGCCTGCGCAAGGTTCTTGAGCAGCCAGCCGGTCTGCGCGGCCTCGCGCTCACCGCTGCCTGAGTCGATCAGCACCGTCTCGGCGCCGAGCTTGAGCAGCACAACGTTGAAGGCGATGGTGGCGCCGGTGGGGTCGGCGAGGTTCTCTTCGAGCACCTGCTTGAACTGCTCGGGCGAGGCCTGGGGCGCGACGAGCGGCTGAAGCGGGCTGAAGCGCCCGGTGCCGTCGGAGATGGACCAAGCCTGCACATTCTCGCCCACCTTGAAGCGATAGTGCCCGAAGGCCTGCTCGCCGTTGGGCGTCGGGCCCGCGGCGATGCCGCCGGTGGTCGGGACGGGCGCGTTCTGCTTGGGGGATGCGGGCGTCGAGGGCTGCGCCGCCCCAACGCCCGAAGAGGCGCCCGCCGCGGCGCGAGCGCCCAGAATCCCGGTCGCGGCGAGCGAGCTGATGCCGATGCCCGCGGCCTTGACCGCGTCACGCCGAGTGAGTCCGTCGCGCTGCATGAGCTGTTCTCCTGAGAACGGTGCCAGATCAGACGTGCTTGAGAATCTCGCCGGCCTCGTAGCGGACCTTCTTGAACGACTGGAACATATCGTCGGGCGCGCGCTTGCCGGCGGCCGCGACGACGACCGTGGCGAAGCCTTCCTTGCTCAGCCCGAGCACTTCGTCGTAGCCCGCGGGGTTGATGCCCTCCATCGGGCAGGTGTCAACGCCCAGCGTTGCCGCGGCGGTCATGAACACGCCCAGCGCGATGTAGCACTGCTTGGCAGCCCATGCCTGCGCGTCAAAGCCCGGCGGGGGGTTCTGGATGAAACCCGCCATCATGTCGCGATAGCCCTTGAGCGCCTCGCACGGCGTGCCTCGGACCTGGACCATGCGGTCGATGAGCTTGTCCGCGTCGGCGACCGTGACGCTCTTGCGCGCCGCGAACACCACCAAGTGCGACGCGGTCGTGATCTGCGGCTGATTCCACGAGAGCGGCAGCAGCTTGGCCTTCACCGCCGCGTCGGTCACGACGACAAACTTCCACGGCTGAAGCCCGAACGACGAGGGGCTGAGCAGCAGAGACTTTTCGAGCGCCGACCACTGCGCCGCGGGGATCGTGTGCGAGGCATCGAACTTCTTGACGGCATAGCGCCAACCGAGCTGCGATTCGAGGGCTTCGGGGGTCTGCGTGTGCATGGCGGGTTCCTGTGTGAATTCAGGCGAGAATCGTGCGGAATCGACGTTGGAAAGCGGTGATTGAGCGTGAGCTTACGCGGCGGTGAAGCCGCCGTCGGCCCGGAGATCGGCTCCGAGCACGAAGCTGGATTCATCGCCCAAGAGCCAGGCGACGGCGCGGGCGATCTCTTCAGGCGTGCCCACGCGGCCGATCGGGTGCAGGTTCTTGAGGAACTCGCGCACGCCGGGGTCGGTCGCGAAGCGGTCCATCATGGGCGTCTGGATCGCGGCGGGGGAGATGAGGTTGATGCGGATGTTCTGCTTGGCGTACTCGAGCGCCGCGGAGCGCGTGAGGCCCGCTACGGCGTGCTTGCTCGCGACGTAGATCGTCGCGCCGGGCATGCCGACGCTCGAGGCAATCGAGCCCGTGTTGACGATCGAGCCGCCGCCCTGACGGAGCATCTGCGCGATCTCGAGCTTCATCGAGAGGAAGACGCCCATCACGTTGATGTCGAAGACCTGCCGGTAGGTGTCGACGGACTTCTCGTGCAGCGGGCCCATCGGCTCTTCGATGCCCGCGTTGTTGAAAGCAAAGTCGATCCGGCCGGTGAGCTTGAGCGTCGCGTCGATCGCGCGCTGGAGATCCGCCTCGCGGGTGACGTCGCCCTTGACGAACAGGCCCTGCACACCGCGGGCCTTGACCGCGGAGGCGACGGCTTGTCCTTCGGCGTCGCGCCTGCCCGTGAGGACGATGTGCGTGCCGCGGCTGGCGAGTTCGAGCGCCGTGGCTTCGCCGATGCCCGATGTGCCGCCCGTGATGAGCGCGACCTTGCCCTTGAACGACGGATGATGCGAGGCGGGACCGCTGACCATGAACAGAATCTCCGTGCGCGTCGGGAATCGATCGCGCTTGCGGAGTTCGATGTCTTCAGGCCGGTCGTGGTTACGGCCCTGGGGCGTGAGACTTTCGTGAAGCCGCGCGGAAGTGGGGCGCTTGCCGGGCTTTGTGGCGTTCTCAGCGCTCGTCGGGCTCTGGCGTACCGGCGTGCCCACGCGCCCGCGCAGCATCGGCGAACGTGAGCCCCGCGCGGTGAGCGAGGTTTGCGAGCGCCACGCGGTCGTTGATGTGCAGCTTGCGCCCGATCGATTCGCGGTGGTGCTCGATCGTCTTGACCGACCGGCCGAGCATGGCCGCGGCTTCTTTCGCCGACAAGCCCTGGCCGATCAGCACCAACACCTCTAGCTCGCGCGGCGAGAGCGGTGCCAGCGGGCCCATGTCCGGCACCTCGGACTGCACCGTTTCGTACTCGACGCTGCTGGTCTGCTCCTTGGCCGCTTCGCCCGACACCCGGCGGTGCAGCACGAGGTACACGCCCGAGTCCTCGAGCACGCTCACGCGCAGCGGCACATCGTCGGGCTCGACGGAGTGAATCCATTGGTAGAGCTGCCACCCGCGCCAGATCGACCTCACCAGCGCGGGGCGGCCCGTCTCGCGCACGTGCCGGAGGATCGAGAGCCGCTCGCGGATCCACTCGGCGCTGAAGCGCTCGGCCCACGGCTTGGAGAGTTGCTCGTTCGCCGTGGCGGTGTGCCCGTGCATCAGCCGGGCGGCCTGGTCGTTCATCCACAGAGTCCGCCCGTCGCCGGTGATCACCGAAACGCCGCACAACGGATCGGCTGTGAGCGCCGACCAGACCGATCCGGTTTGGCCGGGAAGCCCCGCCGCCTCGGCTGAACCTTGGTCGGAGTATTGGCTCATGCATGATCCAAGGCGTCTCGGATGTCTGGGTCCATAAAGTAAGCTCGAGATTCGCGCACATGGCGCCCGGTGCCAGCAATCGCGACCGAGTCGCAGCCCGCGGCAGGACCGGGATTGTCGCGCTGGGGGCACGCGTCGGAGGGTCGCATGGGACAGGTGATCGCCTCGGTGCGTTCGGAGTTTTCGCGTTATCGTCGGCTCGCCGAGGGCGCCGCGGGGCAGCTCGCGCCCTCGATGCTCCGCGAGGCGCTCGACGCCGAGACCAACTCGATCGCCGTCGTGATGAAGCACGTCGCGGGGAATCTGCGCTCGCGCTGGACCGAGCCCTTCACGACCGACGGCGAGAAACCCGACCGCAACCGCGACGAGGAGTTTGTCGACAACTTCCCTGCGGGCGACGCGGGCCGGGACGCGATCTTCGCGCACTGGGCTCACGGGTGGGGCGCGCTGGAGGCCACGCTCGCGACGCTGCGCGATGAAGACTTGGGCCGCACGCTGACGATCCGCAGCGAGCTCCACACGCTCGCGCAGGCGCTGACACGCTCGCTCGCGCATACGGCGTATCACACGGGGCAGATCGTCCAGGTCGCGCGCGCGCTGGCCTCGCGTCGCGGATTGGCGTGGTCAACGCTGACGATCCCCCGCGGCGGATCGCAGGAGTTCAACCGCACATACGCTGCATCCATGACGACCCACGCCTCTCACGCGCCCGCGCCGACCGCCGACCCGATGCTGATCCTCGCGCTGCACGACCGCTGGGCGACGCGACAACTGCTCGACGCGTGCGAGAAGCTCGCGCCCGAGCAGTTGCACCGCAAGTTTGAGATGGGCATCGGGTCGCTGCACGACACGCTGATTCACGATGCCGCCGCCGTCCGCGTCTGGGCCGAGACGCTGCTGCGCGCGCCCGCGACGCCTTGGCCCAGCAACGACCCGCGCCCGGTCTCGGAACTCCGCGCGATGGCCGAGGCGGCGTTCGACCTGCTCGCGCGCGCCGCCGCGGCAGGGCCCATGGGCGAAACATTCGAGCGCACGCGCCAAGGCGTCACAACGGTGTACACGCGCGCGACGATCCTGTGCCATGTCCACACGCACAGCATGCACCACCGCGCCCAGTGCCTGAACATGCTTCGCCAGCTCGGCGTGAACCCGCTGCCTCAGTCGAGCGTCGTTGAGTGGAGCCGCGCGGGCGCGCCGACGGCGTGAATCTGGCCCAAAGCTCTCCTTGGGCGCGCTTGGGCCAAGGGCCCGATTTCTCGGCCTTTCGCCGCTCCCTCGGACGCTGCACGTCGGAATCTTCTTGGGCCCGGGCCTACCTGCCGGTATCGTGGCTGTCCCGCCCGGAGCCCGTGTTTCCGCACGCCGGGCAGCGTTGACGATTCGGGACTGAGAGGAGAGATTCGATGATGTCCGTGCGTTTCTCGCCCGCCTCGGCGCGGGCCTTGGCGTGCATGACCCTGAGCGCCCTTGCCGCCTCGGCTTCGGGCGCCGTGTTTACCTACAACCCGTCGCTCGGCTCGCTTCCGCAGGCTCAGGGCTGGGACTTTGCCGGCTCGTTCAACGCGCCGATGTCCGTTTCGGGCGGCACGCTCACCTACGGCGCGACGACCGTCAACGGCACCACGTTCTGGCGCGCGATCCAGCCCGACCCGATCGACTTCGCGACCGAGACCTCGGTCATCGAGATCGAGCTCAAGCTCACCGGCTCGGACTTTGGCAACTTCAGCGGGTTCCGCCGGGCGGGCTTTGCGATGCTGCTGCAGGACGACGCGGGCCGGTGGATCATCGCGGAAATCGGCGACAACCGCGTGGGCCTCGGCAACGACGACAACCGCACGTCCGACCCCTCCGCCCTTTTCAACTTCGCCGACGGCTTCCACACCGTGCGGCTCGAGGCAGGCCCGACCGGCGGCCGGCTCTACGTCGACGGCACACTCATGCTCTCGCTCGCGCTGGGCGGGGGCCGGACCGGCGGCGCCCAGAGCTTCTGGGGCGACGGCACCATCCTGGCCAATGCCAATCTCACCGAGATCCGCAGCGTGATCTACACGCCCACGCCGGGCGCGACGGCGCTCCTCGCGGCCGCGGGACTCGTCGGGCTCCGCCGTCGTCGCTGAGCGCGAGGCATCTCACTATGCCGACCGATCGGACGTCTTCTGCGTCCGGGCGTGATCGCACGCGCTGCAGGGCCCGTGATCAAGGCGCCCAGATCGCGCCTTCGACCAGTTCGACCGAGTTGCCCGCGGGGTCGCGGAGATAGATCGACCGCCCGCCGCGGGTCCAGGGCCTTTCGAGCTCGATCGTGACGTTCAGTTGGCCGAGGCGTTCGCGCCAGCGGTCGAGCATCCCCGCGCCGACGCGGAACGCGACGTGTCCGGGCCCGCGCGCGCCGTGGGTCGGCACGCCCCGGCCCTCGATCGCGGCGTAGTCGGGGCGGAAGAGCAGGAGCAGGCTGTCGCCCACGGGGAATCGCAGGGCCGCGCTGTCGCCGTCGGCGCCCGGGAGCGTCCGCAGGCCGATCACGCGGCTGTAGAAGTCGACCAGCGCGGGCACGTCGTCGCCGTACAGAACCGTTTCGTATACGGAATCAGGCGTGAGCATGGGGCGAGCGTACTCCTCGCCTCGGATGGGATGGCTGGTGCGAAGGGTGGGTCGGCGGGCGTAAACTGGGGCGCACGCTCGGGGCGCAACGGCGGACTGTCCGCCGCGGCTGAGATGCACCCGTGGAACCTGATCCGGTTCGCACCGGCGGAGGGAAAGCGCATGGTTACGCCGTCTGTTTCGGGAAGCACCACTTCGAAGTTCGCGCCGCCCTTGCGTGGCGGTCTGAACCCGGGCGCGACGCCTCACGTGACGACGCCGGGCTCGTTCGCCAACGCGCCGGACGTCGGCGGGCCGCTGATGTTCTCGAGCCCCGACGCGCCGGGCATGCCCGCGCCGAGCGCCAAGACCGCGTGGGACTTTTTGCCCTCGGGCTGGAGCGTCGCGGACCTTGGCGCAACGGCCCAAACCTCGTGGACGGGCGAGGTGCAGAGCGCGCACCCGCACGTGCCGAATGCTTCGTCTCGGGCGAAGGGTGAGTCCTGCTCGAACTGCCTCGGCGACACGCGCGAGTTCGTCGAATTTAGCACCGCGCGCGGCCAGCGGCTGCGGGTGGTCTATCCCAAGGGTTTTACGCCCCTCACGCAGCTGGAGTTTGCGCGTCTGGGGATCGTGACGCCGCAGATGAAGCGCGTGGCCGAGCGCGAGGCGCACTTTGAGACGCTCTATCCCGGCCGTGGGGCCGAGGCGGTGCGCGATGAGGTCGCGGCCGGGCGGCTGGTGATCCCCGCGAACATCCATCACCTCTCGCACAAGCTCGACCCGATGTGCATCGGGCGCGCGAGCCGGACGAAGGTGAACGCGAACATGGGCGCGTCCCCGGTCTCGTCGGGCACCGACGAGGAAGTCGAGAAGCTCAAGTGGGCCGAGAAGTGGGGCGCGGACACGGTGATGGACCTGTCCACGGGCGGCGACCTTGACGCCTGCCGGGACGCGATCCTGCGGAACTCGACGGTGCCGATCGGGACCGTGCCGATCTATTCCATGATCATCGGAAAGAAGATCGACGACCTGGACTGGCCCACGATCGAGGCGACGCTGCACCATCAGGCCCGCCAGGGCGTCGATTACTTCACGATCCACGCGGGCGTCCGCCGGGCGCACCTCAAGCACGTGAAGAACCGGCTCATCGGGATCGTGTCGCGCGGCGGTTCGCTCCTGGCCAAGTGGATGCTGGTCCACAATCAGGAGAACATCATGTACACGCGCTGGGAAGAGATCTGCGAGATCCTCCGCGCCTACGACGTGACGTTCTCGATCGGCGACGGCCTGCGCCCCGGGGGCCTGGCGGACGCGACCGACGCCGCGCAGATCGCCGAACTCGAGACGCTGGGCGAGCTGACCGAGCGGGCCTGGCGCCACGGCGTGCAGGTGATGATCGAGGGGCCCGGGCACGTGCCCTTCGACCAGATCGAGTGGAACGCCAAGGTCCAGCGGACGCTCTGCCACGGCGCGCCGTTCTATGTCCTGGGCCCGCTCGTGACCGACATGTTCCCCGGCTACGACCACATCACCTCGTGCATCGGCGCGACCGCGATGGCGTACCACGGCGCCGCGATGCTGTGTTATGTCACGCCGAAGGAACACCTTGGCCTTCCCAAGAAGGACGACGTCAAGCAGGGCTGCATCGCGTACAAGATCGCTGCGCACGCGGCGGACGTGGCGCTGGGCATCCCCGGCACGCGCGACCGCGACGACGAGCTGACCAAGGCCCGCGCCGCGCTCAACTGGGAGAAGCACTTCGAGCTCTCGTTCGACCCCGACACCGCGCGGGCGTACCACGACGAGGATCTGGACGTGGACACCGACTTCTGCGCCATGTGCGGGCACGACTGGTGCAGCGTCCGGATCAGCAAGGAGATTCAGGAGTTCGCGTCGGGCAAAGCCGACGGCTTTGAGCGGCTCGGCGGCAAGGACGGCACCGTCCCGGGCGCTCCGAAGCAGTCCGCGGCGCTCACGCCCGAGCAGCAGGAGATCCTCGCCAAGCGCGGCGTCCTCTCGCCGGACGAGATTCATAAGCTCGCGAACAAGACCAAGAAGGCGATGAAGGGCGCGGCGGCCCCGGACACCGCGGCGCAGGCCGAGCCCAAGGCCGACAAGCTCTCGTGCCATAGCGATTACGTGGACCCCGAGACCGCCAAGGCGCTCCAGCGCGAGCGGAGCGGCGGGACGGTGGTGCAGCTCGACGTGCGCCCGGCGCTGGGGATCGCCAAGGACGAGGGCCGCGTGATTTAACCGTCTGCGTCCATTGCGCGAATGACCAATATAAAACCCCCGACCGTGTCGGGGGTTGTTTCTTGAATTCGGGGTGTGGAATGGGCTTAGGCGGCGATGGTGGCGGCGGTCTGTTCCGACCACGGGCCGCGCTCGCCGGTGGGCGAGACCCAGCGCAGCCAGTAATAGGCCGTCTTGCCGCCCTCTTCGCTGGGGAAGTTCAGGACGTAGGGCGCGCTGGTGTCGACGGCGACAAAGCGCAGGTCGCTTTCGCCGGCCGGGGGCGTGGTGCCGACCTTGTTCCAGATCTCGACGCCCAGCACGCCCGCGGGCTTGCCGCGCCGCGTGGGCGTGGCGGAGTCGACGAAGCGGAGCGTGTGCTGCAGGCGGGTTCCGCACTCGACGCTGACCAGGGGCGCGGTGGTGGGCGCGCCGATGGGGGCGGGCTCCTGGCGGACGGTGATGCCCAGCGCCGCGCGTTCGGCGTCCGAGACCTGCGCCGAGGCCTGCAGGCGGCGGACGAGCGGGCGGATGACCGCGACATAGCCCTGTCGGGCCTCGGTCTTCGCTTCGCGGGCGGCCTTGGCGGCGTTGGCCGCGGCGATGTGCGCGGGGTAGGCCGTGGTCCAGGTGGTCTGCGCGGCGGTGATGGGGGCCATGTCCGCGGCGGTGAGGCCCAGCGCCGCGAGGTTGGCGTTGGCGTACGTCACGAAGTTGGATTGCCAGGCCTGGAAATTGGCATCGGGCCCGGGGATGTAATCGGCCATGAGCGTTCAACCTTTCTGGTGCGTGCGCGCCGTGCGTGATGGATGAGTGTGATCGCGCGGAGAGGTTTGATACATTCAACCATCCGCGGCCCATGTTGCATCGGTGGTCGCGGGAAGTCACTTCACGCGCAGGAGTGTTTTTATGGCCGTGGATTCGGCGTGTTGCGCATGGGTGCCTATATATAAAGGATCGCCGCCGCGCGCATCGGCTGTTGAGTTGACACCTCGAGGGGAGGGGTTGGTGCCGCTATCCCGGGCCTCTGCCCTTCCAGCCCCCGCGCCGACGGGTTGAATGGTCCCCGCAGCCGCCGCCGCCCTGCTCCGGCCCGTCCGGAGCGTAGTCAATGCGCACAGGGTCGCAGGTCCTGCGCTTCGGCGGCCCCAGCGGCGGATTCTGGGGCTCCGAGTGGGCGTGACGGGACCGCCGTGGACGGGTTTCGCCCGAGTTTGCGCGGTTATCCACCTCCGAAGGGCGTTCACCGCCGCGACCGGCTTGGAGACGGTACCCTTCATCCCCATACACGGAGACGCCTTTGCCAAGAGCCGCCGCATGAGCCACCATGATTCTTCAGTCGTTGCCATCATCGTTGAGCAAGGGAAGCTCCTGGACTTTATCGACGGCAAGACCCAGCGGCCCGAGACACCGGAAGAGTACGTCAGGCAGGAAATCGCCAAGTCGCTTGTGCGCGAGTACAAGTACCCCAAGGCGGACATTGAGGTCGAATTCACGATCAGGGTTGGGACGCGCAAACCTCGGGCCGATCTGGTCATCTTCCCGCCCCAAACCTCGCACGAGCAGGAGCACGCGGTCCTTATCGTCGAGTGCAAGGCGGCGACGGTCAAAGCGGCGGACAAAAAGGACGGCGTAGGCCAACTCCAGTCCTACCTGGCCGCGTGTCCGAACGTCCAGTACGGCATGTGGACCAACGGCATTGAGCGGTTTTGCTACCGCCGCGTGGTCAAAGGGGGCAAGGTCAGCGTTGAAGAAGTCCCCGACCTGCCGGAGTTTGGCAGGGCCGACGAAGCAGAGGACCGGCCACGGTTCGACCAACTCAAACCCGCCACGTCCGACGCGCTCCTGTTCGCGTTCCGGCGCTGCCACAACTACATAGCCGCCAATCAGGGCCTCCAGAAGCCCCAGGCGTTTTGGGAGTTGCTCAAGCTCATTTTCTGCAAGATTCACGACGAGC
>JANRKN010000042.1:0-14260 GCA_033763435.1 Planctomycetota bacterium
CGCGAGGTCTTCGGCGTCGTGCGCATCGACGCCCGCGCAGGCCGACGGCAGGCCCTCGCGTGGGCCGTCATGGTCGCGGTCGTTCACCTCCCCATGGCGCTGCTCTTCGTCGCGGGCCTCGTGCCCGACGCGCCCGCGGGCCTGGCGCCGATCGTCCGCGAGGGCTGGATGCGCTCCACGCTCGCGATGGTCGTCCTGGGCGTGCCCGCGGTGATGCTGCTCACCTGGCTCGAAACCCTCGGCGTGCGGTTCATCGGCTCCAAGCGCGGCTGGCGCATCACGCGCGACGTCGCCTGGAGCGTCTGCGGCCATGCCGCGGTCGGTTGGTTCGCCTCCGCGCTGCTCACCCAAGTGCTCTTCGCGCTGGGCACGCTGGCGTTCGCGCGCCTCGACGACGCGAGCATGCTCTTCACGCTGCCCGCCCTCGCGGTGCTGCTGCTGCTGGCGTGGCTGCTGGTCTTTGAATCGCTCGTGTACGTCGGCATCCGCCGGTGCCGATTCGCGAACGTCCCCACCCCCGTCCCGACCCCCGCGGGCGATACGCTCCCGTCGTGACCGACCGGCCTGCCATGTCCACGCCCCAGCCCGACGCGACGCCCGTCGCGACGGGCGAGACGCTCGGCGCGGGCGCGTCGGTCGACGAAGAGGCCCCGCCCAGGCCCTCGCCCTTCCGCGTGCTCAAGAACGGCGAGTTCCGGCGCGTCTGGGTCGCGTCGCTGGGCTCCAACGTTGGCGGCTGGATGGAATTCGTCGGCATGCAGTGGGCCATGACCCAGGCGACGCTCGCGCCCGAGTGGGAAGCCTCGGGCCGCCCCGGCGCGCCGATCATGATGGGCTATCTCGCGACCGCGCAGATGGCCCCGGTGCTGCTGATGGGCATGCTGGGCGGTGTCGTCGCCGACCGCGTCGACCGCAAGAAGCTGCTGGTGTGGACGCAGACGCTGATGATGCTCGTCGCCGCCGCGCTGTGCATCGAGGCGTTCCGCGGCGCGATCACGCCGATCACGCTGATCGTGCTGGGCGCGATCCACGGCACGGTGCTGGCGTTCAACATGCCCGCGTGGGGCGTGCTCACGCCCAGGCTCGTGCCGCGCGATCAGCTCGCCGACGCGATCATGCTCAACGGGCTGCAGTTCAACCTCGCGCGGGTGATCGGCCCGGCGGTGGGGGGCGTGCTGCTGGGGTGGCTCGGCGCGCCGTGGATGTTTCTGATCAACACCATTTCCTTCATCGGCGTGATCTGGGCCGTCGCGGTGACGCCGCCCTCGCCCGCGCCGACGACCGCGCCCGCGCATCCGTGGCGCGCGATCGCGGAGGCGTTCAGCTTCTCGTTCCGCAACAAGGGCGCGCGGGCGCTGATCCTGGCGATTTTCCTGTTCAGCATGCTGGGCACGCCGCTGCTGAGGCTCATGCCGATCGTCGTCGCCGAGTCGTACAAAGCCAAGGCCGACGGCTTCGGGCTGCTGCTCGCGCTGATGGGCGCGGGCGCGGTGACGGGCGCGCTGACGATCCGCCTGATCCCGCGCTGGTATCCGCGGCATCACCTGATCCCGCTCTCGGTCATGATGGGCGGGCTGTTCACCGCGCTCACCGCCGCGGCGCCCTCGCTCGCGACCAGCGCGCTGTGCATCTACTTCTGCGGCATTTTCTGGCTCTGGACGTTCAACCCCGCCTTCGCCGCGCTCCAGCTCCTGGTCGCCGACGAAATGCGCGGGCGCGTGATGTCGATCGCCAACGTGCTGTCGTTCGGCGCGATGCCGCTGGGCACGCTGCTGGCGGGGTACATCGGCGAGGTGGCCTCGGGCCGCGCGGGCGATGGCTTCGGCTCGCAGGTGGGCCTGGGCGTCAACGCGCTGATCCTGACCGTCGCGGGGCTGGTGATGCTCGCGTGGCGCACGCCCGAGGTCGATGGGCTTGCGCCGGGCCAACCCGGCTACGACCGCACGCCCGGGCTGATCCGCGGGCTCACCGGCTCGGCGCACCGCGGGAAGAACTGACGCCCCGCCCGATGCGCCCGGGCGCCTTCGGCTAAACTCACGCGATGCCCGGATTTGCCGCGTTGAGTTCCTACCCGGTGACCCGTTCCTCGCCCGCCTGTGCGGCGACCGGCCGCGCGTTTGCGCCCGGTGAGCGCTTCATTGCCACGCTCGTCGAGCGCGAGGGCTCGGCGGAGCTTGAGCGCGTGGATTACTCGCTCGACGCGTGGGAGCAGGGCGCGCGCCCGACCGCGCCGCTGAGGCTCTTTGGCTTCTGGCGCGCCGCGGCACACGACAAGAAAGACGACAAGCCCGCGATCCTCAGCGACGAGGAACTGCTCGACCTGTTCGAGCAGCTCACCGAGGTTGCCGAGGCGCTCGACACGCGCCGCGCGGCGTTCCGGTATCTGCTCGCGCTGCTGCTGGTGCGTCGGCGTCAGCTTCGCCAGGTGGGCCAGAAGATGGACCGAGCGATGGGCACGTCCGGGGCGACGCTGCTCGTCAAGCGCAAGGGCACGCCCGACGACGCCGCGCCGATCACCGTGCCCGACCCGGGCCTGACCGACGAGGTGCTCGCGCACGCGATGGAGCAGTTGACGCAGATCATGCCCGACGCGGGAAAGGCCGCGCCGTGATGCGCGCCGCTCGCCCTCGCTGCGCGTCCGCGCTGGTGGCGCTCGCGCTGCTCGCGGGCTGCGAGAGCGCGCCCGACCGCGGCGACGAGCCGCCCCGCGATCCCGTCGTGTTCAGCGCGCCTCTGAAGTCGCCCGCCGCGCCCGAGCGCCAGCCGAGCGCGAACGGCGACGCTCTGGCCCGTGAGTCGCGGGAGATTCTCGCGCGGTACAACGCGCGGGTCGCGCGGCTCGAATCGCTCTTTGCGCGCCTCACGATGGAGATGCGCCTGCCCGACGAGACGGGCGAGATCGTCAGCGAGCAGGCCGAGGGGCAACTGCTGCTGCGTCGGCCCACGCGCCTGGCGCTGTTCGTGAACAAGGTGGGCGAGACGTACTTCCAGCTCGGGTGCAACGACCGCGCGTACTGGTGGCTGGACCTGCGCGAGCCTCGGACGGCGATGGCGGGCCGGCACGACCGCGCGCGCGCCGAGACGGCCGCGGAGTTTGGCATCTTCGTCCACCCGCTGGACCTCATCGAACTGCTCGCGGTGATGCCGCTGGATGCCGACGCGCCCGGCACGCGGCTCGTGCGCGAGGGCGCGACGCTGACGCTCACCCAGCCCGCGCGCTGGGGCGAGCGCGAGGTGGTGCTCGACGCTTCGACCGCGCGGCCCATCTCGATCGCGCTGCTGACGCGCGACGCGCAGGGCCGCAGTACCGATGCCGCCCGCGCGACCTACGAGCGCTTTGCGCCCGTCAACGTCCGCGGCGGTCTGGGCGAGGGCAACACCCTCGACCCCGAGATGCCCGTGCGCCTGCGGCTGGTCGTCCCCGCCTCGCGCGCCGAGGTGCGGATGAACCTCTTTGACCCTGAAAACCGCGGCGACACGCGCGAGGCGCCCTACTCGCTGCAGGAACTGACCGAGCGCTATGGCATTCAGCGGCTGATCAATCTCGACGAGCAGGACCCGGCGGAGATTCGCCGCGCGCGCGATGAGGCGGCGCGGGCCCGGCGCGAGAAAGAGGCCGCGGAGGGCAAGGCCCGCGGCGCTCAGGAGCCGTCCCAACTGGAGCCGTCCCAACTGGAGCGTGCCGGGCCATGATCGCGCGTCCGGACCGAGCGTGGCTGATCGTTCTCGCGGCGCTGCTTCTCGCGACCTTCGCGCAGGGCCAGGAACCCCTGCGCGACCCGGGCGCGGGCGCGCCCCAAGGCCACGCGTGGCTCGCGCTGCCCGTCGGCGCGTCGGATCGGCCCGTCCTCATGCACGTGCCGCCCCGCGCGAGCGCGGAGTTCGGCCCCGCGGGTGCCCCGTTCGGCGTGCTGCGCAAGAGCATGGAGCTGTCGGAGACGCCCGCCGCGATGGCCGCCGCGGGCTCGCGCGTGTACGTCGCGTTCAACACGGGCGAGCGCACGCCCGCGATGCTCTTCTCGATCGGCGCGGTCGCCTCGGGCCTCGGCGATCTCTGGGCCGACGACACCCCCGGGCGCATGCGCAGCGAGCGGCCCTTCGCGGTCGGCCAGCGCGTGATCTCCCTCGCGGCGCACGACCGCGCGCTCGCCGCGCTCATCACCGACTCGGCGGGCGCCCGCCGCGTGCTCGCGCTCGAAGCCGCGGGCTGGGCCGACCGCACGCCCGCGACGCCCATCTCCGAGCGCACGCAGCTCGTCGCGACCGGCGAAGGCTTCGCCCTCGCGGAACTGATCGCCGAGCCTTCGTCCGCGCTGCGCGTGATCGAGGTGTCGGTCCAGGGTGAGAACGCCTGGCAGTGGGGCTCGCCCCGGCTGCTGCGCGCGCCCGCGGGGCTCGTGAGCGCGGGCGCCGCGGCGTTCTGGCTGGGCGCTGCGGGCGACGAGGCCGGGCGGTGGATCGTCGCGGGCGTCGTGAAGACTTCGGGCGAGAGCGAATCGCGCGAGATCATCATCGCCGAGGCGATGGAAGGCCGGTCGCGCGCGCTCGCTCGCGTGCCCATGACCGGCGCGCGCTGGTCGATCGCGCCCGCGGGCCGGCCCGACCGCGTGGTGCTCGCGCTCGAAGAGCCCTTGAAGGACCCCGCCAAGTCGCCCCCGACCTCGACGCCCACCGGGTCGCTGCTCGCGCCCCCGGCTGGCGAAGCGCCCACCCGGTCGTACCGCGTGATCGAGGTGTCCGCAAGCTCGGGCGCGGTGCTGTTCGATGGGCCCGCGGCGGGGACGAGCCCGATCAGCTCGGGCGCGTTCCGGATCCTGGCCGTCACGCTGCTGGCGGTGATGGCGGTGGTGCTGGTGTTCGTGCTGAGGCCCGACCCGGCGGGGCCCGAGCTTTCGCTGCCCGAGGGCTGGGCGCTGGCTGAGCCGGGCCGGAGGATGGTCGCGGGCGGGTTGGATTTCCTGCTCGCGCTGATCATCGCGTCGCGCGTGTGGGGCGTGGGGGTGTTCGAGGTCTTCTCGGCCGAGGCGATGGTCAGCGGCGTGGGGCCGTGGGCGCTGCTCTCGGCGCTGGGGGTTGGGCTGGTGCTGAGCACGCTGGGCGAGGCGTTCTTGGCCGCGTCGCCCGGGAAGTTTCTGATGGGCATCCGCGTGGGCCGGGTGCTGATGGTCGAGGGCGAGCCCGAGCTGCACACGCCGGGGGTTCGTGCGGCGGTGATCCGCAACGGGCTCAAGTGGCTCGCGCCGCCGCTGGCGCTCCTGTCGCTGTTCGATGCCGAGGGCCGGGGCAAGCCCGACCGACTCTCGCGGACGGTGGTCGTCGTCCCGGCCGAGCGCGACCCGCGCCGCCCCGACGAACAGGAGCCCTGACGGGTCCGACTGCGCAGTTTCTGCGCGTCCGAAGAGTCCGGCGGGGCCGGGGTTTGTCGCGACACGCGCAAAGTCGGCTGGAGTGTTGGGGGCTGAACCACCGATAACCGAATGTGGACGATGGCCCGCGTGGGCCGAGGTGGTTGCACGGAGTTGTCCGGAGCGCCCGTCCGGTTGGAGCCCCGAGCGTTGGCCGACAGCGCGAACAAGCCCCCCGCAACGACCCAAGGCCCCTCGTCGGCCAAGGGCGCCGCGAAGCCCGCGGGCCATGCTGCGGGCAAGCTTCCCGCGCGTCAGCGTCTGGGCGAGCTGTGGCAGTTGCCCGCGCTGGTGCTGGCGGGCGGGCTCTTGGTCGCGGGCGCGGTCTACGCGATGGGCAAGCGCCCGAAGACCGACTTTGACCCGTTCCTCGCCCAGGCCGAGCAGCAGATCTCTGAGAGCCAGGCGCCCGAGGCGCTGGCGCTGCTGAACGAGAAGGTGCTGCCGTTCCTGGGCCGGCCCGCGCTGAGCGCCGAGCAGGGCGCGCGCCTGCAGCAGCTCGTCGCGCGCGCGATCTACGTGGGGCAGAAGGCCAAGGACATCAGCCTCGAGGTCAACAACAAGAACATCCTCGACACCTACGCCGACGCGGAGAAGCGCGGCGCCAAGCTCACGCCCAGCGATCAGTTCTTCCTGGGCCTGACGCACGTGGCGATGGGCAACCTCGACGAGGCGATGACCCGCGCGGGCAAGCTCCCCGCCGAGAGCCGCGAGCAGCGGACGCAGATCCTCCAGGCGATCATCGAGAAGTCGATGGCGGCCAAGGAAGGCGGCACCGCGGGCGACGATCGCGCGTTGCACCTGACGGCCGAGCTGCTCGCCGACCCCGAGCTGCCCGTGCACCTTCGCGCGTGGGCGACCGCGCGTCAGGCGGAGATCCGGCTCTCGCGCGGGTTTGCGGATGAGGCGATCACGCGTCTGCTGCAGGCCGTGCCGCGGCTCTCGAGCGCGGAGCCGCGGGCGCTGGGCGAGATTTATCTGCTGCTCGGGCGTGCGTACATGGAGACGCGCGCGGTGGCGCAGGCCGAGGCGCAGTTCAAGCGCGCGCGGGACCTGATCCCGGCCTCGGACGCGCTGTCGGGGATGGTGCTCCTGGCGCTGGCGGCGGTGGAGGAGAGCAAGGGCGACGCGCAGGCCGCACGCGACCTGTACGCCCAGGTGCTGCGCGACTACGGCGACACGCCCGCGTTCTTGCCCGCGAAGCTGGGCGAGGCCGAGGTGCTCGCGGTGCTGGGCGCGACGGAGACCTCGACGGGCGAGGGCTCGCTGGTCGAGAGCTCGATCGAAGCGTTCCAGGTCGTGGTCGATCGGCTGGTCGAGGGTCAGGGGACGCGCGAGGTGACGGGCGAGCGTGTGGGCGCGAGCCTGATGGCGCGCTTCCGCGACCGGTTCGAGGCGAGCGATACCGCGCGGGCGCTGCGCTTTGCGCTGATGGCCGAGCTGCTGACGGGCCCGGAGAAGGCGCCCGCGGATGTGCTCTTGGCGATCGCGACCAGCCGCCGGAAGCTCGCGGATGAGACGATCGCGACCGCGCAGGCCGAGCAGAACGCTAAGCGCGTCGTGGAGCTTGACCCCGCGACGCAGGCGACCGCGCAGCAGCACCTGATCCCCGCGGGGCAGTACTTTGCCAAGTACGCGGAGAAGGTTCTGCTCTCGGATGCCGCGGCGTACGGGCGCGCGCTGTGGGACTCGGCCGACTGCTTCGACCGCGCGGGCGACCAGACCTCCGCGATCGAGGCGTTCCGGCGCTATATGAAGGAGTTCCCGCTCGACCCGCGCACGCCCGAGGCGGTCTTCCGCGTCGCGCAGGCCTCGCAGGCCCGCGGCGAGCTGCCCGAGGCGATCGCGCTCTACGAGGAACTCATCAAGAGCCGCGACGAACGGCGCAGCACGGGCGTGGGCCCCTACGCCGACTCGTCGTACGTGCCCCTGGCGCAGTGCTATCTCGCCGACGCGAACCCCGACAACGATCAGCGCGCCGAGGAACTGCTCGACCTCGTCCTCTCGGGCACGATCGTGGGCCCGCAGAACCCCAACTACCGCGCGGCGCTGCTGGAGATGGGCGAGCTGTACTACCGCACCGGGCGCTACGAGCGCGCGATCGAGCGGCTTCAGTCGGCGCTGGAGATCTATCCAAGCGACCCGCGCGAGCCCTCGATGCGCTTCCGCCTGGGCGACTCGTTCCGCATGCGCGCCTCGGCGATCGACAAGCGCCTGACCGAGGCGATGCCGGACTCTGAGCGCCGAACGCTCGAGACCGATCGCGCCGCGGCCCTGCGCGAGGCGATGAAGCACTTCGCGACCGCGCGCGAGGGCCTGGAAAAGAAGGACGCGCGCAGGCGTTCGGGCGTGGAGGAGCTGCAGCTCCGCAACGCGTACTTCTACGAGGCGGACGCGGCGTTTGACCTGGGCGAGTATGAGCTGGCGATCCGCAAGTACGACGCCGCGCGCGAGCGCGCGCCGCGGGACCCCGCGTCGCTGGTCGCGATGACGCAGATCGTCGCGTGTCATCTGAGGCTGGGCGACACCAAGCGCGCCGCGACGGCCAACGAGCGCGCCAAGCGCTTCTATCAGAGCCTCCCGGCCGAGGTATGGAACGATCCGAACCTGCCGATGTCGCGCAGGGCCTGGGAAACCTGGCTCGACGCGACGGCCGCGCTTACGGGGAGCCAGCCCGGGAGCCAGGCCGAAGGCGAGAACGCACGCGCCAGCGTGCAGGGGACCAGCGAGTAACCGAGCGAGCACGACGAGAACTCCGCGGGCCCCGGAGCGGGCCCCACGCAAGGTCAGGACGACCGACATGCCCAACGCCTTTACGAATCCCCCGCCGCAGTCCTCCCACGCCGACCCGCACCGCGCGCTGCACGCCAAGCTCGTCGCGCTGCTCGATCAGCAGCGTGAGCTCTTCGGCACGCTCGACGGCCTGAGCCAGCGACAGGCGCAGATCATCGCCGACGACGACCCCGATCGGCTGCTCGAACTGCTGGCCGAGCGTCAGCAGATCATCGACGCGATCGGGCGCGTGAACGACGGCATCGCGCCTCTGAAAGACGCGTGGCGTCAGGCGGGCGTGGCGGTTGCGCCCGCGCTGCGCGACGACGTGGCCTCGAGGATCGGGCTCGTGAGCGCGCTGGCGGAGACGATCGCCCGGCGCGACGCGAGCGATCAGGAATCGCTCCGCCGTCGGCGCGACGCGGTCTCGGGCGAGCTGACGAAGATGGTCCAGCAGCGTCACGCGGCGGGGGCGTACTCCTCGCCCGCGCCCAGCGGCCCGCGCATCCAGGATTTCAAGGGCTGAGCGAACGAGGCCGACCATGACCACGCCCGCCGACAACGCCGCGGTCCCTTCGCTGACGCCCCGCGACCTCGCGGAGCTGATCGAGAGCTTCAACGAGGTGACCGCGCGCTTGCAGTCCTCGCACGAGGTGCTGACGGCCGAGGTCGCGCGCCTGAACGCGCAGCTCCGCGACGCCAACGCGCAGATCGAGCGTTCGCAGCGCCTGGCCGAGCTGGGCGGCATGGCCGCGGGCATCGCCCACGAGGTGCGCAACCCGCTGGGCGGGATCACGCTGTACGCGCAGATGCTCCGCGACGACCTCGCCGACCGGCCCGCGCAGCAGCGCATCGCCGAGAAGATCATCTCCGCCTCGCGCTCGCTCGCGCAGGTCGTCAGCGACGTGCTGACGTTCGCCAAGGAGTTCCGCGTGCGGACGGGCCCGGTCTGCGCGCGCGAACTCTCCGAGCGCGCGCTCGAGGCCTGCTGCCACGACGGCGTCCCCCGCTGGCGCGAAGTCGAAATCCGGCTCCCCGAGGCACCCGTGGAGTTCACGGCGGACGAAGGGCTCATCACGCAGGCGATCACGAACATCGTGCGCAACGCGCTCCAGGCGATGGGCGATCTGCCCGGCCCGCACCGCCTGCGGATCGACGCCTGCCGGACCGGGCTGCCCGAGGCCTCGGGCAAGGTGCGCCCCGCGGTGGTGATCGCCGTGACCGACTCTGGGCCGGGCATCGACGCGGAGGTCGCCCGGCGGATGTTCAACCCGTTCTTCACCACGCGCGCCTCGGGCACGGGCCTGGGCCTGGCGATCGTGCATCGCATCATGGACGCCCACGGCGGGTTTGTCGCGGTCCGCAACAACCGCGACCTGGCCGAGCAGGGCGCCCCCGAGATCGAACGCCGGGGCGCGCGCGTTGAGCTTGCGTTCCCCGAGGTCGTTCCCGCGGCGGCCGGGTTGGCGGGTGGGGTGGGGCGAGGCGGCACCCCCGAGCCCGAACTCGCCCACGATCCGGCGGTCCCCGGGACCGTCATCGTCCGGCGCTCGGCGCAAGAAGTGCCCCCGGGAGCGTTCAACAGCCGATAGAAGGTTCCGCGGGCGCGGAGCGTCCGCAGGCGGAGGTTCAGGATGAACACGGTGCTCGTGGTCGACGACAAGGACATGATGCGCGACAGCGTGACGGCGACGCTGCAGCGCGCGGGCTTCGAGGTCGCCAGCGCCTCCGACGGCCAGCAGGCCCTCGAGAAGATCGCCGCCAAGCGCCCAGACGTCGTCGTCACCGACCTGCGCATGCCCGGGCTCAGCGGCATCGAGCTCGTCGACCGCATCCGCCGGATCGACGACGGCCTGCCCGTGCTGCTCATGACGGCGTTCGGCACGATCGAGACGGCCGTGAAGGCCATGAAGGCCGGCGCGTTTGACTATCTCACCAAGCCCTTCGAGGGCGACGAGCTCGTGATCAGCGTCAAGCGCGCGGTCGAGCACGGGCGCCTCGTGCGCGAGAACGACATCTTCCGCCGGGCGATGAACGGCTCCGCGCCGACGCACGCCTCGGACGCCCCCGCCTGCGGGCCCCGGGGCCTCGATCGCATCGTCGGGCGCTCGCCCGCGATGAGCGCGCTCAAGGACCAGCTCCGCGCGATCTCGCAGTCCAGCGGCACCGTGCTCATCACGGGCGAAAGCGGCGCGGGCAAGGAAGTCATCGCCCGCGCGATCCACGACCTGAGCACCCGCAAGGACGCCCCGTTCCTCGCGGTCAACTGCGCGGCCCTCAGCGAATCGCTCCTGGAAAGCGAGCTCTTCGGGCACGAGCGCGGCTCGTTCACCGGCGCCGACAAGCTCCGCAAGGGGCGCTTTGAACTTGCCGACGGCGGCACGCTCCTGCTCGATGAAGTCTCCGAGGTCAGCCCCAAGATCCAGGCCAAGCTCCTCCGCGTGCTGCAGGAGCGCGCGTTCGAGCGCGTCGGCTCCAGCCTCACGATCGGCGTCGACGTGCGCGTGATCGCGACGAGCAACCGCGACCTGCCCGCCTCGGCCGCCAAGGGCGAGTTCCGTCAGGACCTGTATTTCCGCCTGAACGTGCTCCCGGTCGCGGTGCCCCCGCTGCGCGAGCGCGCGGGCGACGTGTCGGACCTGGTGAGCCACTTCGTGCAGCAGATCGTCCGGCGCGAGGGCCGCTCGCCCGTGTCGATCGAGCCCGAGGCGATGGCGCTGCTGACGCAGTACGCCTGGCCCGGCAACGTGCGCGAGCTTCAGAACATCTGCGAGCGCGCGGTGGTGCTGGGCGGCTCGGGCGCGAACCCGGTGATCACGCGCCGGCTGATCGAGCCTTGGCTGACGACCCCCGCGCCCCTGCAGGCGCAGCCGCTGCATTCGAGCGCGTCGCACGTCAGCCCGGGCCGCGCGCTGCCCCAGAGCACGGTGGAGCCCAAGCCCGTCGCGGCGTCGAGCCTTGCGGCGCAGTCGATGCCGCTCAACGGCGGCCTGCCCGGCGACCGCACGCTCGAAGAGATCGAGCGCGAGACGATCGTCCAGACGCTCCTGCGGTTCCATGGCCATCGCCAGAAGACCGCCCAGGCGCTGGGCATCGGCGTCCGCACGCTGGGCCTCAAGCTCAAGCGCTGGAAGGAACTGCGGATCGTCGCCGAGACGCTCTGAGCCGGTTCCGGTCCTCCGCCCGGGCGCTGGCCCGGCCTTTGCGGTTCAACCTTTGCCCGATGATCCCCGACCTCTTCAACTCCGGCGGCATGCCGGCCCTGGAACTGGGCCTGCGGTTCGCGGCCGAGCGGCAGAAGCTGCTCGCCAGCAACATCGCCAACCTCAACACGCCCAACTACCGCCCGCTCGACGTCTCGACCCGCGACTTCCAGGCGGCGCTCGCCCGCGCCATCGACGACCGCCGGGCCGCCGGGCCCGCCGGGCAGGCCGGGTCGGCGCGGGGGCCGTCGGCCGCGGAGCCTTTCTTTAAGGACACGAACGAGGTCCGCGTGGGCCCCGACGGGCGGCTGGAGCTCTCGCCCCGCACAGCCTCGGGCAACATCCTTTTCCACGACCGCAACAACCGCGACCTCGAGCGCAACATGCAGGCCCTGGCCGAGAACTCGGCCTATTTCCGCACCTCCGCCGAACTGCTTCGCTCACGGTTTGAAATCCTCCGCACCGCGATCAGCCAGCGTGTCTGATCCGCTCCGCGCTGACGCCCGGAACCTCTCCCCATGTACGGTCTTCTCGACATCTCGACCAGCGGCATGATCGCCCAGCGCACGCGCCTGGCCGTGTCCGCCGCGAACCTCGCCAACCGGAACACCGTGTTCGACGCGCAGGGCAACTTCAGCCCGTACCGCGCCCGGCGGGTGGTCTTCGCGCCCGGCGATCCCTCGGCGCAGAACCCCGCGGCGCGGACCATGGGCGTGCACGTCGCGCAGATTTCTCTCGATCAGTCCGACTTCAACTACCGCTACGACCCGGGCAACCCCAACGCGATCCAGACCGGGCCCAGGCAGGGCTATGTGCCCGAGCCGAACGTGAACCCCGTCGTCGAGCAGATGAACGCGATGGAGGCCGGGCGGGCCTACGAGGCCAACGTCGCGGCGGCCGAGGCGACAAAGGCAATGGTGGCACAGGCTTTGCGGTTGCTGGCCTGAGTCCCAGCAGCGCGGGCACGGAGGCCTGCGTGGGACAGCGGACATCCAGGAGCCAAGGCCGGGACGGACCCCGGCCTTGCCGCTCACCTCTGAGTACTTGACAACTCGGCCCCCGCGGGCCGATGATGGATGTTGGCGCGTATGGCTGATCCTCTGGGTTTCATCTCCGGTCCGGGCTCCGCGGGCGCGTTCCGTCCCGAGAGCCGCGTTGCGCCCTCGCGGGATGCGTCGCAGCCGTCGTTCAAGGACGTGCTGATGAACAACATCCGCGAGGTGAACAGCCTGCAGCAGGACGCGAGCAAGGCGATCGAGGACCTGCAGGCCGGGCGCCGGACCGACATGGAAGGCGTGATCCTCGCGACGCAGAAGGCCGACACCGCCTTCCGCATGCTCCAGAGCGTGCGCAACCGCGTGATGGAAGCCTACGAAGAGATCAAGCAGATCCGCGTCTGATCGCGGCGTCGCTCCGCGCGGACGCTCGCGTCGCGCTCCCCCGGCAAGCCTTGCGCAGCGACGCGCAGAACCCCGCGCGGAGTTTCAAGGCGACGCGCACAAACACCCGAAACTTGCCTTTGCCCCGGACATCGCGCCGGGGCGTCTGGCCATCCTCTCAGCCGTTTGAGATGAGGGCCCCGCGCGAGGATCGCGCGAGTGTCGGCACGGAGGCCGGTTCGTGGAACAGCTGCGCCGCATCCTCGGCACGATCGGCAAGTACTTGGGCGGGCTCACCGCCACGCAGAAGCTGCTCATCGCTTCGCTGGCGATCATCCTCGGGATGACGCTCTTCCTGGTCGCGCAGTACGCGGGCAGGCCGACGATGGTCGAGCTGCTGCCCGCCTCGAGCCCAGAAGAGAACGCGCGCGCCGCCGCCGCGCTGCGTGCCGCGGGCATCCGAACCACCGCGGGCCCCTCGGGCTCGATCATGGTCGCGCCCGACGATCGCCCCGCCGCGCTCGCGCAGGTGCTTCAGTCGGGCCAGGGCCCGGCCGACACGTCGGTGCTCTTCCGCAACATCCTCGAGAAGCAGACCTGGCGCATGAGCCGCCGCGAGAACGAGCAGTTGTATCTGCTCGCGCTGCAGAACGAGCTCGCGGGCGTGATCAGCCATTTCACGGGCGTCCGCACCGCGAGCGTGATGCTCGACGTGCCCGACCCCAGCGGCCTGGGCACCGGCATCCGCAAGCCCACCGCCTCGGTCACGGTCTTCACGTCGGGCGGGTCCTCGCTGCCTCAGGCGACGATCGACGCGATCGCGCACCTGATCGCCGGGGCCCGCGCGGGGCTGGAGGTCTCGCGCGTCCGCGTCATCGAGAACACCACCGCCGGTTCGCGCCAGCGCAAGCCCAGCGACGACGCCGACGTGCTGCCCACGACCTATCTCGAGCACGCCTCGCGCGTCGAGACGCAGACGCGTGAGAAGATCAGCGAGCTGCTGTCGTACATCCCGGGCGTGATCGTCGCGGTGACGGCGCAGGTCGACGTGACGCGCACGAGCACGCGGACGCAGGAGAATCTGCCGCTGGGCCAGGGCTCGCTCTCGCTCCCCTCGCGCGAGAAGAGCAACACGACGACGCAGACCTCGCCGACGTCGGGGGGCGATCCCGGCCTGCGGGCGAATCAGAACGCGGACCCGACGCTGGCCGCGGGCGCCGCGGGGCCGAGCCTGAATCAGACGGACACGGAAGACCAGTTCGAAAACCACGTCGGCAAGAAGATGCAGGAAGTGATCGACCCCAAGGGCATGCCGACGCTTGTCGCGGTGACGGTGAACGTGCCGCGGGGCTATGTCGTGAGCCTGCTCCGCGCCGCGCAGCCCTCGGCGAGCAATCAGGCCGGTGGCGCGGGTGGTGCGGGCGCGGGTGGGGCCGGTGGGGCGGGTGGTGGGGCGGCGGATCAGGGCCCGAGCGAGCAGCAAATCAGTGATTTCTTCACG
>JANRKN010000043.1:0-31930 GCA_033763435.1 Planctomycetota bacterium
GCGCGCGAGGTTCAGCGCGTGGGCCGAGGTTTCCAGGCGTTCGAGGTGCTCTTCAAGTTGCAGGATGTGGGGTTCGCCCGAGGCGTCGATGCCGCCGAGGAACGTTTCGAACAGCCCCACGCCGTGCTGCAGCCCCGCGTCGAGGGCGGAGACGGTCGGAAGGGCGTCGGGGGTCAGGAGTGAGCCGTTGAGGGAAACCGCGGCGGGCATGGCCGACGGTACGCGAGAAGAAATCGCGGGCTGCGCGCCGAAACGTGAAGCTGGGGGCTTTCTTCCGGGGGCAAGGGATGGGTTGGGGCTGGGACGAGTTCCGGGTGGGGGCCGTGCCGGGCGTCGTGGGACGCTCGGCGCGTTTGCCAGACGTGTTTCCGCCCGCGCGCGAGGCGGGCCCGAGCATCACGCTGAAGGAGAGAGCAGCGTGAGCCCGTCTTCGGACGGGGCTTTGGGCCCGGCCGCGAGTGAGGTTGGAGAAGGAGAGGCCGCGGTCGGACGCTGAGCGACCCTCGTGCAAGGTTCGAGTCGTTTCCGGGGCGATTTCCGGGGCAGCGATTTCCGGGGCAAGGTTCGAGCGATTCGTAAGCCCTCCACTCCTCAGTCCCCCGGTCGGCGTGTGTCGGCCGGGGGCTGCGCTTTTTGGCGCGAGTGCCTCGGGGGCGGGTCGGCTCTCCGAGCCGACGGAAGTGGTTGGATGGTCAAGTGGTTTGCCTTGGGTGCCACCACTCGGAGCAACGCGAAGAGTGCTGCGGTTCACGCGGGCGGAGATTTGCACCAGTCTCGCCGCCGAGCCGGCGGACTGGTGGCACCCTCTGCGCGAGGGATGTCTCACCATGGCTTGAGCGTCGAAGCGCGCTCAAGCCGTGCCACCCGTCTCAGCACTCCGACTCAAACGCAGCGATGAACGCGACGAAGTCGTCGGAGTCGACGAAGCCGGACGCATCGAAGTCGGCGCTCTTCAAGCAACTCCAATCCGCGCCGTTCGCGCCCTCGTCCGGGCCCGTGCAGCCCGGCTCGAACTGCGTGGCAAAGAAAATGAAGTCGTCGGAGTCGACGAATCCCGAGCCATCAAAGTCCGCGGCACAGGGCGGGATGCTCTGGACCACGCGAAAGCCGATCGCTTGCCACCCGTCGCTCGCCCGCCAAAAACTCTCGGATCTAGACCACAGGCCTGCGCCGGAACTGTAGAAGCTTCCGCCCGAGATGCCGCGGGAGGCGCGGTCAGTACCACCGGGACGGAACGTGGTCCACTCCGCCACGTTCCCACACATGTCGAACGTGCCGTAGAAGTTGGCCGCGTACGAGCCGACGGGCTTCGTGTTCTGGACTACAAACAAAATGTTTGCCTGCGCAGCCGTAGGCTCAGTGTTGCTCGACGTAGGGTATAGCCAATAGTCGTCGGTGTCGCCCCCTTGGGCTGCTGGCTGGTGGTACGCCGCCTTGTACCACTCATCGTACTCGGTCACCGCCCACCGCCAGCCCGGGTAGCGGCCGATACTGGCAGCGTCGTCAGGGTTCACGCCGTCAAGCAGATACGCACCGGTCTCGGTGTCGCCGCTGCCCTGGCCGTTGTGCAGCCAGTTGGCAAAGCGGCAGGCGTCAAAGAACGACACCCAGGTCACAGGGTTGTTCTCGCGACCGGGGACGGTCGCGTAGGTGTATGACCCCGGCGCGCCCGAGCGGACGATGCCGCCGAAGAACGACGCCATATTCGTGTCGTAAAGACCGTAGGTGTCCGTCGCGGCTTTGGCGTTCAGGAACGCCACATACTGCGCGTTGGTCACCTCAGTGGTGCCAATGTTATACACATAATTGACGGCGCCGGCGCCGGTGTACCAGTCGCGCGCGTTGCCCGGGTTGCCGATGGTGACGGTGGGGATGGTGATCTGCGCCCAGGCGCTGGCGGAAAAGCACGCCGCCGCGACGAGCGTGCTGGCACGGACGAAAGACGCTGTAATCATCGATCGCTCCTTGACTTCGGGCGGGCGAGTGTCGGTACACGTGCCGCGGAAGTTCGGGAGTGTACCCGAGAAAACCGTGGCAACGAAGCAAGATCTGGTCAAACTGACCAAAGGACCGGGCGTTCAGCGTGCGGCCAATGTCGGCTCTCGGAGCGCCACCCCCCACGGGCCCTCTTCCCCCTTGCACTCCGTCGGCTGATCGTGTCTAATACACCCCTCGGCAGGGGGGAATTCGGCTTTGGTCCCAGTGCTTTACCGGGCTCGCGGTCCATGCTGCGATCGCCCGGTCCGAGGTGATTTCATGCGCGCGATCGATGGTTTAGGTCAGGGCTCGGGCGGTGGAACGAACGGTTTTCGCGCGGCCGCGCTGGCCGCGGCGGCGGGTCTTCTGCTCGCGTCGCCTGCGCTCGCGCAGCCCAAGCCGCACTTCACCTATCTGTGGCACCTCGAGCAGCCCGTCTACTGGCCCGAGCGTCAGCAGGGCGGGCTCGATCGTTACGAGCGCGCGTGGGAGACGATCCAGCGCAAGGACGCGGGGGGCACGCGCCCGGCCGACGACCTGCGCGGGATCTTCGGCCTCGCGGACCGCGTCAACGTGTATCAGTGGCGCGCGCGCGACTCGATCAACGCCATCCGCTGGGCGGGGCGCGCGGGCGCGCAGATCAGCTATTCGGGCGGCCTGATCGAGAACATCATGTCGCTGGGCAACGCCAACCAGCTCGGCTACTCGCCCGGCTGGATGAACTCGCTGCGCGAGGCGCGGAGCTGGACGACCGTCAGCGGCAAGCCTCGCGCGGACATCGTGCTGTTCAGCTTCCATCATGGCCTGCTGCCGTTGCTCGATGATTCGGCCATCCGCAAGGAGCTGCAGCTCTACAAGCGGATCTACGGCGACGCGTGGGGCACCAGCGTGCCGATGAGCCGCGGGCTGTTCCCGTCGGAGATGGCCTTCAGCGAGCGGCTGATCCCGATCCTCGCGAGTGAGGGCGTGGCGTGGGTCGTCGTGAGCGCGGAGAAGATCTCGCGAGCGGCGGTCGACTTCCCGGTGGTGTATGGCTCCGGGGGCATCAACACCGATCCGCCCAACAAGGCCGACCAGCTGAACCCGGCGCAGGTGAATTACTACCGCCAGTCGATCTCGCGCGGGTGTTCGCCCGCGGAGGCGGTGCCGCTGAGTCTGACGCCGCAGTGGGCCGAGTATCGCGACCCGGCGACGGGCGCGGTGTCGCGGATCATCGTGGTGCCCGCGTCGCAGGGGCTGAGCTGGCGCGACGGGTACGCGCCGCTGGGCACGACGGACTTCAACGCGATCGACGCGATCGCGCGTCCCTCGCGGCCGATGCTGATCATGCTCGCGCACGACGGCGACAACGCCTGGGGCGGCGGGTACTCGTACTACATGGAAGCCACGCCCAACCTGGTGAGCACGGCGCAGGGGCAGGGCTTCACGGCGACGACGGTCGAGCAGTATCTGACCGACTATCCCGTGCCGAACGACGCGGTGGTGAAGGTCGAGCAGGGTGCGTGGGTGAACGCCGACGGTGACTTCGGCGCGCCGACGTTCCTGAACTGGAACTGGCCTCTGCTGAACTCGTCGGGCCAGGTGGACATCGACAACGGCTGGCATGTGGATGCGCGGAACTGGGCGGTGATCACGGCGGCGCAGAACCGCGTGGACACGGCCGAGCAGATCTGGACCAGCCCGCCCGCGCAGGGGGGCCTGGGCGCGTCGGTGAACATCACGAACATTCTCTATCCGGGCGGGACGACCAACAACGTCGAGCGCGGGTGGCACTATTTCCTGGGCGGGCTGAACTCGGGCTTCATGTACTACGGCACGGCGCTGGACATGGAAGTGAAGCCCAGCGTGACGAGCAACCGCGCGATGCAGTACATCGACCCGGTGATCGCGTCGGCGCCCGCGAGCGCGGACCGCACCGCGCCGACGATCTGGGCGCCGCAGCGCTTCCCGTGGAACCCGGGCACGACGAACTTCGGCCCGCAGTTCGGCTATCGGCAGGTCGGGAGCAACGGCGACTTCCAGGTTTACACCTTCGCGTACGACGTCGCGGGCATCACGAGCGTGACGCTGAAGTACCGGATCGACAACGACGGCGTGCGGGCGCGCTCGAGCGCGGACAACGACACGTACGCGGGCGGGCCGGGCGTGGGGCCGTGGATCAGCGTGCCGATGACGCGGCGGGTGTTCCCCGCGGGCAACGTGTACAACGACCCGTCGATCGACTTCTACGTGATGCCGCAGTACATCGCGGATCAGTACACGGCGAGCGTGACGGGCGTGCGCAGCGCGCTGGTGGACTACTACGTCGAGGCCGTAGACGCGCGCGGGAACGTGCGCAAGAGCCCGATCGACCACGTGTGGGTCGGCGCGGGCACGGGGGGCGGCGGCGGCGGCGGCGGTGGCAGCGTCGTGACCGTGAGCCCGAACCCGCCGGTCGCGGGCCAGAACGTGACGATCACCTACGACCCGACGAACCGCAACCTCGCGGGCGCCTCGCAGGTGTTCATCCATCAGGGCATCAACGGCTGGCAGAACGTCGTCACGCCCAACCCCGCGATGACCCTCGCCAGCGGCAAGTGGACCTACACGCTCAACGTGCCCTCGAACGCCAGCGAGCTGAACATGGTGTTCAACAACGGCGCGGGCACGTGGGACAACAACGGCGGCGCCGACTGGAAGTTCACCGTCACGGGCACGCAGGCGCCCAACTGGGTGATGAACGGCACGCGCGACACCGACTCGGTGCTGATCAGCGGGAACGCGCAGAACTCTCAGCGGCTGTGGCTGGGGCTCAAGGGCGATGTGCTGTACGTTGCGACCGAGGCCGCGAGCTCGGGCAACGATCGCTTCATCGCCCTCGCGGGCAGCATCAAGCCGCTGGTGAACTCGATGTGGGGCAAGGCCGGTCAGGTCGCGGGCTGGGACGCGTTCCTGGGCAACGAGGTCGACAGCAACTGGAACGGCTGGTTCGATGCCGCGGCGGGCGCGACGCAGCAGGCCTCGGGCGGCGCGGGGGGCGTGCTCGAGGGCACGATCAACCTGCGGACGGAGCTGGGCGCGCTGCCCGAGTCGATCCGCGTCGCGGTGCTCTCGTTCCCCACGGCCAACAGCACCAACGTGGTGAACAGCCTGCAGGTGCCGCCCGCGATCACGAACAACACGACCGTCGAGGCGACCGAGTACATCGAGGTGCCGCTCTGCCAGCTCACCAACACCTGCTGCCCGGCCGACTTTGACGGCTCGGGCTTCCTCGACTCGGACGACTTCATCGCCTTCGTCAGCGCGTTCGGCCTGGGCTGCACCGGCGCGGGCCAGCCCGATGCCGCGTGCGTGAAGAGCGCGGACTACGACGGCACGGGCTTTGTCGATTCGGATGACTTCATCGCGTACGTCACGGCGTTCGAAGCCGGCTGCAGCAACTGATCGGAGGCAGGTTTGTCGCGTCGCACTCTCGGAGAAATCCTCGCGCCCCTCGCGGCGTCGTTCGTGGTCCTGGCCCTCGCGGGCCTCGCGCAGGCCCAGCCCGTGCGCCTGGGCGCGATGGGCGACTCACTTAGCGATGAGTACCTCGAAGAAACCTACGGCAGCTACGCGCGCAACTGGCCCATGCTGCTCGCCAGCGCCCGGGGCGTGAACTTCGGACCCACCGCCGCGCAGGCTGGCCAGCCCGGCAACACGTGGGGCGAGCCGCGGCGGACGCAGAACCGTTTCAATTTCGCGCGCTACGGCGCGGACTCGGCCTCGCTGCTCAGCTCGGGCCAGCACACGGGCCTCGCGGCGCTCGCGCAGTCGGGCGACATCACCCACGCCGTAATCGCGATCGGACAGAACGACTTCGCCCCCGCGCTATTCAGCGGCGCGTACTGGAACATCTATCAGGGCACCTGGTCCACCGCGACCATCAACGCCTACGTCGCCTCGCGTGTCGCGAACATCACGCTCGCGGCCGACACCGCCATCAATGCCGGCGCGCGCGTCATGGTTTCGGGCATCGTCGACTACGGCGTCTCGCCCCTGACGCGCAGCTTCTTCACCAACGTCACCCGGCGCAACAACGTCACCGCCGTGATCAACCAGGTCAACACGCAGGTCCGCAACTTCGCGCAGCAGCGCCGGATCGTCTACCTCGACCTGCCCGCGCTGGGCACGGCGATCTTCGGCACCAACTCGGCGCTGCGCAGCACGATCCTTGTCGGCGGCGTGACAATCAACCTGAACCAGTCGAACACGGCCGCCAACGGCCGCCCGGCCGCGGCGTTTGTCGATGATTCCGTGCATCCGATGACCACGCTGCAGGGCGCGTTCGCGAACGTCGTCGCGGCGGGGCTGACGGTTGGCTATGGCGCGGGCGTCGCGCCGCTGAGTGATCAGGAGATCATCGCACGCACGCCCGGGCTCACCTACGGCAGCGAAACGCTCGAAGCGCAGCTGGGCCGGCCCTACGCGGGCTTTGTCGCCGACTTCACGTGCAAGGCCGACTTCGACGGCTCGGGCTTTGCCGACAGCGACGATTTCATTCTGTTCGTCGATCACTTCGAGCGCGGGTGCACGGCCGTGGGTTTCAGCATCGCGGGCCCCGACACGAACTGCACGCGCGCGGCGGACACGGACCTGAGCGGGTTCGTTGACTCGGACGACTTCATTGTGTTCTCGGCGCAGTTTGACGCGGGTTGCTGAGGCTTTTCTCGGCTTCGCACGCGCGCGGGGGAAACAATCCGGGCATGAACGCGAGCATCGGACCTGTGCTGGATCGGCTCTTGGCACGTGCGGCGGAGGCCTGCGGGCTTTCGTCGGCGCGGCAGAGCGCCGTCGAGATCGCCAACTTGTGCGCCCGCGCGGGCGACGCGGCGCAGAGCCCCGAGCGTGACGATGCCGCGGCGCGCGTCGCGCGGCTTTCGACGGGCGAGATCCGCGACATGGTGCGCTTTGTGACCGCGCGGTTTCATGTGCTGAACCAGGCCGAGCAGGTGAACATCATCCGCGTCAACCGCGCGCGGGCTCGCGCCGCGACGCCCGACGCACCCCGCGCTGAATCGCTCGCCGAGGCCTTCGCGCGCGTGCGTGATCTCGGGCTCGACGCTGGCGGCGTGCGCGCGCTGGTCGAGCGGCTGGACATTCAGCCGACGCTGACGGCGCACCCGACCGAGGCCAAGCGCCGCGCGGTGCTCGACAACCTTGTGCGCCTCGCGGCCGAGATGGAGCGTCTCGCGGAGGCCAATCTGAGCGAGGGTGAGAAGCGCGGCATCGAGCGCCGCGTCGCAGGGCTCATGGAGCTGCTGCTCGCGACGGATGATGTGCGCCCCAAGCGCCTGGACGTGATCGACGAGGTCAAGAACGGGCTGTTCTTTCTGCGTTCTTCCATCTGGTCGGCCGTGCCGCGGCTGATGAGGGATCTGGCCGACTGCGCGAACGAGGCCTTCGGCGCGGGCGCGCTCGAACTCACCGACCTGCCCGCGCTCATCCGCTATCGCACATGGATCGGCGGCGACCGCGACGGCAACCCGCGCGTGACGCACGACGTGACCGCCGCGACGCTCCAGCAGCTCCGCTCGGCGGCGGTCGAACTCTGGGACCGCGAGCTCGCGGAGCTCCAGCAGGAACTCACGCTCTCCAAGCGCCGGGTGAGCATCCCCGCGTGGTTCCTCGCGCTCGTTGAGAAGGACGAGCACGCGCGCGAGCTCGACGGCGCATGGCTTGAGCACCGACAGAACGAGCCTGTGCGCGTCCGCCTCATGCAGCTGCGCACGCGCCTCAAGCGCGACCCGGGCTACGACGGCCTCGCGCTCGTGCGCGATCTGATCGCGATCCGTGATGCGATCGCCGAGGCGGGCCTCAGCGAGGCGGCGCGCTCCGGGCGCCTGGCGGACGCGATCGTCCGCGCGCGCGTCTTCGGCCTCCACTTGGCGACGCTGGACGTCCGCCAGCACAGCGCGGTGCATGAGTCGACGGTTGCGGAACTGCTCGCCCTCGCGGGTGTCACGCCCGACTATCGCGCGCTCAGCGAGGAGCAGCGGGTCGAGGTTCTTCGTCGCGAGCTCGCGCAGCCCAGGCCTCTGAGGCCGATCGGCGCGCCCCTCTCGCCCCAGGCCGCGGAGATGATGCAGACACTCCGCGTGGTGCGCGATGCCGTGGCGCAGGATCGGCGCAGCGTGCGGAGCTTTGTCATCTCCATGACCCACGGCCTGAGCGATGTGCTCGAGGTGCTCCTCATGATGAAAGAGGCCGGCCTCACGCGCGTCGTGAGCGCCCGACCGCCATCCTCGGGGCCCGGCGGGGCCCCGACTCTGGAGAGCTCGCTGCACGTCGTGCCCCTGCTGGAAACCATCGACGATCTCGAGCGCGGCGAGGGGCTGATTGCCTCAATGCTCGACGATCCGCTCTACCGCTCGCACCTCGAGAGCCTCGTGCCCGCCTCGCTGCGCGACCGCTTCGAGGGTCGCATGAGCGCGCCCGTGCAGGAAGTGATGCTCGGCTACAGCGACTCGAACAAGGACGGCGGGTTCATGATGGCCAACGTCGCGCTCGATCGGGCGCAGCGTCGCGTGGCGCGCGCGGTGCTCGATCGCGGCGTGCTGCTGCGCTATTTCCACGGTCGGGGCGGCACAGTGGGCCGGGGCGGGGGCCGTGCAGGCCGCGCGATCATGGCCTCGCCCGCGCCCGCGCGCACGGGGCGCATCCGCTTCACCGAGCAGGGTGAGGTGATCAGTTTCCGCTACGCGCTCGCGCCGATCGCCGAGCGGCACCTCGAGCAGATCGTTCACGCGGCGCTGGTCTCCTCGGCCGACGGTCGCGAGCCCGAGAGCGACTCGCGCGCGCCCGCGCTCATCGAGCGCCTGGCCAAGCAATCGATGCAGCGCTATCGCTCGCTGATCGACGACCCGGAGTTCTGGGGCTGGTTCATTCACACGGGGCCGATCGGGCCGATCGCGGGCATGCCCATCGCGAGCCGCCCGGTGATGCGCACGGGCGCCGCGAGCGCGTCCGCCGATCGCTCGGGCTTCGAGACGCTCCGCGCGATTCCCTGGGTCTTCACGTGGGTGCAGATGCGGGGGCTCGCGCCCGGCTGGTTCGGGATCGGCGCCGCGCTCGCCTCGGCCTCACCCGAAGAGCGCGCACTGCTCGCCAAGGAGTATCGCGCGAGTCTGTGGCTGCGCACCGTGCTCGACAACGCGGCGCAGGAACTTCTCCGGGCGCGCCTGCCCATCGCCCGGCGCTACGGCGCGCATTTCCCGCAGGGCGCGCGCATCTTCGCGATGCTCGAAGAAGAGCACGCGCGCGCCGTCGCGGGCGTGCTGGAGGTGACGGGCGCGAAGGCGCTGGGCCAGGACACGCCGATCATCGCCGAGTCGATCCGCGAGCGCAACCCGTGGACGGACGTCCTCAATCTCGCGCAGATCGAGCTCCTCTCGCGAGCCCGCACGGCCAACGAAGCCGAGCGGGCCGAGCTCGAGCCGTTGCTCCTGCAAACCGTCAGCGGCCTGGCCGCGGCGATGCAGAGCACGGGATGATGCGAATCTGAACGCGCCGTTCGGTGCGTTCCGAACATGCTCCGCTCCCCAAGTCGGGGAGTCAGCGGACGGTGATTTCCCCCGAGGGCGCCGCGTGGGCCGCGACTCGCCCGGAAAGGGTGGAGAGGGCCAAAGTCTGTGCCGATGACGCTCGGTCGTCCCGGGGATCTCCCGCCCGGAAAACACCGAGCATCGACATGCACAGAGAGCGTTGGTCCAATCGTTCGCGATGGCTGGTGGCGTTGCTGCTGAGCGCCGCGCTGCCCGCGCGGGCGCAGGAAGCGTGTCACACCGCGGGCGATGCGCCCGTCGCCCAGCCGACGATCGTCACGCAAGACGGCAGCGTCGTGGGCGCGATGAGCGGCACCGGGCATGCGTGGCTGGACTTCTTCGCGGGCGGCGGCTTCTACATGCCGCGCACGCACTGCCTCGTGAACGAAGCCGGGCAGACGGACTGGGCCTGGGTGATCACGCTTCTGGTGCTGACGACGACGATCGTCGCGATGTATCTCCGCATCTTCATCTTCTGGATGCGCTGCTACTTCAACGAGGCCGAGCGCGACCGCAACCGCAAGCTGTTCGACCTGGGCATGGTCTTCCTTCTGTGCGCGCTGTGCGGCTATGCGATGTCGATCGTGATGTTCTTCTGGCCGGGCTATCGCCTGCTCGCGGGGCTGATGCTCGTGCTGAACTTCTTCACGCTCCGGTTCTGCTGGCACCTCGCGCCTTTCCGCGCGGCCTTCCAGAGCGGACGGCTCGAGCGCGAACTTCGCGAGGAGATTCAATCCCGCGCGATCAAGCTCGAGGCCACGCTCGCCGAACGCACACGCCTGCTCCGAGGAAGCGAGCAGCGCTTCCGTACGCTCGTTCAGAACCTGCCCGGCGTTGCCTTCCGCGTCGCCATCGACGAGCGCTTTACCAACATCTTCGTCAGCGACGGCATCGAGGCGCTCACGGGCTATCCGGCGTCGGACTTCATCAACAATGCCATCCGCGACTGCGCGAGCATCACGCACCCGGACGATCTCGGGCGCGTTGATGAGGAGGCCGCGCGGGCCGTGCGCGAACGCACGGGCTACGCGATCGAGTACCGGATCGTCCGGCGTGACGGCGCGGTGCGCTGGGTCGCCGAGCGCGCGACGGTCGTCTGCGACGAAGCCACGGGCGAGCCCGCGTATCTCGACGGGATGCAGTTGGACATCACCGAGCGCAAGGAGGCCGAGGAGGCTCTCAAGCGCGCGTCGCTCGTCGACAAGCTCACCGGCCTGCCCAACCGCGCGCTCGTGTTCGATCGCCTCCGCCAGTGCCTTGCGCGGCGCGCGCGTAAGCCCGAGCAGCACTTCGCCGTGCTGTTCCTCGACTTTGACCGCTTCAAGCTCATCAACGACAGCCTCGGGCACGACGCGGGCGACGAGCTGCTGCGTCAGATCGCCCAGCGCCTGCGCGGCGTCATGCGGATGTCCGACACCGTCTCGCGCGAGCAACCCTCGGCGGAGCAGCCGGGCACCACGGCCGGGCGGCTCGGCGGCGATGAGTTTGTCGTGATCCTCACGGACCTCGCGTCGCCCGCAGACGCGCAGATCGTCGCGCAGCGGATCCTCGAGGTCTGCCGCGAGCCGTACTCCATCAGCGGGCACGAGGTCATCTCGACGGTGAGCATCGGGCTGGTCACGAGCGAGACCGCGCGCGGCGATGCCGAGGAGATCCTCCGCGACGCCGACACCGCGATGTACCAGGCCAAGCTGGCGGGCAAGGGTTGCTGTGTCGCCTTTGACGCCGCGATGCGTGACCGCGCCGACGAGCGCCTGCTGCTCGAGGAAGAACTGCGGAGCGCGGTTGCGCGCGGCGCGTTCACGGTGCTCTACCAGCCGATCGTGTCGATGGAGGACAGCCGGTGCGTCGCCGCCGAGGCTCTCGTGCGCTGGGACAACCCGCGCCGGGGGCCTGTCTCACCCGCGGAGTTCATCCCCATCGCGGAAGACTGCGGCGTCATCAACCCCCTGGGCGCGTGGGTGCTGCGCACCGCATGCGAACAGTTCATGCGCTGGCGCGCGGCGCTCGGCGAACAGTGCCCCGACCACATCAGCGTCAATCTCTCTCGCTCGCAGCTGGCGTGCCATGACCTGCCCGCGACGATCGAGACGATCCTGCGCGAGACGGGCCTGCCCGCGTCGTGCCTGCAGCTGGAGATCACCGAGAATCAGGCCGCGCGGGCGACCGGGAGCTATCGCGAGGCGCTCGGACGGCTTCGCGCGCTGGGCGTGCGGATGGCGATGGACGATTTCGGCACGGGCATGAGCTCGCTGTCGGGCCTGCACGAGCTGCCGATCGATGTGCTGAAGATTGACCGCAGCTTCGTGAGGAATCTCTGCCAGGGCAAGCAGTTCATGGCCCTTGCGCGGTCGATCATCGAGCTTGCGGGCAATCTGGGCCTGCGGACGGTCGCGGAGGGCATCGAAACGCCCAACGACCTCGCGGTGCTGCAGGCGCTGGGGTGCGACGACGGGCAGGGCTATCTGTTCGCCAAGCCTCTGCCGGCGGATCAGTTCGAGCGCTTTGCGCGCGAGCGTCCGAGCCGGGCCGCGTAACCCTGACGGGTCCGCGCCGCACTCACTGCGGGAACGCGCAGTCGATGTTGATGAAGCGGTGCACGAAGGTTTCGAAGTCGCCCGAGTCGATGAAGCCCGAATGATCGACGTCGGCCGAGACGATGCACCCCGGCGCGGGCACGCCCGGCGCCTCGCACCCGAGCTCAAACTGGCGCACGAAGAGCGCGAAGTCGTCAACGTCGGAGAAGCCGCTGCCGTCGAAGTCGGCGGGGCAGTACCAAGGGACCTGCGCGATCCACGCTTCTTCGCGCCCCTGCGGGTTGATGCCCGAGCCGACGATGACCGTGCCCAGCGCGTTCATGTCCGAGACCGAACGCAGCGTCCAGCCCGCGAGCTGCGCGGCAAGGCCCAGATCGTTCGCGAGATAGTCCTGAAGGTTGCGCAGGCCCATCGGGCGGGTCCAGATGAACACGACCGCCGTATCGCTGATCGGCTGATAGCCCGAGCCGACGATCACCTCGCCGTCGGAGCGGATGGCCGAGGCCTGCCAGTCGGCGCTGGAATCCAGCGGCGGAAGTGTGCCCAGATCGCGGGCCTTGAACGTGGCAAACAGCGTCGCGACCGTCGGGCCGCTGGCCGAGAGCCGCGTCGCGCCGACGGTGACAGTGCCGTTCGCGGAGGTGTCGATCGCGTAGGCGTCGGCGGTGCCCGTGAGCTGTGGCAGCGCGATCGCGGCGCTGTTGCCCGCGTTCCATCGGGCGGCGCGGAAGCCAGAGTCGGTCGCCGCGCGACCCACGACAACCGAGCCTTCGGGGCTGATGCCCACCGCGTTGGTGTTCGCGCTCGCGCCGCCGAAGCCCAGCAGCGCGGCAAACTCGGTGCCGGTGAAGCGATAGCCGATCACCGCGGGCCCCTGCAGATAGTCGCCGATGGTCACGCCCGAGTCGCTCATGCCCGCGACGTACGCCGACAGAGGCAGCGGCACGAGCCCCGACGCGGGGCCGGGCGCGGTCCACGAGGCTGTGAGTGAGACCGTGGGCGGCTGCGTCGAGGTGCCGACGATCAGCGAGCCGTCAAAGTTGGTGTCGGCCGCGCGGCTTGAGAACTGGCCGACGATGGGGTCGAGGATCTGGAATCCCTGCGCACTGGTCCACTTGAAGCCGCGCGAGAGGCCCGCGGTCGTCGTGCTTGTGCGAAGGCCAACAACGGTCGAGCCATCGCCCGAGACGCCCAGCGCGAACGACTGCGTGTCGGCGCTCGCGCCGCCCAGACCTTGGAACGAGGGCGCCTGCGCACGAGCCGACGTCACGAGCAGGGCAGGAAAGAACAGGGCGGGAGCAATCACACTCAGAGCCCCGCGGGAACGCGAGGCGGCACGGGCGCGGGTCATGTCTCGTACTCCTCCGAACAGCCGACATCCGCCTTCGCCCCCCGGGGCTGGGCGGCAGAATCGGCCCCCCAGCCTACCCGCCTGCGGTGATCGGACCAAGCCCGGCGCGTGTTCAGAGCGGGCAAAGATCGCCCCGCGGTGCGGGTTTCGGGGCCGCTGGCCGTCCGAGAACCGTTGCGGACGTGCAAGAATCGGTTAGGCTCTCGGGGCGGGGCGCCGGTGCGTCGGGGCGGGGGGCAACGCCGGTCGGAACGCCCATCGCGGACTTCCGAAGAACCTGACGGTTCCATTGCCGGACGCTGGTCCATTCTCGGGCGGGAGGGTTTGAAGATGCTCGACAAGTTCACGCGGTCTTGGGAGCTGACGAAGCAGTCGTGGGCCGTGCTGCGGGCTGAGAAGGGCCTGGTGCTGTTCCCGATTCTGTCGTCGATCACCTCGCTGGCGATCGTCGCGAGCTTCGCGGTGCCGATCGCGCTGGCGATCGACTGGTCGAAGTTCGAGCAGGACGGCAAGCACGGGGCGCAGATCTTCCAGGGCTGGCACTATCCGGTGCTGTTCGTGCTGTACGTGCTGACGTACTTCATCACGACGTTCTTCAACGCGGGGCTGATCGCGTGCGTGAACGAGCGGCTGGAGGGGCGCGACACCAACGTCGGCTTCGGGCTCAAGGCCGCCGCAGGGCGCATCCCGCAGATCTTCGGCTGGTCGGTCCTGAACGCGACCGTCGGCGTCGTCATCCAGATGATCGCCGACCGCCTCGGCTGGGTCGGGCAGATGATCCTCCGGTTCATCGGCATGGCGTGGGCGATTGCGACGTTCTTCGTCGTGCCCGTGCTCGTGCTCGAGGGCGTCGGGCCGATCGACGCGGTCAAGCGCTCGGTCTCGGTGCTCAAGAAAAACTGGGGCGAGGCGGGCATCACCACGCTGGGCTTCAGCGCGGTTGCCACGCTCGCCGGCGTGCTGTGGGCGATCGTCACGATGGGCCCGGCGATCGCGCTGATGATGGCGATGCGCTCGCCCGTCCCGCTGTTCGCGGGCATCGCCGCGTTCATCCTGGGCGGCATGGTGCTCAGCGTGGTGGTCAGCACCATGCAGGTGATCGTCCGAGCGGCGCTGTATCGGTTTGCCGCGACGGGCGCCGTCGCCGCGGGCTTTGATGAGAGCCAGTTCCGCAGCGCCTTCGCGCCCAAGAAGAAGTGACCCGGGCGCTCAGCGCGGATCGTCAGGCCTTCTCGCGCAGCCTCGGCATCGCGAGGCCCAGCAGCCCCGCGCCCACCGCCGCGACGAGGATCCCGCCCTCGAAAGCGCGCTTGGCCTGATCCTTCAGTGAGTCCGCCGCCTCGGGATACGCGAGCAACACCCGCACCGCCTCGTGCCCGTACAGAAACGAGCCGATGCCCGCGACCACCATCAGCGCGCCCAATCCCATCGCCAAACGACGAAAGATCGACTTCATGAGACCATTCTAACGGCGCGGTGCTCTTCCCGTGCCACCCCACTCGCGATTCGCCATTCACGACTCGCGCGGTCTTCCTCAACACCCCGCCGCGAACCGCGCCGAGAACGCCACGAAGTCGTCGGAGTCGATGAACCCGCTCCCGTCGAAATCCGCCGAGAACGCGCACTCTGGGTCGGGTCCCGCGAGGCTCGCCCCCGGCGCTTCGCACCCGCGATCGAACGCCGCGAGATAGAGCACAAAGTCATCGCTGTCGACGAAGCCCGAGCGATCGACATCGGCAAAGCACGGCATCACCGCGGCCCAGGCGAGCGTCGTCAGCCCCGCGCCGCTCGCGCGCACGCCCGTGAAGTTCTCGTTCGCGTCGAAGGCGACGACCGCGCCCGCGCCGTTGAACGTGCCCCCGACGTACATCGTGCCGTCGGCCGCGAACTCGACCGTGCGCGGGTTGGTCAGGCCCGGCGCGGTGATGCGCCTCTGGAACGCGCCCGTGCTCGAGTACACGCGGATCGCGTTGTCCGGGCTCTGGCTCGTGACGTACACGCGGCCCTCGGGCCCGAAGGCAAAGCCCCGCGGCAAAGTGGGCCCGTCCGGGATGTTCATGACGAGCAGGCCCGCGGACTCGCCCGTGATGCCGTCGTAGCGCTTGACCGCCCGGCAGATCTCGCACGTGAGGTACAGGTTGCCGTCGGCGCCCCAGTGCACATCGCGCGGCTGGGGCGTGAAGGGTCCGACGAAGATGTTCTCGAAGGCGCCGGTCGTGCCGTCGTAGCGGTTCACGCGCGCCGCCGCGGCCATGTGCGTGACGAACAGATCGCCCGTCGGCCCCCACGCGAGGCCCTGCGGGCTCACGAGCCCGCCGCTGCCCGGCGCGACGAACGCGCCGAGCGACGCGCCCGAGATCGGATGAAAGCGATACACCGCGTTGGTCGCGCTGTCGACGACATACAGCAAGCCGTCAGGCCCGAAGCGCGCGGCCGTGATGCCCGTCAGACCCGTCTGCGCCAGCGTCGTCCCCGCGCCCTGCGCGTCGAACGCGATCAACGCGCCGGTGGGCGCGTCGAGGGCGACCAGCCCCGGCTGCGCGAGCGCGGCATGGGCCGAGGCCAGCAACGCGGCCGCGGCGGACAGCACCGCCCGAAGGTCAAGGTTCATCGGATCGCCTCGCTCTCTCTCGCTCGCGCGCGAATCCCACGCGCGATCACTCTCAAGCACCGTCCCCACCCCGCCTGTCCCCAACCCCCACCCAAACTACCCCTCGGGGCCGAGAATCGCCAGCAAAATCGGACCCTTCGGCGCGTGGTTTGGGAGCATCTCCCGCTCGTGACGGCAGATCCCCGGGGCTGGCCCGATCGGGGGCTCACCTGTTGGTCCGACAGGGGGGGCGAATGTCAGCCCCGCGGCGCGACCCGGCCCATCCACGCGCCCGAGGCTTCGTACTGCCGCGCGATCCGCAGCAGCGACGACTCTTCAAACGCCGGGCCCACGAGCTGGATGCCGATCGGTAGCTCGCGCCCCTCGACCATCGCCGAGCCCGAGGGCACGGTGATGCCCGGCAGGCCCGCGAGGTTCACCGTGACGGTGTACAGGTCTTCGAGGTAGAGCGCGAGCGGGTCGCCGAGCTTTTCGCCCAGCTTGAACGCGGGCGAGGGCGCGGGCGGCATGAGCACCGCGTGGCAGCCCCGCTCGAACGCGCGGTCGTAGTCGCGCTTGATGAGCCGGCGCACCTTCAGCGCGTTGACGTAGTACGCATCGGCGTAGCCGCTGCTGAGCACGTGCGTGCCGAGCATGATCCGCCGCTGAACCTCGGGCCCGAAGCCCTCGGCGCGCGAACGCGTGTAGAGCGTGAGCAGGTCCTCGCCCGGCGCGAGCTTCGCCCGCGTGCCGTAGCGGATGCCGTCGAACCGCGCGAGATTGCTCGAGGCCTCAGCCGGCGCGACGATGTAGTACGCCGCGATGCCGTGGTCGGTCATCGGAAGATCAATGTCGACGATCTTCGCGCCAAGCCCGCGGAAGCGTTCGATCGCGCGCTCAAACTCCGCGGCGACCGCCGGATGGTTCGCGTCGCTCCGCGCCTGCCGGGGCACGCCCAGCGTCAGGCCTCTGACGGGCTCATCAAGCCCCGCGGCAAAGTCGGGCACGGGCCTTGCGCTGCTCGTCGCGTCGCGCGCGTCCTGCCCGCAGATCACGCTCAGCGCGAGCGCCGAATCGCGCACGCACGTCGAGAGCGGCCCGACCTGATCAAGGCTCGAAGCAAACGCGACGAGCCCGAAGCGCGAGACGCGCCCGTACGTGGGCTTGATGCCGACGAGGCCGCAGAGCCCCGCGGGCTGACGGATCGAGCCCCCCGTGTCCGAGCCCAGCGACAGCGGCACAAAGCCCGCGGCGACCGCGGCCGCCGAACCGCCCGAACTTCCGCCCGGCACGCGCGAGAGGTCCCACGGGTTGCGCGTCGGGCCAAAGGCCGAGTGCTCGGTCGAGCCGCCCATCGCGAACTCGTCGAGGTTGGCCTTGCCGACGATGACCGCGCCCGCGTCGAGCAGCTTGCGCACGCACGTCGCGGTGTAGGGGCTGCGGAACTCGGCGAGCATCTTCGAGGCGCAGGTGGTCTTGCCCCATTCGAGGCACAGATTGTCCTTGATCGCCACGGGCACGCCCGCGAGCGGGAGCTTTTCGCCCGCGCGGATGCGCGCATCGACCGCGTCGGCATCGCGCAGGGCCTTGTCTTCGAAGGTCTCGAGGAACGCGTGGACTTCGCGGTCGCCCGAGGCGATCTCGCGCAACGCCGCCGCGGTGACGTCGCGCGCCGAGCGCGCGCCCGCGCTCACCTGCGAGGCGATCTCGTGCGCGGGCGTGATGGTGCGAGGGGTTGCGCCGGTCATGCCCCGCCCCCGTCGCCCAGCACCTTGGGCACCTTGATGAATCGCTCGACGCTCTCGGGCGCCATGGCCTTGAGGGCCTCGATGGGAAGCTCGGGCCCCGGCGTGTCCTCATCGAGGCGGTTGACCTCGCCCCCGACGTGCGCGAGGGGCTCAACATCAGCCAAGTCCAGCTCGCGGATCCGCTGCACATACGCGAGCACGCCCGACAGCTTCTCGCGGTACGACGCGACCTGATCGTCGCGCAGGCTCAGGCGCGAAAGCGCGGCCACCTTGCGCACATAGTCGTCGGTCAGTTCCGGCCCGGGGGCGGGTTCGGACGCGGGGCTTGAGGGCTGATCGGGCATGACGCCGCGAGTGTACGTCGGACGCTCCGACCGGCGGGCTCCTAAAATGGCCCATGCCGACGTACGTGTACGAGGTCCTGACCAAAGACGGCGAGGGCACCGGTCGGTGCTTCGAGCTGGTGCAGTCGATGAAGGACAAGGCGCTGACGAAGCACCCGGAGACGGGCGAGCCCGTGCGCCGCGTGCCTCAAATGCCGACGATCGCCGGCAAGTGGTCGGACATCAAGTCCAAGTCCGCGCTGTCGGACAAGAACCTCGAGCGGCTGGGCTTCACCAAGTACGAGCGCAAGGGCAAGGGCTATATGGAGCGCACCGCCGGGAAGATGGGCCCCAAGAGCATCTCGGCGGACGACTGAGCGGGCGGAGCGCCCCGCACCACCCCACACCACACCCCACACCCTGCACCGCCGCGTGCCGCCTGTGCGGCGGTCCGCGTCGGCCTAGCCTCACGCGATGGAGTTTTTGGCCACGTGCGCGTTCGGGCTCGAGGCGGTGGTCCAGCGGGAGCTGGAGGCGCTGGGCGTGGCCGCTCGGATCCCCTCGACGGGGCGTGTGAGCTTTGAGGGCGACGCGCGGACGCTCGCGCGGGCCAACATCATGCTGCGGGCCGCGGACCGGGTGCTGCTGAAGCTCGCCGAGTTCCGCGCGACGGACTTCGGCGTGCTCTACGACCGGACGCGCGAGATCGCGTGGGAAGATTTTCTGGGCGCGGACTGCGAGTTCCCCGTCACCGGGCGCAGCGTCAAGAGCGGGCTGTCGAGCGTGCCGGCGTGCCAGAAGATCGTCAAGAAAGCCATCGTGGATCGGCTGCTGGAGCGTCATCGCGTGCGCGAGCTGCCCGAGACGGGCCCGCGCGCGGTGATCGAGGTCGCGCTGCTGGAGGATGTCGCAACGCTGACGCTCGACACCTCGGGCGCGGGGCTGCACAAGCGCGGGTATCGCACGCTGGTGGGCGAGGCCTCGCTGAAGGAAACGATGGCGGCGGGGTTGGTGATGCTGAGCCCGTGGACGCCGCGGAGGCCCTTGGTGGACCCCTTCTGCGGCACGGGCACCATCGCGATCGAAGCGGCGATGATCGGGCTGAACATCGCGCCCGGCGCCAACCGCGACTTTGACGCCTGCCACTGGACGGGCCCGGCGTGCGAGGGCTGGGCGGAGGTGTTCGACGAAGTCGCTGACGAATGCCGGGCGCAGCAGCGCGATCGGCTGGACTACACGATCCACGCGTCGGACATCGACGAGCACGCGCTGAGGCTGGCGCGCCAGCACGCGAAGGCGGCGGGGGTCGAGCGGTTCATTCACTTCCAGCGCCGGGCGTTCGCCGAGCTGACAACGTCGGCGGACTACGGCGTGATCGTGACCAACCCGCCCTACGGCCAGCGGCTGGGCGAAGAGGCCGAGATCACCGAGCTGTACGCGCGCTTCCCGCAGGTGCTGCGCGGGCTGCCGACGTGGAGCTTCTTCATTCTCACCGCGCGGCCCGACCTCGAAACGATTGTGGGCCAGAAGGCCACGCGCCGACGCAAGCTGTTCAACGCGCAGATCGAGTGCACGTACTACCAGTTCCTCGGGCCCAAGCCGCCCGACATGATCCGCGGCGCGCGCGACGATGCGCCCGCGAGCGCCGACACCGAAACAGACGCGGCGCCCAAGCCGAGCGCAACCGTCGAGCCCAGCGCGACCGTCGAGCCGAGCGCGACCGTCGAACCGAGCGCCGATGTCGGACCGGGCGCGGATGTGAACATCGGCGTAGAGATCGAACCGAGCACGGACGCGCCACCTGCTTCGCCGGCGGTTCAGAAGAAAGCGCCGACGGGCCCGGTGTTTCAGGGCCTGCGCGAGCGCGACCTGGCGGAGATCGCGCAGTTCGAGCGCACGCTGACGAACAACGCCCGGCATCTGCGCAAGTATCCGTCGCGCGGCATTACGTGCTATCGCGTGTACGAGCGCGATGCGCCCGACGTGCCGTTGATCATTGATGTGTACCACGACCACGCGCACGTGTTCGAGTATGAGCGTGAACACTCGCGCTCGATCGCGCAGCAGGCCGAGTGGTTCGATGCGTGCCAGGCGGTGATCGCGCGGGTGCTCGAGATGCCGACGGACCACGTGGTGATGAAGCGTCGGCACCGCCAGCGCGAGGGTCAGCAGCACACCAAATACGACTCGTCGGGCGAGGCGTTCCTCGTCGAAGAGGCGGGGCTGAAGTTCTGGGTGAACCTGCGAGATTACACCGACACGGGGCTGTTCCTCGACCATCGGCTAACCCGCGGCATGGTGCGCGCCGAGGCGCAGGGCAAGCGGTTCTTGAATCTCTTCGCGTACACGGGCTCGTTCACGGTGTATGCCGCGGCCGGGGGCGCCGCGAGCACCACGACGGTCGACCTCTCGAACACGTATCTCGACTGGGCGCAGGCGAACCTCGAGGCGAACAACCTGTGGGACGCGCGCAAGCACCGGCTGATCCGCTCGGACATCCGCGAGTTTCTGGTCGAGCATCCCCCGGCGCCGCGCGACGGGCGGGGCGTGTATGACCTGGCGGTGGTCGATCCGCCGACGTTCTCCAACAGCAAGAGCACCGAGACGGACTGGGACGTCCAGGTCGACCACGTGCCGTTGCTGACGCGCACGGCGGGTCTGATGTCGCCGGGCGGGGTCATCTATTTCTCGAACAACTTCCGGCGGTTCAAGCTGGACGAGCCCGCGCTGCTCGAGGCGCTGCCGGGGCTGACGATCCGCGAGATCACCCACCGGACGATCCCGCCCGAGTATCGCAACGAGAAGATCCACCGCTGCTGGCGGCTGGTGCTGCCGCCGCGGGACTGATTCCCTTCCGGCCCGGTTGGCGGCTTGCCGAGCGGGACGTCGGGAAGGAGCGTGCGTATAATCCGCCGCGTTTGTCCGATTTTGGTCGGAGCAGGCGCGTTTCCGTCACTCCTATCTGACCCGGAGGTCATGAATGTTCACGCCTGCCACGCCTTCGCTGGATGTCCGCGCCGCCCTGGGCGACGCTGCCGGTTCGTTGCTGTCGTACGAGTCCAAGACGGTGAACAAGGCGCAGATCGCGCTGCCGGGGCCGGACTTTGTCGACCGGGTGCTGGCGCACAGCGACCGGACCGTCCCGGTGCTTCGCAACTTCCAGACGATCATGAACACCGGGCGCCTGGCGGGGACGGGCTATGTCTCGATCCTTCCGGTGGACCAGGGCATAGAGCACTCGGCGGGCGCGAGCTTCGCTCCCAACCCCGCGTACTTCGACCCCGAGAACATCGTGAAGCTCGCCCTCGAGGGCGGGTGCAATGCCGTCGCCTCGACCTTCGGCGTGCTGGGCTCGGTCGCGCGCAAGTACGCCCACAAGATCCCGTTCCTGGTGAAGTTCAACCACAACGAGATCCTTTCGTACCCCAACACGTTCGATCAGACGCTCTACGGCTCGATCCGCATGGCCCATGACATGGGCGCGATCGCCGTCGGCGCCACCATCTACTTCGGCTCCGAAGAATCCCGCCGACAGATCCAGGAAGTCGCGGCGATGTTCGAAGAGGCGCACTCGCTGGGCATGGTGACCGTCCTCTGGTGCTACACGCGCAACAACGCCTTCAAGGTCAAGGGCGCCGACGGCAAGAGCACCGACTACCACGCCTCGGCCGACCTTACGGGCCAGGCCAACCACCTCGGCGCGACCATCCAGGCCGACATCATCAAGCAGAAGCTCCCCACCAACAACGGCGGCTACGCCGCGCTGAACGCTGGTTCCTCGGCCTACGGCAAGTGGGACAAGCGCGTCTACACGCAGCTCTGCGGCAGCGATGAGGCCGGCCACGGCGGACACCCGATCGACCTCTGCCGCTACCAGGTCGTCAACAACTTCATGGGCCGCGTCCCGCTCATCAACTCGGGCGGCGAGAGCAAGGGCGCGGGCGACCTCCAGGAAGCCGTCGCAACCGCGGTCATCAACAAGCGCGCGGGCGGCATGGGACTGATCTCGGGCCGCAAGGCCTTCCAGAAGCCCATGAACGAGGGCGTCAAGCTCCTCAACGCCATCCAGGACGTCTATCTCGACAAGAGCGTCACCATCGCCTGAGTTGACAGAACTCTCTGAATCGCACCACGCCGCGGGGACCGCAACCCGCGGCGTTGTTCTGCGCGCCGCCGCGATCGGCAGCGGCGAGGCGGATGAGTCAGTGAAGCACTTTGCTGCACCCGGGCTTGACAGGAATCAGGGGGGGGGTTATTCTGGGCTCAGACTTCGGGAGGTTTCTCGATGAACACCAGGGATAAGTGCGGTGCGATTCACACGCGGGGTGCCGTGCTTGGGGTGAGTGTTGCGGTGGCGCTGTTCACCAATCTGGCTTCGGGCCAGACGCCGCCGACGACGAGCGGCCCTGCCGATCGCACAGAGATCAGCCGACTGCTGGCAAACACCGGCGTCGTGCTCGTGGACATGAACCAAGACTGCGCACTGAGCGATGTCGACATCGCGATGATGGTGCATGATCGACTGCTCCAGCGCTTCGGCTCGCTGAGCACGATCGCGGACCTGAACGGCAACGGGGACGCCGACCAGGGCGACCTTCTGGAGGCAATCTCGCAGACGCTGTTGCTCGCATTCGGCGAGGCAGCACCGACGAGCGCGACGGTCGATTGGGATGATGTCGTCGTAGTCGCGGGCGGCATTCAGGCCGGTCTTCCCGAGGCCGATGCGAATCTCGACCAAGTCGTCGACGGCGACGACCTGATGATCGTGATCAACAATCTCGGAGTCCGGGTGGATCGCTTCGCCATCGAACGGAGCGCGTCGAGCATCTTCAACTATCTTGATGCCTTTCAGCAGCGTGGGTTGCAGGCGTTCATCGCCGTCGAGTGCGGCCCCACTGGACACGAGAAGGGCCTGAGTGACCTTTGGCCTGAGCACCATCCGGACTGGTGGAAGCCGAACCATGAAGTCGCGGTGTCGAGGAGCATCGACCCGACTCCGCCCAACCACGAACTTGGCAAGAGCATTCGGATGGACTATCCGAAGACGCACGCGGCCGAGGTGAGCCTTCGCTGGCCCGCAAACCATGTGAAGGAAGCGTCATCGACATGGCCGCCGCCGAGCCATCCTGATCCGGGAGTCCCTGCCGACCATCACACATGGGATTCGAGCGAGCATGAAACGTGGACCTCTCGTGCCAACCCGAACACTGTGCCGCCCCCGGTGACCCATGCCGTCGACAACAGCAATCTGTTTCCGGCGGGGCACCTGTGGGCCTCATCAAAGACCTGGCCGCCCGCGGGCGTACATAACACAATCACCTCGCGGTCTTGGTGGCCCAATCACACCCTTGGCGACTCGTCGTCGCGGATCAGCCCACCGTTTCATACGACGTTGATGAGCGGGCGATGGGAACATCAGGCGAGCAACTCTCAGCAGAGTTGGCCGCCGAATCACGAGCGACTGGTTTCCGACGGTTGGGGCCTTGGGCACGTGATGCGGTACAGCGTTATGTGGCCGCCGAACCACGCGCAGTACGCGTCGAACACATGGACTCGCCCTCAGCCGTCGTGGCCGCCCTCTCACAACACCGCCCAGTCGGAGTCATGGGGAACAACGCCGACCGGCCCCGGGGATTGGCCGACGTGGCCGCCGGGCCACAGTTGGTTCACCACCTTCAGGGAAGCGATGCCAACCATCCCCACTCGATTGCCGTGGTGAGATCCCTGAGTCTGGAGAAATCGGAGGCGTTGTGATGGCCGCCCGGAGTTGGCGATCAGGTGTGCGATTTCCGGGTGGCGTCGCGCTGATGAGCGTCCTGACGGCCTGCTCGGGCCCCGGCTCCACGCCCTTGTCTCCGCCTGTGCCTGCCGCGGGCGCACCGATCGAAATCGAATGGAATGAAACACGTCTTGCCCGCATCATGGGCGACAATCCCCCGAGGTTCGACGACCCAAGCCCTGCTCAGACCCCGAACTTTGATTCGCCCCGGGAAATGCTGCGGTTCCTTCTCAGCCGGGCTCCGCGCGACCCCATTGTCTATCCCAGCGAGCAATACTACTATTACACCTTTCCGCTCGGTGCGAGAAAGGTCTCCGGCAACATCCGCTTTGCGGATGTCGAAAGCGGCACGGTCTCGATCGGCTACTTCGATGTCGGCAATTCCGACGACATGCGCACGGCGGAGTTTCGCGACGGCAAAGACGGCGTCACGATCGGTTACAACGCCGAGCGGCACGAGGTTGATCTCATCGTGGACGACGTCGGCAGACGCTTCGCGCTCGACCGGCGGGCATTCCAGCACGAGCGCCCCAAACTCTATCCGGGCGAGGAGTACGTCTCGGGCATCCGCGATGAATCGGGCTACGGGCTGGACCTGATCTACTACCGCCCGGCTCAGCAGTTCTACTACGTCACCGGCGGCAGCGGCGGTCCGGTCGAGAACCGATCTGGAGTGGGAGCGCAGCCGCGATTGCTCGAATTTGGCGATCGTACACGGTACTGTTTCTTCTATCACACGCCCAGCCGTCGCTATGTGCTCGTGGGTGTGCATCGGCGCGAGATCGAACTGAACACCTGGAACGACGGCCCGTTCGACCAGGTCCCACCCAGACTCCCGATCAAAGCCATGCTGGAAGAGGCGTATCCCTACGTCAAGCACGTCGGCGGCATCGATGACCACGGCAATTTTCTGGCGCGGCCGGGACATCGCGTCGCCATCAGTCCGTATCGCGAGTATGTCTCGGGCATCAAGCTCGAGCAAGAGATCCTGCCGCTTCTCAGCGACGTGGACTCGCCCGAAGCCTGGTTGAAAGCCGTCTACGAACCCAAGCGCGATTGGCGGCCACCCGCGACGGTTGAGCCGCGGACGCACAGCAACAGCGCGTCGTCCGGATGGCCGGCGAACCACTGGGGACAATCCAGTCGCGCATGGCCGGAGTCTCATCAAGCTCGCGCGAGCCGTCGTTGGCCGCCGAATCACGAGTTCGCGTCCAGTCGCGTTGAACCAGAGTCACGCTGATCGCTCAGCCCTGTTCCGCACGCGCGCCAACTGCGCCGAGTCTCGTCATTCTCACTTGGCCTTCCCCGCGCCGTCCGGTATGCTGGGCTGATGAGCCAGACCCGCGCGCCGCGCGCATCGATCGGTGTTCAAGCCCCGCACATCCGCGCGGGAATCGTCGCGCTCCTGCTCGCCGCAGGCTCGGCGCTGGCGCAGTCGGCCCAGCCCGAACCGAATCGCCACTGGGTGCTGCTGCCCGCCAAGCTCGCCGACGCCCCCGAGCCCACGCGGCGCGAGGCGATCCTCGCGCTCGCCGCGTCGGCGAATCCCGATCAAGTCCGTCGGCGCGAGCTTCGGCGCGAGACGCCCGGGCTCTTCGGCACCGTCTTTGACGAGCGCGACCTGCCGCTCGATCCCGCGCGCGTCGCCGCGATCGAATCCACCGGCGCGCGGGTCCACCAGCGCTCGCGCTGGCTCAACGCCGTCTCGGTCGAGGCTTCGCCCGCGCAGCTCGAAGCGATCCGCGCCATGGGCCTGACCACCGAGCCCGTCCGCCGCGGCCGCGCCGTGCAGGCCCTCGAGGTGCAGGACGACCCGTGGGGCGCCGATGGCGAGGACGGCACGGGCGAGTTCGGCGCGCGCGAAAACTACGGGCGCAGCGCGGGGCAGATCGCGCAGATCGACCTCGCGCGCGTCCACGACGCGGGCTTCACGGGCGCGGGCGTCATCATCGGCGTCCTCGACACCGGCTTTGTTACCACCCACGCCGCGTTCAACAACCCCGCCAAGCCCCTGCGGGTCATCGCCTCGTTCGACTTTGTCAAGAACGACGCCAACGTCGGCATCCAGGCCGGCGACAACTCGGGCCAGCATCACCACGGCACGTTCATCCTCGGCACGCTCGCGGCGTACCTGCCCGGCGAGCTCGTCGGCACCGCGCCCGACGCGCGCTACATCCTCGCCAAGACCGAAGACGTCGCGGGCGAGTACCCCGCCGAGGAAGACAACTACGTCGCGGGCCTCGAGTTCGTCGAGTCCCTCGGCGCCGACATCGCCACCAGCAGCCTGGGCTACATCGACTGGTACACCCAGGCGCAGCTCAACGGCATCACCGCCGTCACGAGCCGCGCGGTCAACATCGCCACCAGCAACGGGCTCATCTGCGTCACCGCCGCGGGCAACGAAGGCAACGACGGCGACCGCACCACCAGCCACCTCATCGCACCCGCCGACGCCCTCAAGGTCATCACCGTCGGCGCGGTCAACATCTCGGGCACCGTCACCAGCTTCTCCTCCGACGGTCCGACCGCCGACGGTCGCGTCAAGCCCGAGTTGCTGGCCCTGGGTCAGCAGACCGCGACCGTCAGCCCAACCTCCAATACCGGCTACGCCGCCGTCAACGGAACCTCGCTCTCCACGCCCCTCGTCGCCGGCGCGCTCGCCTGCCTGCTCCAGGCCCGGCCCACGTGGACCGTCGACGGCGCACGCAACGTCGTCTTCCACACCGCCGAGTACTTCAGGCTCAACGGCTTCACCCAGCCCATCTTCGTCAAGGGCTACGGACTCATGGGCGCCCACCTCGCCCTCGTCAGCGATTGCAACGGCAACGGCGCGCTCGACACCGCCGACCTCGCCTCGGGCGCGGGCACCGATGTCAACGCCAACGGCACGCTCGACTCGTGCGAATGCCTCGCCGACTTCGATGGCTCGGGCTTCCCCGACAGCGACGACTTCTCCGCCTTCGTCGCGGCCTTCAGCGGCGCGGGGCCCGGGGACGCCGACCTCGACCGCTCGGGCTTCGTCGATAGCGATGACTTCATCGCCTTCGTCACCGTCTTCAGCCGCGGGTGCTGACGCGCAGCTCCACGACCCACCGCAAGCCAAGCCTCGCCCTCACCCCCCACCCCCCTCCCCCCTCCCCCGGCCTGTTTTCAGTTTGTTCGTACAAACGCCTGATGAAGGCCTTCTGGAGGCCGAACGGCGGTGGACCAGCCGTGGACGGTCGGTGGAACGCGCGGTGCAAAAACGAAAACAGCGAGGCTTACTCGTGCTCTCTCCTCACGAGGAAGCTTCGCCGTTTTCAACCGCAAGTGTCTCTCTCGTCGGGCTTTAGGCCCCACCTGCGGCTGCGGGCGGAAACAACGTCCAGAGAATAGCGGATGCCCCACACCCGTTCAAGAGCCATTTGATCCTTCGACGCAAAAACTGCTTGAAGACTTCGATTTTCTTGTTCTGTTCGGTAGTCTGTGCGTCCGAGAATCTCTGAATAGTCGGTCTTTGATCGGATTCAGGAAGGGTTTCGGGGCCCGTCCGTCGGCTGATCAGGGGCCGGATTCGGGTCGGGGCCGGGGGCGGGCTCGTCGGTCGCCGGGGCATCGCTCGCGGCGGGCTTGGGGCGGACGAGGGTAAACCGCCATTCACGGAACTCGATCTCGGGCTCGGGCTCGCTCATCGCGTTGTTGGGCCCGAGCCGCGTGAGCACGCCCAGCTCATTGCCGCGGTCGTCGGTGCGCAGCGCGAGCGCCGCGCCGCCCGGCGGCAGCGCGCGCCAGCCCGGGCTCCAGCGCACGCTCAGCTCGTAGCCCAGCCGCTGGGCCTCACGCTGCGCGTACCACAGGATCTCAGGCCGGGCCTCGATCAGCCCGTCGGCCCAGAGCATCACGCGCCGCTCGCCCTGGGCAGGCTTGAGATCCTGCGCGAGCCGCTGGCCGACCTCGCGCCCGCTGCTGCGGACCTTCTGCGCGTCGGTTAGGAAGACGAACACGCCCGAGGCGATGAGCAGCAGCGCAAGCATCGGCAGGCCTACGCCCCGCGCGGGGTCGAGCATCGCCCAGCGCGCGAGCCGGGCGCGTAGGGGGAGCATCCCGCCGCCGGCCGCGCCCCAGCGCAGGTACGCCATGCCGATCGGCGCGAGCATCAGTGCGGGCATCGCGTAGCGCGGGTTGCTCACGCCCAGCACCGTGTACGCGCCCAGCGACAGCAGCACCGCGAGCGCAAGGGCCCGCGCGGCCCGCGTCACCTCGCGTGCATCGTCGCTGGTCTCCGCTTCGGCTCGGGCGTCGGGGCCAAAGGGGAACGCGAGCGCCAGCGCGGCGGGCAACGCCGAGAGCAACGCCAGCGGCCCGAACGCCGCGATCGCCGGCACGCGCGCCAGGCTCCACAGAAACTCCGCGGGCGACTGCGTCACCGGGTCCTGACCCAGCACGCGCTGCGCGATCGCCCACGCGAGCGAACCCGCGACGAGCGCCGAGGCCAGCAGCGCAGGCGCAATCACCGCGAGCGCTCGCGGGCTGCGCGTGACGATCCAGCCCGAGGCCACCGCGCCCGCGATCACGGGCAGGCTGGCCGGGCCCTTGGCCAGCAGCAGCCCCAGCGCCGCGAGGGCGAGCAGCGACGCACGCGCCAGTCGCGCACCGGCGGGCCTGAGGAACAGGTCGAGCACGAGCGCCGCCGCGGCCAGCGTGAACACGTGATTCAGCGCCTCGATCTCCGCCGCTCGCGCGGGGGCCCACGTGAGCGGCATCAGCACGAACGCCGCGCCAGCCCACAGGGCGTGCGCGCGCCCGAACCACCGCGCCGCGAAGACCAGCGCGAGCAGCGCCGCGAACGTCGACGCGAGCGCCGACACGGCCCGGGCGGCAAACTCCGTCTCGCCCAGCAGCGCCGACGAGGCCGCGACCGCCCACGGCATGCCGGGGGGCTTGCGCAGGTACGGATGCTCGAACAGGTGCGTCACCAGAAACTCGCCCGACGCGAGCATCCGCCACCCCGGGATCGCGCGGTGGCCCTCGCTGTCGGTCAGGCCCGCGTGCCCGAGCAAGGGCCAGTAGACCACCAGCGCCAGCGCGACGACGACCAGCGCCTGGCGCGTAAGCGAGGATGTCAGGCGTTGCAGCACGTCATGGGCCCGCGGGATCGTGTCCCGGGCTGAGTTGCCCCCGGGCTGACTTGCCCCCGGGTTTACTTGCCAAACCGCGAGGCGGGGATCTCAAAGGGCGCGCGGGTGAGCACGCCCGAAGCGCCGATGAGGTCAAGCGCGGAGGTGTCGAACCGCGCGTCCTGCTCGGTCGAGGCGGCGCGGATGAACTGCGCGAGGTTCGTCGAAGGAATGCTCGGACGCTCGGCGACCGGGGCCAGTGCCTGGCGCGCGAAGTACAGCACGCTCTCGGCCGTCGCGACCTGCACGCCGGGCTTCTCGCGCTGGGCCTTCTTGGTCTCCTGCACGGCTTCGTCGTCCTCGCGGGGGAGAATCGCCGGGATATCCGCGCCCACGAGGCGCCGACGCTGCAGCGCGAGCACATCGCCCGCGAAGCCCGCCGCGTCCTTGATCGCCTGCGCCTGGAAGGCCTGGGGCCGGTCGGCCAGCGCCGTCCGCAGGCCTTCGCCCGCGCGGAGGATCAGCGTGTGCGTGAGCGACGCCTCGGCCTCGCCCTCGGCCTTGGAGGCCCGGGCGCCCTGCACCCGCGTGCCCACCACCGACGACAGGCGGCTCATCGCCGCGCTCGGCACCGCCTCAAGCCCCTGCTGAGGCGACGCAAGGCCCAGCACCAGCGCGCGGGCCAGCGCGTCGGCCACCAACGGTTCAGACTCCGAAGCCAGCCGCTCGCCGAGCGCCGCGATCAGTCGCACGCCCCGGTCGGCCGTGAGCGCCGGCGTGCGGAGCGAGGCCGTCTCAAGCACCCGCCCCAGCGCCGAGGCGGAAGCGATCCGCACCGCGGGGCGCGGGCTGCTGAGGCCCCTTTCCAGGGGCGCGACGGCCGAGTCGGTCGCGAGGTCGCCCAGCACGCGCAGCGCGCTGACCGCGACGGGGTCCTTGTCCGAGGCCGCCAGCGCCGCGAGGGGCTCCACGAGCGTCCGCGCGTACGCGAGGCGGAACGAGACGGAGACGGAAGGATCGCCCAGAGGCTTGAGCAGCGCCGACCGACCCCGGCGGACGTCGGCGGGCTTATCGCTGGTCAGCCGCGCGAGGTTTTCCTCGGCGAACTTCTTGAGCAGCGACTCCTGGTCCGCGCCCAGCGGCGCCAAGCTCGTCACCACCGCGCCGGGCAGGTCGTCCTGCGCGCGAGCCACGGGCGCAACAGCCAAGAAAGCCAACACCAGCGCGGCCGAACGGGCAAAGGTCTTCAAGCGGCAACCCTCATGGTCAGAACGAGCCAGCACCCCACTCCACACCTCCCGAGCCTCACCCCACCCGCGGGCCGCAAGTTTATCCCCTCCCCCGGACGGCGATGGGCCTTGGGGACAAACCGCGAGGGGTGGGGTGGTGGCTGGGAAAGTGGTCGGCGCGCAGCGTCCGCGGGCGCCGGGCGCAACGGCGCGAATCACGCCGAGCGCCGCACCCTAAGCCCCGAATCCTGTTCGCCGAATCCCGAACGCCGTTCTTATCCCTTCGCGCTCGCGCCGATGGTCATCTTCACCGGCACAAAGCTGGGCGTCACGCGCTTCTCGAACTCGCCCCAGAACTTGTTCATGATCGTCCGCACGGCCCAGTTGTTGCCGTCCGCGAGGCCACAGATCGTCGTGCCCGGCATGCTCCCCATGCTCGTCGCGATCTCCAGCGCGAGGTCCAGGTCCTTGGTCTTGCCCTGGCCTTCCTCGATCCGGCCCAGCAGCTGATACAGCCACCCCGAGCCTTCGCGGCACGGCGTGCACTGCCCGCAGCTCTCGTGCTTGAAGAACCGCGCGATGTTCCGCGCGACCGCGACCATGTCCGTGTCCTCATCGAACACGGTGGGGCAGGCCGTGCCCAGCCCCAGCACGTTGTACTTGCGCCCGATGTCAAAGTCGAGCTCGGCATCGAACTGATCCGGGCCGAGCACGCCCATCGAGATCCCGCCCGCGATCGCGCCCTTGAACTTCTTGCCGTTGCGCATCCCGCCGCACAGGCGCGGGTCTTCGACGAGCTGGCGCAGCTTGATGCCCAGCTCCAGCTCGAACACGCCCGGGCGGTTCACATGCCCCGAGACGCCCATGAGCTTCGTGCCCGCCGAGGGAGGCGCGCCGTTGCCCATGCCGGGCGAACCCTGCTTGAGGAACCACTCCGCGCCGTTCTCCAGAATGCTGGGCAGGTGCGCGAGCGTCTCGACGTTGTTGATGATCGTCGGCTTGCCGAACAGGCCCTTCACCGCGGGGAACGGCGGCTTGATGCGGGGCCAGCCGCGCTTGCCTTCGAGCGCCTCGAGCAGGCCCGTCTCTTCGCCGCAGATGTACGCGCCCGCGCCGCGGTGCACATAGCACTCGACGGCAAACTTCGCGCCCGTCGCGTCGGGCGTATCGAGCAGCCCCTGCGCCCCGAACACCTTCTGCGCGTACGCCTCCTTCAGCGCCTGCTCGAGCACCGCCGCCTGATGGTGGTACTCGCCACGGATGAAGATGTACGCCTTGCTCAGCCGGCACGCATAGCACGCGATCGCGATGCCCTCGAGCAGCAGGTGCGGGTCAAAGTCCATCAGCAGCCGGTCCTTGAACGTCCCCGGCTCGCTCTCGTCGGCATTGATCGCCAGATACCGCACCTGCTCGCTGGCGGGCTTGCTCTCGTCGTACTTGGGCAGGAACGTCCACTTCAGGCCCGTGGGAAAGCCCGCGCCGCCGCGACCGCGGAGCGACGACTTCTTCACCTCATCCGTCACGGCCTCGGGCTTGAGGGTCAGCGCCTTGCGCAGGCCTTGGTAGCCGCCCGTCTGGAGATACTCGTCGATGTGCACGACGTGCCGGCCCTTGGGGTCCGCGTAGGGCCAGCACGGGATGCGCTTGGTCAGCACCGGGCCGGCGATGTTCGGGTTGATCGCGGGAAAGGGCGAAGAGTTGGTCACCATGGTGGTCTCAATCGGCAGGTCAGGCTCGGACT